>JBIQKL010000034.1:0-3926 GCA_044506555.1 Hyphomicrobiales bacterium | reverse complement strand
CGCCGCGCGCCCCTCTAACCCTCGTCGGCGCCGCACACCGGTGCGCCCAAGATTCTCCGAAGGCCGGCCAACGGCCTCTCCGCCATCCAGGGGACGACACCCGCGAACCGGCACCGGGGCCGGACGGAGAGACTTGCGATGAAAGACATCTACGCCATGTTCGCCACCTATAACCGCTGGGCCAACCAGCGGCTCTACAGGGCGGCGATGGCCCTGCCGGATTCCGCGTATCGCGAGCAGCGCGGTGCGTTCTTCGGCTCGCTCCACGGAACGCTCAACCATCTCGTCGTCACCGACCGCATCTGGCTGCAGCGCTTCACCGGCGCCGGACCGGTCCACACCCGCCTGGACGAAGTCCCCTATGACGACCGCGACGCGCTGGCCGCCGCCCGTGCGGCCGAGGACGAGCGGATCGTCGGCTATGTGGACGGGCTGGACGAAGCTGCGTTCGCAGCGACGTTCACCTACCGCACCATCACCAATCCCCGCGACATCACCCAGCCGCTGGCGCCGGCGCTCTCGCATTTCTTCAATCACCAGACCCATCACCGCGGCCAGGCGCATTGCCTGCTCAGCCAGATCGCCGGCAACGATGCGGCACCCTCGCTCGACCTGATCGCCTACCAGCGCGAGAGCCGGGTCGGACTGTCGTGAGCGGTCACGGGCAGCGCAGGTCGAACACGTAGCGCGGCGCCTCGCCGGCGACGAGTTCGATCGTGCCGGTGGCGCCCGCGAACGTCCCGGTGCCGCCGGTCACGATCAGGACGGCGTTCTGCGCCTTCTGGCTGGTGTCCGTGGAGTCCGGAAGCTGGTAGATGGTCTGGGCGGCGATCACGCCCTCAGCGAGGCGGACGTAGTAGTTGCCGGCGAGGATATCGCCGCCCTCTGCTCCCGGCTCGGTGAGGATCGCGACATAGTGGACGGTGCCCGCCGGCTCGCCCGCCTCGTCGGCGAGCCGGCGCCACCCGGCGCGCACGTCGCCGGGGCTCTTGCCGGCCGGCGGGTTGTCGACCACGTTGATGCCCTTCTCCCCGCCAACCAGAGTGAAGGCGCCGCAGACCGGACCGGCCTCGGCGGCGGCGACCGTCGCGATCAGCAAAAGTGCGCAGGCGGCGATCGCCGGACGTGCGCTCATGGCCCTTCCCCTCCCTGCCCTCAATACGGGTCGCTGGCCTCGATGATCTCCTGGCCCATCAGCACACATGAGCCGGGGATCTGGGCGTAGATGAAACGCATGCGGTACTCGGCCTTGTAGATGTAGCCCCACACTTCCAGGACGTCGAATTTGCCGCTGCCGCGGAGCGCCTTGAGCGGCGGCAATTCCTTCACCTCGTCGCCGGTCGCGACGTCGGCATCCGGGTCCTCGTAGTGGAACGCGAGCAGTGCTGCCGCGCGCGCCTGCGCGTCGCCGCCGCACGGATGGGCCAAGGCTGCCCCAGCGGTCGTGCCAAGGAGGACGGCGGCAATCAGGATCGCTTTCACGAGAGGAAGCTCCAGGCGTTCGACGGGTTGCGTTTGCCGGTCAGGCGTGGGGATCGCGGTGGATCGGGTCGACCCAGGGGACGTGGGTCGGTTTCTCCACCGGCTCGATGTCGAGGTTGACGACGACGGCCTCGTTGTCGCTCCGCACCACGACGCATTCGAGCGGCTCGTCGGCCGAGGCGTTGATCTCCTGATGGGGCACGAAGGGCGGCACGAAGATGAAGTCGCCCGGTCCCGCCTCGGCGACGTATTCGAGGTTGTCGCCCCAGCGCATCCGCGCCCTCCCCTTAACCACGTAGATGACGCTCTCGAGTTCGCCATGATGGTGGGCGCCGGTCTTGGCGTCGGGATGGATCGACACCGTGCCAGCCCAGATCTTCTGCGCGCCGACCCGTGCGAAGTTGACGGCGGCCGCGCGGCTCATGCCGGGGGTCTGCGCCGTGTTCGGGTCGAGCCGGTCGCCGGGAATGACCCGCACGCCGTTGTCCTTCCAGTCGGTCATTGCCTACTCCCTGCCGGGCATACTTCGGAACGGATGAAAGCCACGAGGTCGGCATGGCGCCCAGCATCGACGAAGCCGAACAGATCCGACTGGTTCATCGCCATGCAATCGGCATTGTTCTGGCCCGTCTCGCAAAAGCCGTCGCCGGCGACGTCGACATGGATACCGTCGTCGGCGACAGTGACCGTGTCGATCGCCGTCAGATCGATGCGGGCGTAGAGCGTGCGGCCGCCGCCGGGAACCATCGGCCCCTCAAGCGCGACCTCGTAGCGGCACGGGTCGATCGCGGTGACCGTGAACTGGATCTTCGCGCGCTTGCCTCCGATGTCGGCGTCTCCGTCGAAGACTGCCGGCGAGGCGCTCGCCTCGCGCCAGCTCATGGTGGTGGTGGCGCGCTCGAAGGTGGCGCCGTCGGCGAGCCCCATGAAGCCGTAGGCCACGGCCTCCTCCGCTGTTTGAGCAAGGGCAGCAGCCGGGACGGCAATCGCCATCCCGGCCCCGAGTAGGACACTGACAAGACGGCACCGGACCATGCCTGGCATCTCCTCGAAGGGACGTGGCCCGACTATAGGCGATTTTTGCCTACCGATCCCGTCGTGCGTTCTTGGCCCTGATCGCCTCCTTCGCCATGCGCCCGAAGGCGCGCTCGCGGACGCGACGCTCGTGGATCGTCGCCGAGTTACGGGCGTCCTCGTCGACGAGCTTCCGGTAGCGGCGGAGACGCTCGGGTTCGAGCGCGCCGTCGGCGATCGCCGCTTCCACTGCGCAGCCGGGCTCGCCTTCGTGCCGGCAATCGGCGAAGCGGCAGGCGCGGGCGAGGTCCGCGATGTCGGCGAAGACCTCTCCGATCCCGGTTCCGACGTCGGCGAGCTGCAGCTCGCGCATGCCGGGGGTGTCGATCAGCCAGCCGCCGGAGGCGAGCCGGTGCATCGACCGGCCCGTCGTCGTATGGCGTCCGTGCGCATCGTCCTCGCGGATGCCCGCGACCGCCTGGCCGTCGCTGCCGGTGAGCGTGTTCACGAGCGTCGACTTGCCGACTCCGGAGGAGCCGACTAGCGCCACGGTCTGGCCCTTGCCGCACCACGGCGCGAGACGTGCGACAGCCGCGGGATCGCGGGCGTCGAGGGTCTCGACCAGAAGCCCCGGCAGGAGCCGCGCGGCCGCGCCCCCATAGTCGCCGGCGTCCTCGGCGAGATCCGCCTTGGTCAGCACGACGACGGGGACGACGCCGGCCTCACGCGCGAGCGCCAGGTAGCGCTCGAGTCGGGCGACGTTGAAGTCCTGGTTGCACGAGCTGACCACCAGCAGCGTATCGACGTTGGCGGCGATCAGTTGGACACGGCGCCCGGTGCCGGCGGCTTTCCGCTTGAACAGGCTCTTCCGTTCGAGCAGATGTCGCGGCCGCCGCGCCGCGTCGAGGAGGACGAAGTCGCCGACCGTCGCCCGCTCCTCGACATCGGCGTCGAGTTGCGGGACGCGCCCGTGAAACCCGGGCGCGGCGACGTCGAGCCCGTCGCGATGGACCGCGAGCACGCGGGCCGGAACCAGCGCACGAAGGTCGTCGGTATCGAGTTGCGTCGTGAAGTGCTGCGACCAGCCGAGCGCGGCCAGGTCCTGGAGCATGTCTATCATTGTGAGGCCATCCCTGGACTCCGCTTCCCGCGGAGCGCACGAAAACGGCCGCCGGGGAACACCCGGCGACGACGGGTTCGCGGCTGGTCGAGGGAAGGCCCGAGCGCTATCCGGCCGTTCGACCGGACACGCGGGAAATCAGGCCTTCAGGCTCCCGCCAGCCGGGATGCGCACAATGGCGGACATAGGACACTCCCTGCTGAGACACGCCTAGATAGAGGCACGGTTCGAGGCCGGCAAGTCCTTCGCTGCTCACTCGTCCCATTTCGGCGCGAGGCCGCCGAAATTGGCGATGCGCTGCCGCTGCGAC
>JBIQKL010000162.1:0-5473 GCA_044506555.1 Hyphomicrobiales bacterium | reverse complement strand
CGGCAGGAGCGGAGCCACGCGCACTGGATCGGCGAGACGATCGAAGGCGGCTTCGCCATCGCCGCCGACCTCGGCCTCGACCAGCTCATCACCTACCGGATCGGGGCGGACGGCAGCCTGAGTCGCGTCGCCGCCCTCGACCTCGCGCCCGGCGCCGGCCCGCGCCACATCGCGCTCCACCCGAACGGCCGGTTCCTGTTCGTGATGAACGAACTCGATTCGACCATCGGCGCCCTCGCCCTCGACCCCGCGACCGGCACGCTCACGCCGATCGACGGCAAGCCCGCGGTGCCGGCCGAGGCGGCCGCCGAGAACCACTGCTCGGACATCCAGATCTCGCCCGACGGCCGCTTCGTCTACGGCGCCAACCGCGGCCATGACAGCATCGCGATCTTCGCCGTCGACCAGGACACCGGGACGCTCGGCCTCGTCGACTACACGCCGTGCGGCGGCTCGACGCCGCGGAACATCGCCGTGTCGCCCTCCGGCACGCTGTTCCTCTCCGCCAACCAGAACGGCGACTGCGTCTCGATCTTCCGGCGGGACGCGGACACCGGACGTCTCACCGACACCGGCAAGCCGATCGCGATCGGCACGCCGATGTGCGTCAAGATGGTCAAGGTGGGCTGAATCCCTCAGAGGCGAGGACACCCTCCTCTCCCGGATGGGAGAGGATACCGCAGCACGGCCGCATCGCGGCCGATGCGGAGGTTGGTGAGGGGCGGGACATTGGAGCGGGCCGATCCCCTCACCAAGCTCGACCTCGCTCCGCTTCGCAGAGCCGGTCTCGCTATCCTCTCCCTACCGGGAGAGGAGGGGCGGGACACCTACGAAGTTTCAGGCGCGCTCACCCATCCCGCGCCGCCTCGTCGAAGCGGTAGAGGCGCCACGCGTTGTCGTGGAACATCGCCGCCTGCTCGGCCGGCGAGAAACCGGCGGTAATCTCCCTGAATGAGTCCCACACCTCGTCGAAAGTGGCGTGGAGGCCGGCGACGGGGAAGTCGGACGCGAAGATCGACCGCGCCGGCCCGAAGCAGTCGATGCAGTGGAGCGTCACCTCGCGGAGGCTCGCGAGCGTCCAGTCGTTGTCGTAGGCGACGAGGTCGGAGATCTTGATCGCGACGTTGGGGCGCTCGGCGAGCGTGCGAAGCCCCTCGCGCCAGCGCGCCATCCCCTCGGCATCGCGCTCGATCGGGCTGCCGCAATGGTTGAGGACGAATTGCTGGCCGGGGAAGGCGCCGGCGAGCCGTGCCGCGTCGCCGTGCTGGTTGGGGAAGATCATCAGGTCGAAGGAGAGGTCATGGTCCGCGAGCCGGCGAAGCCCGGCGCGCCAGGCGGGATCGTCCATCAGGTCGCCGCGGTCGGCGAAGCGGCGGGCAGGATCCGGCGTCCAGCTCAGGATGTCGCGGATGCCGACGACGCGGCGGAAAGCCGCCTGCTCGGCCAGCAGCCGGTCGGCATCGGGAGACGCCAGCGGCACGTGGGCGACGTAGCGCCGCGCGATGCCGCCGGGCTTGTCGAGCCCCTCGAGCCATCGGGTCTCGCCGACGCAGTCCCCCGGCACCCAGCTCGCCTCGATATGGACGGTGGCGACGATGTTCTGGTTGACCGCGTCGCGGGCATAGTCGGCCGCCAGGTAGTCGCGGCGGAGCGGCGCAAGGCCGCCCAGCCCGCCATGCCCGTCCTGGGCTGGCGCGAGCCACGGATGGCGGCCCATGCGATAGTCCCAGAGATGGTGATGGGCGTCGACGATCGGCCCGGAATAGGGTCGGCTCATGGCTGTCGGCCTCCCGGCCTCAAGGGATGAACTGGCCGCCGTTGACGTGGATGTTCTGGCCGCTGATGTAGCCGCTCAACGCCGGCGAGGCGAGGAACAGGAACACGCCGGCGCATTCGTCCGCGGTGCCGACGCGGCCGAGCGGCACCGCCTTCCGCATCGCCTCCATCCGCTCCGGCGGGGTGGTGGCGTGGAACGGCGTGGCGATCACGCCGGGCGAGACGGTGTTGACCCGGATGCCCTTCGGGCCGAGGTCCTGGGCGAGATGGCGGGTGACGTTGTGGACGAAGGACTTCGCCCCGGCATACATCGCCGAGCCCGGGCCGCCGCCATTGCTGCCGGCGATCGAGCCGACGTTGATGATCGCACCGCCCGGCCGCGCCTCGAGATGCGGGATGGCGGCGCGGCAGGCATGGACGAGCGAGCGGACGTTGAGATCGAAGACCTCGTCGATCAGCGCGTCGTCGATCTCGGCGAAGGCCGCGCGGCGGACCAGCGCGCCGGCATTGTTGACGAGCGTGTCGAGGCCGCCCAGCCCCGCCGCCGCCTCGGCGACGACGCGCTCGGCCTCGCCCCTCTGGCGCAAGTCGCCGCGAACCAGCACGGTCTTCGCGCCGAGCGCCGTGAGCTCGTCTGCCAGCGCCTTGGCCTCCGCCTCGCTGGCGCTGTAGTGGATCGCGACCGCGGCGCCGTGGCGGGCGAAGGCGCGGGCGACCGCCTGGCCGATGCCCTTGCTGGCGCCGGTCACCAGGACCCGCCGTCCCTTCAGATCTTCCATGTCGATACTCCTCGGATCGGATTCTTCTGCCGCAGGTCAGCGGCGCATGTGTGATTCGACGATCGCCACCGCGCGCGCGAAGGCGGCGTCGGGGTCGAGCGCGGTGGTGTCGAGCACGACCGCATCCGGCGCCACCGCCAGCGGCGCGCTGACGCGGCCGGCGTCGCGGTCGTCGCGGGCCATGATCTCGTCGAGGATGCGCTCGTAGGATATGTCGCGCCCCTTCGCCACCAGTTCGTCGGTGCGGCGCCGCGCCCTGACCTCGGCCGAGGCGGTGACGAAGATCTTCACGTCCGCTTCGGGGACGATCGCGGTGCCGATGTCGCGTCCGTCGAGCACCGCGCCGCCGGGCCGGCGGGCGAAATCGCGCTGGAAGGCGAGCAGCGCCCGGCGGACCTCCGCGTGGACCGCGATGCGCGAGGCGATCTCGCCGGCACCATGGCCGCGGAGCGCCGGATCGGCGAGCTCCGCCGGCTGGAGCGCCGCGGCCATGCGGGCGGCGGCGACGGCGTCGTCGGGATCGAGGCCGGCATCGGCGACCCGCTTGCCGACGGCCCGGTAGAGCAGGCCGGTATCGAGATAGGGCAGACCGAAATGGGCGGCGAGGCGCGCCGCAAGCGTGCCCTTGCCGGCCGCGGCGGGTCCGTCGATGGCGATGATCACCACGTCCGCCCCGCCGTCGTCAGGCAAGGCGCGTCTCTTCGATGCCGGCGCCGATGCCGGCCATCATCGTGCGGAACTCGGGGAAGCTGGTGGCGATCGGCGCGCCGTCGTCGACCGTCACGGGCTCCTCCGTCGCCATGCCGAGGACGAGGAAGCTCATCGCGATGCGGTGATCGAGATGGGTCGCCACCGTCCCTCCGCCGGCGACCTTCGCCTGGCCGTGGACGAGCAGGGTTTCCGGTCCTTCCTCGACGGTGACGCCGTTGGCGACGAGGCCGGCGACGACCGAGGCGATGCGGTCGGATTCCTTGACCCGGAGCTCGCCGATGCCCTCGAACTTGGTGTCTCCTTCCGCAAACGCGGCGGCGACGGCGAGGATCGGATATTCGTCGATCATCGACGGCGCGCGCTCCGGCGGCACGGTGACGCCCTTGAGGCGGCTTGCCCGCACGCGGATGTCGCCGACCTCCTCGCCGCCGACGTTCCGGCGGTTCTCGATCGCGATGTCGGCGCCCATCTCGAGCAGCGTCTCGATCAGGCCGAACCGGGTCGGGTTCATCAGCACGTTGGCGACGGTCACGTCCGAACCGTCGACGATCAGGGCGGCGACGATCGGAAAGGCGGCCGAGCTCGGGTCGCCCGGCACCGATATCTTCTGCGGCTTGAGGTCGGCCCGGCCCTCGATGCGGATGACCCGGGCACCGTCGGTGCCGGCCTCGATCTCGATCGCGGCGCCGAAGGCCTGCAGCATGCGCTCGGTATGGTCGCGGGTCGGCACCGGCTCGATGACGGTGGTGGTGCCCGGCACGTTGAGCCCGGCGAGCAGCACCGCCGACTTCACCTGCGCCGAAGCGACGGGCAGCCGGTATTCGATCGGGACCGGCATCTCGGGACCACGCAGCGTCGCCGGCAGGCGGTCGCCGGACCGGGCGACGATCTGCACGCCCATCCGGCGGAGCGGGTCGAAGATGCGCCCCATCGGCCGGCCGACGAGCGAGGCGTCGCCGGTGAAGGTGGCGGCCATGGCGTGGCTGCCGGCAATGCCCATGGCGAGGCGCGATCCGGTGCCGGCATTGCCGTAGTCGATGACGTGGTCCGGCTCGAGCAGGCCGCCGACGCCGAGCCCCTTGACGCTCCACACCCCGTTCGAATCGCGGGTGACGGTGGCGCCGAAGGCGCGCATCGCCTCGGCCGTGGCGAGCACGTCCTCGCCTTCGAGCAGGCCGTCGATGGTGGTCTCGCCGACGGCGAGCGCGCCAAGCATCAGCGAGCGGTGCGAGATCGACTTGTCGCCGGGCGGCCGGACGGTGCCGTTGAGCGGGCCGGAGCGGCGGGCGCGGAGGGGGGTCGAGCGGTCGCTTTTCGACATGGGCGGATAGGCTCCGGATCGCGTCTTGGCCAGGCGGGCGCGGCGAGCGATAGCATAGGCCGGAGGGGTCGTCACGCGGCCGCGGCAAGGGCGCGGAAATCCTGTTTGACTCGACCGGCCGACAGGACTACGGGAGGCCGCTCAAACGCTTCCGACGAGGCCAAGGACAGTGGCGAAACCCGAACTCGGCACCAAGCGAATCTGCCCCAATTGCGGCTCGAAGTACTACGACCTCAACCGCGACCCGATCGTCTGCCCGCGCTGCGGCACGCAGTTCGAGGCGACGGCGCGCGTGCGGCCCGCGGCCGCGGTCGCCGACGAGGAGGATGACGTCGAGCTCGACACCGAGAGCAAGGCGGAGTTCGTACCCCTCGAGGAGGCCGACCAGGAAGAAAGCGATACCGGCGCCGTCACGGTCGACAGCGACGACAACGTCGACGACGATGACGACGCGGACGATGCGTTCCTCGAGCCCGACGAGGACGAGGAAGGCGACGATGTCGGCGCGATCATCGGCGACGTCGACGACGAGGAGACCTGAGAATTCCCGCCCGCGCCGGGCGTCGGCGGAAAGTTCCGCGATGCCGGTTGCCGGACTGGAAATCGAATCCGCGAGGTGCTATCTGACCGTCGCCAGACGGCATCGGGCCACGTCGAAGCCCGCGCCGGCTGGCCTTCCCTGGAGGGGCCATAGCTCAGTTGGGAGAGCGCTTGAATGGCATTCAAGAGGTCGGCGGTTCGATTCCGCCTGGCTCCACCACTTCACCCTTGCGGGCAGCCGCCACACCAACCCTGCCCGCTGGGTATCGGTTCGAGGTTTCACCTCTCACCTCCACATCTTCCTACTTAATTTCAAAGACTTGAATGAGCCGCCTTCGGGCGGTTT
>JBIQKL010000033.1:31357-37727 GCA_044506555.1 Hyphomicrobiales bacterium | reverse complement strand
AGGCCGAAGCCGAGGAAGTCGAGCGAGGTCAGCGTGGTGATCGAGCCGTTGAGAATGAAGGGCAGGAAGGTCAGCGTCGCGACCATGGCGTTCGGCAGCAGATGGCGGAACATGATCGTGCGGTTGCCGACGCCGAGGGCGCGTGCGGCATTGACGTACTCGAAGTTCCGGCCGCGCAGGAACTCGGCGCGCACCACGCCGACCAGCGACACCCAGGAGAACAGGAGCAATATCCCGAGCAGCACGAAGAAGCTCGGCGCGATCACCGAGGAGATGATGAGGAGCAGGTAGAGCGCCGGTATCGAACTCCAGATCTCGATGAAGCGCTGGGCGATCAGGTCGATCCAGCCGCCGAAATAGCCCTGGACCGCGCCCGCGACGACACCGACCGCCGACGAGATGATCGCGAGCGTCAGCCCGAACAGCACCGATATCCGGAAGCCGTAGATCAGCCGGGCGACGACGTCGCGGCCCTGGTCGTCGGTGCCGAGCCAGTTCCAGTTGCCGGGCGTGCAGTTGCGGTCGTTGACGCCTTCGGGATAGCGCGAGCAGCGCTCCTCCAGGCTCATCGTCCACCACGGCGGCGCCGGAGCGGGGACGGCGATCTCGTTATTGACGGTGCGGTTGGCGTAGCGGATCGGCGGCCACACCATCCAGCCGTTGGCGAGGATCTCGTCCTGGATGAAGGGATCGCGATAGTCGGTGGTGGCGAGAAAGCCGCCGAACTTCGATTCCGGGTAGTTGTTGAACACCGGGAAGAGGATCTCGCCGTGATACGAGACGACCAGCGGCCGGTCGTTGGCGATGAACTCGGCGAACAGCGAGCCGATGAACAGGACGAGGAAGATCCAGAGCGACCAGTAGCCGCGCCGATTGGCCGTGAAGTTCTGCCAGCGTCGCCGGTTGAGCGGCGAGATGAGGAGCCGCCGCGGCGGCGGCTCGGTCTGCCCGGGCTCGGGGTTGATCGTCTCGAGGCGTTCGCGTTCGAGCACCTGGTCCATGGCTCAGACCTCGCGCGTCTCGAAGTCGATCCGCGGATCGATCCAGGTATAGGTGAGGTCGGAGATGAGATTCACCAGGAGGCCGAGGAGCGAGAAGATGTAGAGGGTGGCAAACACGACGGGGTAGTCGCGGTTGATCACCGACTCGAAGCCGAGAAGCCCGAGCCCGTCGAGCGAGAAGATCGTCTCGATGAGCAGGGCGCCGGCGAAGAACGCCGAGATGAAGGCGCCGGGGAAGCCGGCGATGACGATCAGCATCGCGTTCCGGAAGACGTGTCGGTAGAGGACGGCATGCTCGGTCAGCCCCTTGGCGCGCGCCGTCATCACGTATTGCTTGCGGATCTCGTCGAGGAAGGAGTTCTTGGTGAGGAGCGTCGTGGTGGCGAAGGCCGAGAGCGCCATCGCGGTCAGCGGCAGCACGAGGTGCCAGAAATAGTCGGCGATCGCCCGCGGGTCGGTGATCCATTCCCAGAACGGGGTCCCGGCGTAACGGTCCGACCACAGGCCGCGAAGCGGGAACCAGTCGAAGAAGCTGCCGCCGGCGAAGAGCACGATGAGCAGGATCGCGAACAGGAAGCCGGGGATGGCGTAGCCGACGATGATCACCGCGCTGGTCCAGACGTCGAAGCGCGAGCCGTCCTTCATCGCCTTCCGGATGCCGAGCGGGATCGAGATCGCGTAGGACAGGAGCGTCATCCACAGTCCCAGCGAGATCGAAACCGGCATCTTCTCGACGATGAGGTCGACGACGCTGATGTCGCGGAAATAGCTCTCGCCGAAATCGAAGCGGAGATAGTCCCACAGCATCTTTCCAAAGCGCTCGAGCGGCGGCTTGTCGAAGCCGAACTGCCGCTCCAGCGATGCGATGAACTCCGGGTCGAGGCCCTGCGCGCCGCGGTAGCGCGAATTGATCTCGCCGCCGCCGCTGCCGGGATCGGCCACGCCCTGGAAATCGCCGCCGCCGCTGATCCGCCCGGTCGCCGAGACGTCCGTGCCTTGCAGCTGGGCGATGACCCGTTCCACCGGCCCGCCCGGCGCGAACTGCACGACGAGGAACGAGATCGCCATGATCCCGATCATCGTCGGGATGAAGAGCAGGAGACGGCGGAGGATGTAGGCGCCCATGGGCCCTCGTCTAACCGGCCATGCCGATGGCCGCTGCCTTCTCGCGGTCGAACCACCATGTGGCCTCGGGCGCGAAGGCGTAATCCGGCTTGTTCTCTGTCCAGCCGAACAGGTCCCAATGGGCGATGTTGTGCTCGGCCCGATACCAGTTCGACACCCAGTAGTGCTTCGCCCGAAGGATGCGGTCGATCGAGCGGGTGATCGCGATCAGCTCGTCGCGGCTCCGCACCGCCGGCAGCTTGGCGAGCAGCGCGTCGACCACCGGCTCGCGGATCCCGGACAGGTTGTAGGTGCCCGGCGTCTCGGCCGCCTTCGACCCGAAGATCTGCTGGAGCCCGTCGAGCGGCGTCGGCTCGAGGCTGACGGCGTACATCGTCACGTCGAAGTCGTAGTCGTTCTCGCGCGCCTGCATCTGCACCGGGTCGATCTGGCGGATCGACGCGTCGACACCGATCCGCTTGAGGTTGCCGACGTAAGGCGCGAGCACGCGCTCGAAGACGCCGGCATCGATCAGGAACTCGACATTGAGCGGCGCGCCGGCGGCATCGACGAGGCGCGTGCCCTCCTGCCGCCAGCCTGCCGCGGCGAGCAGCTCGGAGGCCCTGCGGAGGAGAGTCCGGTCGCCGCCGGAGCCGTCGGACTCGGGCGGGACATAGGCCTCCTCGAACACCTCCGGCGGCAACTCGCGGCGATACGGTTCGAGGACGGCCAACTCCTCGGGCGTGGGCGGCCCGCTCGCGGCGAACTCCGACTTCTCGAAATAGGAGACCAGCCGCGTGTAGGAATCGAAGAACAGGTTGCGGTTCGACCATTCGAAGTCGAACGCCAGGCCGATCGCCTGCCGGGTCCGTGGGTCCGCGAACTTCGGCCGCCGGGTATTGATGAACCAGCCCTGGAAGGACGGGCGCTTCTCGGCCGGGAACAGCGATTTCCGGACCCGGCCGCTGCTCACGGCGGGGAAATTGTAGTCCTGCGCCCAGGTGATCGCGGTGAATTCCTCGCGAAAGGTGATGTCGCCCTTCTTGAACGCCTCGAACGCGGTCTGGCGCTCGGTGAAGAAGTCAACGCGGATGATGTCGAAGTTCGCCGTGCCACGCTGTGCGGGCAGGTCCTTCGCCCAATAGTCCGGCACGCGTTCGTACTCGATGTAGCGGCCCGCGCTCAGGCGTCCGACCCGGTACGGCCCGGAGGACAGCGGCGGCTGCAGCGTGCCGGCGAGGAAATCGTTGGCGCTGTAGTAGGCCTTCGAGAAGATCGGCAGGCCGGCGACGGTGAGGATCGTGTCGCGCGCCTGGTTGCCGGAAAGCGTCACCACGACGGTGGCCGGACTGGCCGCCTCCGCCGAGACCATCTCGCGGATCACCTGCGAGATGTTGGGGTGGCCGTCCTTCTTGATGAGCGTCATCGAGAAGGCGACGTCCTCCGCCGTCAGCGGCGAGCCGTCGTGGAAGCGCGCTTCCGGCCGGAGGTGGAAGGTGAAGACGTTGCCGTCCTCCGACACGTCGACCGTCTCGGCGACCAGGCCGTACATCGAATCCGGCTCGTCGGAGGCCGACGTCATCAGCGTGTTGAAGCAGAGCTCCATGCGGGGCGGGGCGTCGCCGCGCAGCACGAAGGTGTTCAGCGTGTTGAAGGTCTGGACGTTCTGGTTGAAGTACCAGTAGGGGGGCTGGAAGTTGATCCGCCCGCCCTTCGGGGCATCGGGATTGAGGTAGTCGAAGTGAGTGAAGTCCGGCGGATACTTGAGGTCGCCGAACACCGACAGGCCATGGAGGCCGGACTTCCCTGCCGCCCATGCCCAGGGCCTCATCGTCGCGTAAAGCGCGCCGGCGCCGGCGAGGCGGAGCGCGGTCCGCCGGGTGACCCCCGACCGCGGCATGGTCACCGCGCCGCCCCCACCTTCGCAGCCTTGGCCTCGTCCCACCACCAGATCTGCGGGAAGCCAATGGCGTATTCGGGCAGGGGATCGGGGTGCGAGAAGCGGTCCCAGCGGGCGATGCGCGCGGCACGCAGGGTCCAGCCCGGCACGAGGTAGTGGTTCCAGAGGAGCACGCGGTCGAGCGCCTTGGTTGCGGCGATCAGCTCCTCGCGGTCCGGCGCGGTGACGATCTTGCGGATGAGATGATCGACGGCGGGGTTGTTGACGCCACCATAGTTCCGCGAGCCCGGGCGTGTCGCCGACTGCGAGCCGAAGAACTCGATCTGCTCGTTGCCCGGCGACATCGACTGCGCCCAGCCCGAATATATGATGTCGAAATCGCGACTGCGGACGCGGTTCTCGTACTGCGACGTATCGGCAGCACGGATGTTCAGGCGGATGCCGATCTTCGCAAGCTCCTGCTGGTAGCGGAGGGCGATCTTCTCGTAGAGCGGCCCGTTCATCAGGAACTCGACGGTCAGCTGATTGCCGTCGGGGCCGATCAGGCGGTTGCCGTCGAGAGAGAAGCCCGCCTCGGTGAGCAGCTTGAGGGCGGCTCGGAGATTGTTGCGCGCGTTGGTCGGCGTACCGTTGTCCGGGTTCTGGTAGACGGTGGTGAAGACCTCCGGCGGGACCTGGTCCCTGATCTCCTCGAGCAATTCCAGCTCGCGGCCCTCCGGCAGGCCTTCCGCGGCGAGCGGGATGCCGTCGAAATAGCTGCCGAGCCGCACGTACTGGTCGTAGAACAGCGACTTGTTGATCTCTTCGTAGGGGAAGGCGAGATCGAAGGCCTCGCGCACCTTCGGATCCTTGAACGGGTCGCGGTTGAGATTGAAGATGAAGCCGAGCATCAGGCCTGCGGTGCGGTAAGGCTGCTCGAACTGCTCGAGGATGATGCGCCCGTCCTTGACCGCCGGAAGGTCGTAGCCCGTCGCCCAGACGCGCGCCGTCGTCTCCTGGCGCCAGTCGATCTGGTTGGCCTTGAACGCTTCGAGCTCCACCGTCTCGTCACGGAAATACTCGTACCGGATCTCGTCGAAATTGTTGGAGCCGACGTTGACCGGGAGGTCCTCGCCCCAGTAGTCCGGCACCCGCTCGAAGACGATCGAGCGGCCCGGGATGAGCGATTTGATCCGGTAGGGGCCCGAGCCCAGTGGCGGCTCGAGCGTGCCGCGGGTGATGTCGCGCCGGTTGCCCTTGGCGTCGGTGCCCTCCCAGTAGTGCTTGGGGAGGATGAGCAACTGGCCGACGATCTGCGGCAGCTCGCGATTGCCCGTCTCGTCGAAGGTGAAGGTGACCTCGTGGTCGCCGGTCTTCTCCGCCTTGACGACGTGCTGGTAGTAGTAGGCCTGCTGCGGGTTGTTGGTCTTGAGCACCTCGAAGGAATAGACGACGTCCTCGGGGGTGACGGGCTCGCCGTCGTGCCACTTCGCATTGTCGCGCAGCCGGTAGGTCACCGACGAATAGTCGTCGGGGTACTTCATCGCCTCGGCGAGCAGCCCGTATTCGGTCGAGACCTCGTCCATCGAGGAGGTCATCAGCGTGTCGTAGATCAGGCCGAGGCCGAGCGGGATGGTGCCGCGCGGCGGCACGAAGTTGAGCGAATCGAACGTGCCGGTATCGGCCATGCGCACGACGCCGCCCTTCGGCGCGTCGGGGTTCACGTAGTCGAAATGCGGGAAATCGGCGGGATACTTCGGCTGGTCCTCGATAAGGCTGCTGGCGTAGCGCCAGTCTCCGGCGGCGTCTTGCCCGTCAGCGCCCTGCGCGCTTGCGCCCGTCGCGGCGGCTGCGAACGCCGTGGCGGCGAAGAACGCGGTCAGTATCGGTCGCATCGTCCGGGCTTCTCCTCAAGTCTTTCCTGCATGGCCAGTATGGCGTTTCTCCGACCATATTAAGGGCACGGGCGGCGATCGTGCACCGTCGATCGGCCACCTTACGGAAATTTCATCCCCGCAACGAAAAACGCCCCACCGATGGCGGGGCGTTTCGTAGTTGATCCGGGAGTGACCGCACTATTGCGCCGGTTCGGCAGCGGGTGCGCCCTCCGGGGAATCGGCTTCGGCATCGGGAGCCGGTGCCGCGGGCGCCGGCTCGGCCGCAGGCGGCGTCGTTTCGGTCGGCGCAGGCGCCGGTTCCGGGGCGGTCTGTGCGCCGTCCGGCTGGCCGGCCGCAGGCTGGTCCTCGGCGGGCGGCGTCGGCTCGGGGGCAGGGGCCGGCTGCTCGGTGGCCGGAGGCGGCACCTGTTCCGTGGCGGGCGGCGCGGGGGCCTCCGCCGGCGGCGTCTCGGGCGCCGGAGCCGGTTCCTCGGCAGCCGGCGGCGCAG
>JBIQKL010000033.1:11270-31257 GCA_044506555.1 Hyphomicrobiales bacterium | reverse complement strand
GCCGGCGGCGCAGGCTCCTCGGCCGTGGGCGATTCGGTGGCGGCGGGAGGATTCTCGCCTGCGGCGGGGGGCGTCTCGGCCGGAGGCTGCTCGCCTCCTGCCTCCGGCGCCTCGGCGGTCGGAGCCGGGGTCGGCGGCGGCAGCGGTACGGGGTTGTCGGCAAGCGTCCGGAGATAGGCGATGATGTCGGCCCGCTCCTCCGGATTCTTGACGCCGGCGAAGCTCATCGCGGTGCCGGGAATGAAGCCCCGCGGATTGGCGATGAAATGGTCGAGGTTCTCGAACGTCCACTCCATGCCTTCCTCGCCCTTGGCGCGCATGGCATCGGAGTAGTCGAAGTCGCCGTGGATGACGTTGTGGCCGACGACGTCCCAGAGGTTCGGGCCGACCTTGTTCGCTCCGCCCTGCTCGAAGGTGTGGCAGGTCTTGCACTTGGCGACGTCCTTCGCACCGTCGTCGGGGCTGGCGGTCTGGAGCCGGTCGGCGATCGAGGCGACCTGGGGCTCTGCCGGTGCCTCGCCCTCGCCCTCGCCGGGTTCCGCCACCGCGATCACGTAGCCGGGCTGTTCGGAGATGCGCGGCGCGTAGATCGTCTCGGCGACGATACCTACCACCATGACACCCAGCGCGGTGCCGAGCACGGCGCCGGCAATCTTGTTGAATTCGAAGTTCATCTGCCTCGTGTTCCCGCAGCGAGACCAACCGGCGCTTCGGGCCGCCGCGCCCCGTCGGCGGCGAAACTACAAGCTTTCTGATCTGCGAGGCAACCCGTATAAGCGCAGCCAGTTGAGACCTTTTGCCCCAAGGAAGCCCCGGCCCGATGCCGGTACTTTTGGTGCCGTTTCCCCCATGTCCCAGACCGGAACGCTCGTTCTCATCCCTTCCCGCATGGCCGCGAGCCGGCTCCCCGGCAAGCCGCTCGCCGACATCCACGGCGCGCCGATGATCGTCCACGTCTGGCGCCGCGCGACGGAGGCAGCGATCGGCCGGGTTGTGGTGGCGACCGACGACCGTCGCATCGCCGGTGCGGTCCGCGCCGCCGGCGGCGAGGCGGTGATGACCGCTGCGGATCATCTCAACGGAACCTCGCGGATCAACGAGGCCCTTGCCCACATCGATCCCGACGGGCGGATCGCGACCGTGGTCAACGTCCAGGGCGACCTGCCGACCGTGGCCGCGGACACGATCCGCGCCGTGCTCGAGCCGCTGCGCGACCCTGCGGTCGATATCGCCACCGTCGCCGCGGAGATCGTCCGCGACGCGGAACGATCAAATCCGGCCGTGGTCAAGGTCGTGGGCTCGCCGGTCGGCGAACGCCGGCTCCGCGCGCTCTATTTCACCCGCGCCACTGCCCCCTGGGGCGAGGGCCCGCTCTACCACCATATCGGTCTCTACGCCTACCGGCGGGATGTGCTGGCCCGCTACGTGACGTTGCCGCCGTCGACGCTGGAGCTCCGCGAGAAGCTCGAGCAGCTCCGCGCCCTCGAGGCCGGCATGCGGATCGACCTCGGGGTGGTCGATGCCGTGCCGCTCGGCGTCGACACGCCGGAGGAGCTCGAGCGGGCGCGGAGGATGCTCGCCGGCGCGTAGGGTACTCCCTTTCGACGCCGGGGCCTGCTAAGCCACGCGCGCATCCACCCGCGGCCAGACGAAGAAGCCTATGCCAGTTCCGAAGAAGATCGTGTTCCAGGGCGAGCCCGGAGCCAATTCCCACACTGCCTGCCAGCAGGTCTATCCGGCCTACGAGGCGGTGCCGTGCCCGACCTTCGAGGATTGCTTCGTGGCCATCGAGAAGGGCAAGGCGGAGCTCGGCATGATCCCGATCGAGAACTCGCTCGCCGGCCGGGTCGCCGACATCCACCATCTCCTGCCGACGTCCGGCCTCCACATCATCGGCGAGCACTTCCTGCCGATCCACTTCCAGCTGATGGCGATTCCGGGGACGAAGCTGTCCGACATCCGGTCGGTGCACAGCCACATCCATGCCCTCGGCCAGTGCCGCAAGGTCATCCGCGCGCACCGGTGGGCGGCGATGGTCGCGGCCGACACCGCCGGCGCCGCCCGTGAGGTGGCCGAACTCGGCGACCGTAGCCGTGCCGCGCTCGCGCCGCGGATGGCGGCACAGCTCTACGGTCTCGACATCCTCGGCGAGGACGTCGAGGACGCCGCGCACAACACCACGCGTTTCATCATCCTGTCGAAGAAGGAACGGCGCGCCCCGGCCGGCAACGGCCCGGTGGTCACGACGTTCGTGTTCCGCGTCCGCAACGTGCCGGCGGCGCTCTACAAGGCGCTCGGCGGGTTCGCGACCAACGGCGTCAATATGACCAAGCTCGAATCGTATCAGCTCGACGGCAAGTTCTCCGCGACGCAGTTCTATGCCGACGTCGAAGGCCATCCCGATGATCGTGCGTTGACGCTGGCCCTGGAAGAGCTCGCCTTCTTCTCCGCGGAGTTGCGCATCCTCGGGGTCTACCCCGCCAGCGACTTCCGGGACGGTCTTAACCGGGTCGAGGGCGATTTAACTTAAGATTTACTCAAGTTTCAGTGACTCTCATGGCGGGCGGGAACTCGCCCGACAGTTCTTTCGTTCCGCATCCATGAGCACCACCGGCCATACGGATATCCCCGCCGTCCTCGTGGTCGAGGACGAGATCCTGATCCGCGAAGACGCGATCGACGTCCTGGAGCAGGAGGGCTTCGAGGCTCTCCGCGCCAGTTCGGTCGGGGAGGCGTTGAAGGTCCTCGACCGGCGACGCGACATCCGCGCCGTCTTCACCGACATCCAGATGCCGGGGGAACGCGACGGAATCGATCTCGCCCGTCATCTCGCCGAATGGCGCCCCGACGTTGCCGTGGTGGTCACCTCCGGTCGCAGCTTCTCGCCGCCGGCGGACCTGCCACCCTCCAGCCGGTTCGTCCCGAAGCCGTACATGCCGCGGAGAATCGCGCGGCTGCTCCGCGATATGATCGCGAGCGTCTCCTCGGGCTGGGGACCGGGCTTCGGCGGCATGACCGGCGCTTCCGGTTCCTCTCCGGCCGCCGCCCGCTGAGCCGCCCGTGTCACGGCTCCGAATTCCGTTGACGAAATTCAACCGCTCTTGCCCTATGCGCCCGGTGGGGCGCGGCGGGCCGGGAATTCCATTCGATGCGGATTCGACGACGCTCCACGGATGATTCACGAGGCTGAACACAGCCGAAGGAGCGGGTATCATGGTTAAGCTGGTAGCCTACAAGGCCGTCGACAACCGGGATCTGTCGGAGATCGGCCTGTTCCAGAACATCAAGAAGAATCTCGACAGAAAAGGCGAGGGCAAGAGCTTCGACGCCACCAAGGGCGACATCGACATGCATGTCACCGGCAAGGGCATGCTGTTCGTCCTGAAGAAGCCCGTCAGCGGCACCATGAAGACCATCGACGTGGACGTCGGCGGTCACGACAGGTACTTCCTGAAGGGCTTGGACATCAAGCTCAGGAAAATGAAGGACTTCTTCAAGGGCGACTACGAATCGAAGATATTCAAGGGCAACGACAAGATCATCGGTTCCGGCGACAACGATACCCTGGCGGGATTCAACGGCAAGGACACGATCAAGGGCAGCAACGGCGGGGACAATATCGGCGGCGGCAAGGGCAACGACAAGCTCTGGGGCGAAGCCGGCAGCGACGTGATCTCCGGCGACAAGGGCAACGACTTCCTTGACGGCGGCGACGGCAACAACGCGCTTTCGGGCGGTGGTGGCAAGGACACGTTTCACTTCTCCAGCCAGCTCAGCGCTTCCAACTTCTCGACGATCACCGACTTCAAGGTCGGCAAGGACAAGATCGAGCTCGTGAAGTCCGTCTTCCCCGACCTCACCGGCAAGGGGCAGCTGGCGCCGGACAAGTTCGTCAAGTTGACCGACTACAGCGGTCAGGACGCGGTCGTGGTTTACAACAAGGCGACCGGGGAGCTCTCCTACGCCGTCGACAGCCTCAATCTGATCAGGTTCGCGGCGGTCGACGCGAACACGAACCTCAAGGCGGGCGACCTGTTCGTCGTCTGAGGCAATTCCTTGCCGGTCCCGCCCGCTCGAGCGGGCGGGAAGGCCTGACCGAGACGGCGCTCAGAACGGCGTCCGGCTCCGGACCGCGGCCGCCAGCGTGCCGTCGTCGAGATAGTCGAGCTCGCCCCCCACCGGCACGCCATGCGCGAGCCGCGAGACCTTGAGCGAAAACGGTTGTAGACGGTCGGTGACGTAGTGGGCGGTGGTCTGCCCCTCGACCGTCGCGTTCACCGCCAGGATCACCTCGCTCACGCCGCCGGCCGAGACCCGCTCGACCAGGCCGTCGATGCGGAGGTCGTCGGGGCCGATTCCGTCGAGCGGCGACAGCACGCCGCCGAGGACGTGATAGCGGGCGTTGATCGCGCCGGCGCGCTCAAGCGCCCACAGGTCGGCCACTTCCTCCACCACGACGATCGTCGCCGGATCGCGCCGCGCATCGGAGCAGATCATGCAGGGATCGCTGGTGTCGATGTTGCCGCAGGTCGAGCAGGTGACGATCCGCTCGACGGCGACCTCCATGGCGCGGGCGAGCGGGACGAGCAGTTCCTCCTTGCGGTCGATGAGATGCAGCGCCGCGCGCCGGGCCGAGCGCGGCCCGAGGCCGGGGAGCTTGGCCAGGAGCTGGATCAGCCGTTCGATCTCGGGGCCGGAAACGGATCGTGCCATGCGGCCGCCTAGCGGATGAACCGGTCGACGAAATCCGCCCCGAGGCCGCTCGTCGCGTAGTGCTTCCGGCACATGTCGATCTTGGTGAACACGTCCTCGTAGCCGGTCGCCTCGCCCCACGGGTCGACATAGAGCATCAGACCGTTGACCTGGAACAGGGTGATCATCTCCTCGACGTCCTCGGGCACCACCAGGGTGTGCGTCTCTCCCGGCGGCTCGTAGACATAGCCGCCTTCCGTGGCGATCCAGTCATGCTCGAGATAGTGCCAGCGTCCCTTGATGACGTAGCCGTGCACGGGGTTGGTGTGGCGGTGGCGGGAGAGGACGCCCGAGCGCGTCACCTTGAGAAGGTTGACCCAATAGCCCTGGGAGGCGTTGAGGCAGAGCGGGCGGAACCAGACGTTCGCCGCCTGGGGCACCCATACGCGCTCGTCCTCGGGCAAAACGCTCGACACGACGAGGTCCGCCGACGCCTCCTTCGGCATCGGCAGCTGGTAGGGCATGCGGGGATCGGCCTGGCGCGCCGCTTCGGACATTTTCGTTATCTCCTCACATCGAGGAATAGCCGCCGTCGACCGGCAATACCACGCCGGTGACGAATCGGGCGGCGTCGCTGGCGAGGAACAGGGCCGGTCCGACGAGATCGCCGGGCTCGCCCCAGCGGCCCATGGGCGTGCGTTCGAGAATGGCCCGGTTCCGCTCCTCGTCGGCCTGCAGCGCGCTCGTCAGCGGCGTCGTGATCCAGCCCGGGGCGATGGCGTTGACCCGGATATCGTCCTTCGCCCAGGCGACCGCGAGCGACTTGGTCAGCGTCACGATGCCGCCCTTCGAGGCCGAGTAGGCCGGCACCAGCGCGCCGCCGAAGAACGACAGCATGGATGCGACATTGACGATCGCGCCGCCGCGGACCGCAAGAGCGGAGCGGCAGGCGGTGACGAGCCGCATCGTGCCGGTGAGATTGACGTCGATCACCTGCTCGAAGACCGGCAGTTCGAACTCGTCGACCCGGCGGATGATGCCGGCGGCATTGACCAGCACGTCGAGCCGGTCGAGGCCGGCCCCGAACGTCGCGACGGCGTCGCCGTCGGTAATATCGAGGGCAACGTAGCGGAACCCCGGCGCCGCCCAGGCCTCGGCGGCGCGGTCGATGCCGGTGACGCTGTAGCCGGCCGCGAGGAATCCCTCCGCGAGCCCACGGCCGATGCCGCCCGCCGCGCCGGAAATCACCGCCACGCGGCGCCGCTCAGACATCGCCTTGGCCGCGTGTGCAATGGAACGACGGGGTCGGAATCAGGCGGGTCACGTCAGGCTCGGGGACAGGATCTTCGCGCTCAATGTCACCTTTCCTGCCGGCCGCGCAAGTCTGCAGGGATTGCTTCTCGGGGGCTGCGGGCCGAGCCGTCGGGATGGGCGGCATGCGGCTCGTCTCCGGAACGGTCGTCCCGCTGCGGCGTTTCGGGCCTGTGGGGCAACCGGTGTCCTGCCTCGATTCCATCGGGAGGGTCCGTGCAGACCAAGCAGCTCTCCGACCACGACGGTGGTCGCACCTATGCTCTCGTCCTCGAGACGGGCGACGAGGTTCTCGGATGCGTCCAGGCGTTCGCCGAGCGGGAAGCGCTCACGGCGGCGCATTTCTCCGCGATCGGCGCGTTCCGCGATGCCCTGCTCACCTATTTCGATTGGGAAGCGAAGGAGTACCTCGAGAACCCGATCGCCGAGCAGGTGGAGGTCGCCGCCCTCAACGGCGACGTCGCGATCGCCCCGGACGGAACGCCCGCGGTCCACATCCATGCGGTGCTCGGCCGCCGTGACGGGACGGCGCTCGCAGGCCACCTGGCGCGCGGCCATGTCCGGCCGACGCTGGAGATCGTGCTGACGGAGTCCCCGAAGCACTTGCGGAAGCGCCTCGATCCCGAATCCGGGCTGATGCTGATCCGGCCGGAGGGCTGAGCGTCGCGTCGTGCCGGGGTTCAGAACGGCAGCTTCATGCCCGCCGGCAGGTTAAGCCCGCCGGTCATCGCCTGCATCTTCTCGGCCACCGCGGCTTCCGCCTTGCTGCGGGCGTCGCCGAGCGCGGCGACGATCAGGTCCTCGAGGATCTCGACGTCCTCGGGCTTGAGGAGCGAGGGATCGATCTTGATGGAATGCACGTCGCCCTTGCCGTTGGCGGTGACGGAAACCAGGCCGGCGCCGGCGCTGCCCTCGACCGACATCGCGGCGATCTCCTCCTGCACGGCCTGCATCTTCTCCTGAAGCTGCTTGGCCTGCTTCATCATTCCCATCAGGTCGCCAATGGCCATGGGTCAGTCGTCCTCGTAGTCGTTGGGGTCTTCGGTGATCGCCGGAGCGTCTTCGAACCCCGGCTCGGGGAGGGGCTCGTCCCCGCCGGTGGCGCGGACGTCGACGATCTCGGCGCCGGGGAACCGGGCGAGCACCGCGGTGACCAGCGGATGGCTCCGCGCGTCGTCGAGAATGCGGTCGCGCTCCGCCTGCCGCTCTTCGGCGACGGTGGGCGCGGCGGCCTCGCGGGCGACGACGATCATCCAGCGCCGCCCGGTCCATTCCTCGAGGCGCCGCGACAGCTCGCCCGCCAGTCCCGGGCCGGCATGCTCGGTGAGCGCGAACTCGAGCCGGCCTTCCTCGAAGCGGACGACGCGCACCGCGTGCTCCAGCGCGTGCTTGACCTTGAGGTCCCGCTTCTCGCCGGCGAGCGCGACGAGGTCCGCGAAGGTGGCGATGTGGAGCGTCGGCTCGGCCTGGGCGCTGCCCGGGCGCGGCATCGGCGCGGGGCGGGCTGCGCCGCCGCCGGACGCCGCGAGCCGCGGCCCGTCGCCGCCGGGGCGGGGAGCGGAAGACGCCGGATCGCCGTCGCGGGGCGGTACGCCGTCCTTCAGCGCACGGAGCGCTTCGTCGGGCGTCGGCAGTTCGGCAGCGTGGGCGATGCGGACCAGCACCATGTCGGCGGCGGCGAGCGGCCGCGATGCCTCCTTGGCCTCCTCGATGCCCTTCAGGAGCATCTGCCAGGTCCGCGCGAGCACGCGGACGGAGAGCTTGCCGGCAAACTCGGCGCCGCGGGTCTTCTCGTCCTCGGTCAGGGCATCGTCGTCGACCGCCGCCGGCGCGAGCTTGAGGCGGGTGACGACGTGGACGAAGGCGGCGAGGTCCTCGAGCACCACGGCCGGGTCGGCACCGACGTCGTAGAGAAGGCGGAGGCCGGCGAGCGCGGCCGCGGCATCGCCGCGCATCACGTCGGCGAAGAGGTCGATGACCAGCCCGCGGTCGGCGAGACCGAGCATGGTGCGAACCGTCTCGGCATCGACCGCGCCGCTCGCATGCGCGATGGCGCGGTCGAGCAGCGACAGCGAATCGCGCGCCGAGCCTTCCGCGGCACGGGCGAGCATGAGGAGCGAATCGTCGCCGACCGCGATGCTCTCCTTGCCGGCGATGCCGCGCATCAGCTCGACCAGCCGCGACGCCTCGATCCGGCGGAGGTCGAAGCGCTGGCAGCGGGAGAGGATCGTCACCGGGACCTTGCGGATCTCGGTGGTGGCGAAAACGAACTTCACGTGTTCGGGCGGTTCCTCGAGCGTCTTGAGGAGGCCGTTGAAGGCGGCCTTCGACAGCATGTGCACTTCGTCGATGATGTAGACCTTGTAGCGCGCGACCGCGGGCTTGTAGCGTGCCGCCTCGATGATCTCGCGGATGTCGTCGATGCCGGTATGGGAGGCGGCATCCATCTCGATCACGTCGATATGGCGGCCTTCCATAATCGCGCCGCAGTGCTCGCCGAGCTCCGCCATGTCGATCGAGGGCCGGTCGACCTTGCCGGGCAGCGAATAATTGAGGGCGCGGGCGAGGATGCGGGCGGTGGTGGTCTTGCCGACGCCGCGGACGCCGGTGAGCATGTAGGCCTGGGCGATGCGGCCGGTGCGAAACGCGTTGGTCAGCGTCCGCACCATCGGCTCCTGCCCGATCAGGTCGGCGAAGCTGGTCGGGCGGTATTTCCGGGCGAGCACCCGATAGGCGCCGGCACCGGCCGCTGGCGTGTCTTCGATGCTCGCGCCGTCCATTGCCTCTTCGCTCGGGTCGCAGCCGGTCGCCGGGGGCCGTGATGACGGACTCCTGACACGGCCGGCCATGCCTGAAGGAAAAGGAAGCCGGACGGACGACCCGCGCCGGAACTCGTTAGGGCTGCTTCCTTCCGGACCTGACCCGGTTGGCGAGGAGCGCGTCCGCCGCCGACTTCCCAGGGCACCATATCATGTTCGGGGGCGGCCAAGGCAAGGGCGGAGGGCGAGAAAGCGGTCCGGCCGGCGCTCAGTCCGGCTGGATGGTGATCGAGCGGACGGCGAGCGGCATGTTCCTGCCCTCGATGTCGGCCCAGATCGCGATCCTGTGCGGCTCGCCGCCTTCGAGCGCGCCGATCGGCACCACGAACGAGAAGCTGTGGTCGGTGAACTCCTTCTCGGGCACGAAGACGATCCAGCCGCTCGAGTCCCGGGTGCCGGCGGTGTAGGCCGCGGCGAATGGAACGGGATCGCCCTCGGCCCCGGACTTGGCGGAGATCGTGACCCGGACGCGCCGGCCCTCGAGGCGCGGCAGGAGCTCGGCCGGCACCGCGACGGAGATGCCGCCGGTCGCACCGGCGGCGCTCGCCGATTTCACCGCGCTCCGAAGCCAGGCGACCGTCGCGGACGGGTCCGGCGCGACCGTGTTGCCCGCAGCGGCGCTGAGCGCGCCGGCGTCACCGGCGAAGACAATGTCGGGCGTCGCTGCCGGCGGCCTCTGGGCCGTCCCGCCGCCGGAGCCGCCCAGGCCGAGGGCGTTGAGCAGCGCGGGCGGCAGCCCCAGCTTCGCGGGATCGACGAGACCGAATCGGGCAGCTCCGAACAGCACGGCGGCCGCGACCGCGATGAGGACGACCAGGACGACGAGGAGCCGCAAGAGCGTCCCAAACGGCGACCGGCGCTTCCGCGGCGCGGGCGGTTCGGCACCTTCCTCTTCGTCGTCGTCGACCCGCAGGTCCGGCGCCTTCAACGTATGATTGCGGTCGTGAGGTTGGCGATAGGACATCCGGGTCACCGGCGGGCGGCGCGAGCCGGCCTAGGAAAGCTGTCCCACGAAGTAGTCGTAGGCTTCGCTGAAGCCGCTCAGGTCGAATTCGACCTGCATGAGTTGCTTGGAGCCGAGGACGTAGCTGGCGGACACCTTGCTGGCGCCCTTCAGCGCCAGGGCGAGGTCGGGCGAGAAGTCGCCGCGGGCGATGCAGACCCGCGGGCCGCAAACGTCGTAGCCGAAGATCTGGGGATCGCCGTCCCCGATGAACATGCGGATGCCTTCCTTGATCGAGATTCCGACCGGTACCGTGAGGGCCTGGCCCAGCTCTTCGCCGCGGGCCGAGATCGTCCACAAGAGTGCGAGCTTCTTGTCCTGCGCGCGGACGCGCGACTGCATCAGCGAGCACCGCTTCGCCTGGTCGTCGCCTTCGACGCAGATCACGGTCCAGGCGTCGAAGGTCTTCTCCGTCCGCGTCGCGGCCTCCGCGGAGGGCGTCACTGCGTAGGCGAGCAGCAGGGCGATGGCGGCGAGCCATGTCGCGCAGGCGGGGCGGGAAGTGCGGGATACGCCGTTCAGCACATTATGGGTCAAGACGTCGATCCTCTGTCGGCCAAACTCGAAGATCGGCTTATCAGGTCTCGCATATTGCAACCAGTATGGAATTGACGTTACGAGGACAGAACGAGCGCTCTTGGCTCGACATCGTGTCGCCTGCAAGGCTGGTGGTCATAATCCGATGACGGAATCGAACGCCGACGGCGATCGCAAGGATCGGGGCGGAGTGGGCCATCAGGTGGTCACGGGACTGGCGCGGCCGCGCGCGCGCCCCGGCCAGACGGCGCCGGTTGCGCCCGCGGGCCCGGTGCCGCCGCCGGCCGCCGCGATGCGCGGCAACGGGCCGGCACCCGGCCAGGGCCAGGCAGGCGCCGCGCCCGCCAATCCGTCGCGGGTCCGGATGAGCGTCGACAAGGCCTTCGATCTCGCCTTGTCCCACTACCATGCCGGACGCCTCGCCCAGGCCGAGGGCATCTGCGTCCAGATCGTCGAGGCCCGGCCGAAGCATGCCCTGGCCCACAATCTCCTCGGCGCGCTCCTCCTCGGCAAGGGCGACGCGGCCGCGGCCGCGCACGCGTTCCGGCGTGCGGTCCGCCTCGATCAGGACAACGCGCAGTTCCAGTCCAATCTCGGCGAGGCGGAGCGGCGTCGCGGCAGGTTCCGCGACGCCGGCGTTGCGCTTGCCCGCGCCGTGGAACTCAATCCGCGTTCGCCCCAGGCCCACAACAACCTCGGCATCCTGAACTACGACCGGGAGGCCTACGACGCCGCGGAGGCCGATTATCGGCGGGCGATCGCGCTCGCCAAGAACTACCCGGAGGCCCAGAACAATCTCGGAAACGCCCTCCGGATGCTCGGTCGCCGCGAGGAGGCGGTCGACGCGTACCAGCAGGCGCTGCTTCAGCGCGAGAAGTACCCCGAGGCCTACAACAATCTGGCGACGGTGCTTCGCGAACTCGGCCAGAGCGAGGAATCCGAGCACGCCTACCGCAAGGCGATCGAGCTTCAGCCCGGCTACCTCGACGCCTATGTCAACCTCGCCCTGATGCTGTCCGCCGAGAGCCGCTATGACGAAGCACTCCGCGCGCTGGGCCGCGCCCTGGAGATCGCGCCGAGGCATGTCCCCACCCTGGTGGCGATCGCGCGCGCCCAGATGAAGAAGGCGAACCATCATCAGGCCGAGCAGGCCGCCCGGGTGGCACTGGCGATCGACCCGGACAACGCCGTGGCGCAGGCGACGCTCGGCGAGATCTTTCTCGACAACGACCGTTTCACGGAAGCGCTGGCCGCCTTCGAGGGAGCGCTTTCCTCGGCGCCCGATTCATGGGAGACGCGGAACCTCTACGCGAACTGCCTCAAGGCCGTCGGCAGGCTCGACGATGCCCTCGCCCAGTTCGAACGAACGCTTTCAGACAATCCGCGCGCCTATGGCTGCTACGCCAACATGGCGGACCTGGTCACCTTCACGCGCGACAGCCCGCATTTCGAGGCGATGGAGCGAATCCTTGCGGAGGCGAGCGAGCCCGACAGCGCGCCGTTCATGTCGCTCCATTTCGCCATCGGCAAGGCCTACGACGACGTCGGCGACTACCCGAAGGCGATCGCCCACTGGCGCACCGGGGCCACGCTGCGGCGAAAGGACCTCGACTACGACGAAACCGAGACCGCGAACTTCTTCGCCGGAATCATGGCCAGCTACGGGGCGGACTACTTCGCCGGCTGTCCGTTCGAGGGCAATCCCTCGGCAGCGCCGGTCTTCATCATCGGCATGCCGCGCTCCGGCTCGACGCTGGTCGAGCAGATCCTGACCAGCCATCCGTTGATCCATGGCGGTGGCGAGACCAAGGAACTGAGCCGCCGACTCGGCGCGCTCAGGGCGCGGTTTCCCGGCCTGCCGCGCTACCCGGAACTCGGGCGCCGGATGAACGCCGACCAGCACCGGATCGTCGCCGATGGCTATCTCTCGGTGCTGCAGGGGATGAACCCGGATGCGGCGCGCATCACGGACAAGCTGCTCACCAACTACTATTTCGTCGGTCTGCTCCACGTCCTGTTCCCCAACGCCCGGTTCATCAACACCGTCCGCAATCCGATCGACGCGTGCATTTCCTGCTACTCGAAGCTGTTTCGTGACGACATGCCGCACAGCTACGATTTCGGGGAGCTCGGACGCTACTATCTGAGGTATCAGGCCCTGATGGACCATTGGCGTCGGGTCCTGCCGGCCGGCACGATGCTTTCGGTCCAGTACGAGGACGTGGTCGCCGACGTCGAGGCGCAGGCGCGCCGGTTGATCGACTTCGTCGGACTCCCGTGGGATTCCGCCTGCCTCGCGTTCCACCAATCGGCGCGGCCGGTGAAGACGGCGAGTGTCGTCCAGGTGCGGCAGCCGGTCTACCAGACCTCGGTCGAACGCTGGCGGCGCTACGGCACGGCCATTCAGCCGCTGATTGATGCGCTGTGTGTCAACGAGGACACACCCCTGGGCCTGTCCGGCGGCGGCGGCGACGGGCGATAGTCTTCGCCGTCCCAATAAATTTTCCTTGGAATTATAATGATTTGACCGTGACCATCGGCGCTGTCGAGCGGCGGACGACCTGCCTGCATCGCGGGCATGGATTGCAGCTAATGAGGACAAAGCGCCTTGATTGCGGTTGCGTTGCAGGTTTAGTGTGCACCCACATTGGGGTCTTGGCGGATTCGGGCGAGTCCGTCTTGGAAGGGGGCAGGCCGTGTTTTCACGCAAATCTTTTTCTGCGCTTCTCACGGGTGCATCCCTTGCCGCGCTGGCGGCGACCATGGGCCGGGCAGCCGCCGGCACGACCGCCACCGCTTCCGGTCCGGTCGTAGAGTGGGCCACCAATACCGACTGGTTGAACATCGATCCGAGCGGACCGGTCGGAACGTTCACCAATTCCGCGACGATCGCCGACGGCCTTTCGAATCCCGAAGGCACTGGCGCTCTGGGCGCATATGTCTTTGGCGGCGCATCGATCGACGTTTTCGTTAACGACGGCATGATCGCTGCCGTCGAGAGCGGTCAGCCGGTGATCGGCAACACGACCACGTCCTTTGCCACCGCGACGGGTCTGTGGGTCGACGGCGACGTTCCGTCCGTCGTCAACAATGGAACGCTCGCTGCGGTGGCCTGGGGCTTCGAGCATGACGACGACGAGGCGGTCGCGTCAGCCGATGCCATCGGCGCGTATCTCGATCCGGACGGTCTCGTCATCGATTTCACCAACAACGATGAGGTCCATGCCGAGGCGACGGCGCGCGCGACGTCCGACGATGACTGGGCTGCGGCCGGAGCCGACGCCGTCGGCGTATACGTGGATTTCGAGGATCGCGACGGTGCAGTGGAAAGCACCGTCAACAACGCGGCGCAACTGACCGCCACTGCATCCGCGACCGCGATCGGTAAGTTTGCAGACTCGACCTACGCGGCCGCGGCAAGCGCCACGGTCGACGGGGTCTTCCAGGAAGCAACGAACGTCGATTCGGCGTGGCTCACGGTTGGCAATACCGGCGATATCACGGTTTCCGGTGAGTCCAGCGCGACGGCGCACGAGGGCTTCATCGGCGCTGTGACGTATGCCGACGGCATCGACCAGGAGGTCGAAGTCGACGAGTTCGCGGGTCTTTCCGCGGTCGCCGAGGCGTCGAACACGGGCATGATGACCGTAGCCGGCTCAGCCACGGCAAGTGGCGGGACCTTTGTTTCGGTCCGTGCCGAAGCAGAAGCCGGCGGTATCGAGCAGGACGTGGAATACGGGGGCGTGCTATCCGCCAAGGCCGCGAACCTGGGCAGCATGAGCGTCGAGGCCTCCGCGACGGCGGAGGCATTTGTCGCTACGCTCGACGTTGATTACGAGCCGGCCATGTGGGCGGACGCGGCGGCTGCCGGCATCGATCAGGATGTCGACGGTTCGTGGGAGTATCGCGCCACGTCCGCGTCCGCGGTGGCGGACAACCAGGGCGCGCTGTCGGTTTCTGCGACCTCCTCCGCATCCGGCACCTATGTCGGCGGTGGGGCCGACGAGTACTCCGGGGCCGCGGCGGAGGCGGCCGGCATCGCTCAGACGGTGTCGAACGCGCAGTCGCTCGTCGCCACCGCCACCAATACGAGCGCGCTCGACGTCGTTGCCGATGCGTCCGCCTCCTTCGATGTGGGGACGTATGCCGGCGTGACGGCCTCCGCCGCCGGCGTTAGCCAGAGCGTCGATGACGAAGACTGGGGCGACGGTACGGCGCAGCTCTCCTTCGCGAACAGCGGCAGCGTGTCCGTCGTCGCCGGGTCCAGCGCGAGCTTCGAGCAGGGAGGCATCACCGGCAGTACCGCCTTCGCGACGGGATCGGTGCAGTCGGTCTATGACGTCGCCGCGGCGACGTTGACCTTCGAGAACGGCGCCGGTTCGAGCCTGTCCGTCGTTGCCGGCGCGCAGGCCGAGTCGACCTACGCGCAAGCGGGTGCCTTTGCGGTCGGTGCCGGTCAGTCGGCCTATGTCGATTCCGATGATGGCACGGCCGTGCTGACGGCTACGAATCTCGGCACGGTCGCGGTGGCCGCGAATGTCCGTGCCGATGGCACCTATGCCGTCGCCACAGGCGGGGCGCACGGCATCTTGCAGGAGGGCTACGGCTCGTCCACGACGCTGCAGGTGACCAACAGCGGCGCCCTGACCGTTGCGGCGAACGTGGTCGCCGACGGCGCGGATCCGGACGCCGAGGTCGGTATCGCGGTCGCGCAGGCGACTTACGTCGGCGGCGTGCTTCAGAGCGCCGAGGGTGCCTCGGCAAGTGCCGTCGCGTCGAACACGTCGTCCATACAGGTGACGGCCCAGGCACAGGCCGTCGCGGCAACATATGCGGCTGCCGGGGCTGCCGCCGTCGGCGTGGCGCAGGATGTGTACGGCGGTACCGCTTCCGTCGCGTTCACCAACACCGGAACGCTCGTCGTCGACACGAGCGTCGAAGCCAGCAATTCCGATCTGATCGATGGCGGCGCGCTCGGCATCGCCTTTGCCGTCGGTGTCGCCCAGAATGCGCGCGGCGACGGCGACGCCAGCAGCGCGACCGCAACGGTCGACAATCAGAACACCATCGCGGTGACGGCGGAAGCCGTGGCCGCCGGGGCGACATATGCGGTCGCGGAGGCGATGGGGGGCGGCGTCTCGCAGTCTGCCTACGCGGCCAATGCTTCGGCCGTCGTTCTGAATTCGGGTGCCGTCACCGTCAACGGCATCGCGGATGCGCAGGCCGAATCCCTTGCTGTAGGCTTCGTCTCGGCGATCGGGATCGATCAGGACGTGGAGGGAGCTTCCGGGGATTCGGGAAGCGCGCAGGCCACTGTCACGAATTCCAGCGACCTGAACGTGCTCGCCCAGGCCAATGCCGCCGCCGCAACCTATGCGTTTGCCGTCGGCGCGGGGGGCGGTGTCGCACAGGATGCCTACGGCGATCTCGCCTCGGCGACGTTCTCGAACACCGGCACCGTCGTGGTGACGTCGGCCGTCGGCGCCGAGTCCGATGAGTACGCCCTCGCCCTCGGCCAGGCGGCAGGCATCACGCAATACGTGTCGGGCGGTTTCTCGGACGGGGCGCAGACCAGCGCGACGGCTACGGCCGATAACGACGGCGCGGTTTCGGCCGGCGCCCAGGTGGCCGCAGGCGGCCTCAACGGCGCACAGTCGACCTATGCGATGGCGTTCGCCGGTGCCCGCGGTATCGACCAGATGGCCCAGAACGCCGGTATTCTGGCGACCAGCCTCTCCAATTCGAGCTCGATCGTCGCCGATGCCGATGCCAGCGCGACCGGCGACATCGCTGTCGCTTCGGCGAACGCGGTCGGCTACTCGGCCGAAATGGGCGGCAACGACGGCACGGGCACAGCCACGTTCCTCAACGAATCGACCGGTGCGATCTGGGGTATCGCCAGCGCCGTCACCACGGGCGGGACGGTGTCCGACGCCTCGGCGTTGGCCGCCGGCGTCAGCATCGGCACCTACGGCACCACGAACCTGCAGCTCGATGCGGTCAATGACGGGCTGGTTGCGGCCAACGCGCTCGCTACCAGCACCGGTGGCAGCACGCTGGGGAGGGCGGAGGCCATCGCGACCGGCGTTCGGATCGATGCCTGGGACGGTCAGCTGGCGGGGACGTTCACCAACAGCGCAACCGGTGTGATCGCGGCGAACGCGGTGGCGGCCGGGGTGGAGGGTTCCGCCGAGGCGGTGGGCATCGCGAGCCGCTCCTTCGCAAGCAGCCTCTACATCACCAATCGCGGGCTCGTTTCGGCCTATGCCGAAGGCCCGACGGCGATGGCCACCGGCATCCTGATCGACACCTCGACATCGACCGCGACCGACCTGCCGCTGATGCCGGTGCCCGCGCCGGTGGCGACGATCGAGAACCACGGCGATATCTGGGCCGGGATCTCGACCGATGGCGGCCAGACGGTGCTCCGCGGCAACGCCATCATGACGGAGAACGCGCCGAATCCCGTGACCATCCTCCTGGAGAACGACGATCCGGCGAACATCTTCGGCAACATCGACATCGGTCCGGACGACCAGATCATCGTCCAGAACGGCCACACCAAGTTCGACGGCATCATCAACCCGGACCTGGTGCTCGAGGGCAACCTCACCATCCGCTCGGATGGCAAGCTCTCGCTGCTCAACGACAACCCCGGCGAGGGCCCGTCCAAGGTCTATGTCAACGGCTTCGACATGGGCAAGCGCGGCACGCTTCAGTTGCACCTGACGCAGGACAACACGCCGGGGACCTACCCGACGATCACGACCAACGTCGCCAATCTCCGCGGCAAGCTCGCGGCGCACTACCAGATGGGCGTGCTTTACGGTGACACCACTATCTACGACAACGTGATCTCCGCCGGTACCCGCAACGGCCAGTTCGAGAAGGTCGTCGACAACTCGATCCTGTTGAAGACCATCGCGATCTACGACAACGATCAGAACGTCGACCTCAAGCTGAAGCGGGTCGCTTTCAACGATGTGTCGGGACTGACGAAGAACCAGAAGTCGGCGGCGAGCGGGATCGAGAAGGTCTACGGTGATCTGCCCAATAGCGGGCCGTTCTCGAACATCGTGAAGGATCTCTTCTCGCTGAGCGGCGCAGAGTACGCGGCGGCGATGGATCAACTCGCCGGTGCGGAATATGCGCAGCTGATGCAGTCGGTGCTGCGGTCGAACGGCCAGCTCAACGGCACGATCACCGATCGCATGGATTGCGCCATCGAGCCCAATCCGCTTGCCGAAGGCGCCGACGCCCGCAAGGGATGCTTCGATCCGAACAAGATCGAGTTCTGGGCCCGCGTGGGCGGCGGCTGGAATACCAGCGACGGCGACGTCGAGGCCCCTGGCTACGACGAGCAGCAGACGGCGATCTATGTCGGCGGCGACTACGCGATCAACACCAATGTCTACGTTGGTCTGGCCGGCGGCTACTTCAACTCGTCGATGGACTTCGACGACTGGGGCGGCCGGAACGGTGCGTCGATCAACTACGACGGCGGCCAGGTCGCGCTCTACGGCGGCTATGACGACGGTACGTGGTACGGACGCAACATCCTGAGCTACGGTTTCTACTCCGGAACCAGCCAGCGCGATTTCGGCATCACCTCCACGCCACGGGCACTGAAGGGCGAGTTCGACACCAACGTGGTGTCCTACTACGGCGAAGCCGGGCGCCGCTTCCAGCTGATGGAGAACGTGGGCGCCACGCCGTTCCTCGGCCTCGGCCTGGCGAGCGCAGGCATCGGTGACTTCACCGAGAAGGACCCGAACGGCACCGGTGCGGCGCTCCGGATTCGCGGTTCGGATGCCTCTTCGGTGGCGACCACGCTGGGCTTCCGAGTCAACGGGTACTGGGGTGGCTTCCGGCCCGAGGTCACGCTGGCCTGGCAGCACGAGTTCGCCGATGCCCGGCAGACGGTCGACATGGCCTATGCCGGCGCGCCGAAGGGAGCCAACTTCAGCGTGATCAGCTCGGATCCGGGATCAGATGCCCTGCTGCTCGGTGCCGGCATCAGCTACGCCGTGAGCCGGTCGAGCGTTCTGACCGTCCGCTACGACGGCAGCTTCTGGTCGGGCTATAACTCGCAGGAGCTGATGGCGCGCTTCACGTCGAAGTTCTGAGCGCCAGACCGATCCTGCAAGGCACCAGGGAGCCCCGGAACCGGGGCTCCCGTCGTTTCCGGTGGGCCGGGATGTCGAGGCCGGGATCGCCGCATGCCAATGTCTTCGCGCCTGTGGCGCTCCGTGTTATGGCGCTCGCTTCTGCGGCGCGCGGCGCGCCGGAGACGATGGAGCGCTGCCGATGAAGCCGCCCACTCTTGAAGACGCACTGCGCTGGGCGGCCGACCCGGCAGCCACGGACCACGAGGCGCTTCTTGCCGCGGACGTGCTGATCTCGTTCGGACAGGTCGACCGGGCCGATGCGCTCATCGAGCGCATGCGTTCGCGCCCGGCGATCGCGGGGCGGCTCAATCGCCTCGTCGCCGCCTCGCGCCAGCTTCGGCGGAGCGGGGTGCTGACCGATCTCAAGGCGATGCGGGATGCCGGGGCGCCGATAATGGATGGCCGGCACGAGGCGTACACGGCGCGCTATGACGGCGAGACCCGCAAGGCGATCATCGTCTTCACCGGCATCGATCCGCGCATCTGGCTGTCGCTGATGATGCTGCACATGTTCCTCAAGCGGCTCGACACGCACATCATCTATCTCACCGACCGGCGGCGGCTGATCTTCGTCGACGGCCTGGAGACGGTGGCGCCCGGCTACGAGGGGCTCCGGGAGGCGCTCGCGGCGACGCTCGACGACCTTGGCGCGGACGAGGTCCATGTGCTGGCCAACAGCGCCGGAGGATTCATCGGCCTGCGCTGCGCGATGGAGTTGAAGGCGCGGTCCTTTCTCGGGCTGAGCATAAGGACGGACCTGTCGGAAAGCAGTCCGATCCCGGTCGGCGACTTCTTCAAGCGCCCCTATCTCCGGGCCGCGGCGCCGCACATGATGGTCGACCTGAAGCCGTTGCTTCGAGCCAGTCCCTGGCCCGAGCGGATCGTCCTCTATTCGGGGGACGGCAATCCGGTCGACCGGCCCCATGCCGAGCATCTCGCCGATCTGCCGAATGTCGAGGTGAACCTGTTGCCGAACCATGTGCAGCACGACATCGTCTCGGCGCTGCTGATCCGCGGCGACTTCGAGTCCGTCCTGCGCGATTTCGTCGACGGCCCGGCGCAAGCGCGGGCGATGCCGTGACCGTGGACGTCTCCCTCGCGGCGGCCTCGGTGGCGGACCGTTTCGCCAGTCATGCCGCGACGCGTCCCGGAGACGTCGCATTCCGCTTCGTCGGCCGCCATGCCGCCGAGGCCAGGACGGTCACGTGGGGCTCGCTCCATCGCGAGGCGACGGCGGTCGCCGCGGCGCTCCGCCGCTTCGCCGCGCGGCCGGTGGTCGTGCTCTGCCCGGACCCGCGCGATTTTCTGGCGGCCTTGTGCGGATGCCTGCTGGCCCGTGCCGTGGCGGTCCCGGTCCCCGGCGTGTCGACGCGGCGCGCCGCCGAACGCATCCGTTCGATCGTCGAGGCCGCGGCGCCGGCCGCCCTGCTCGCGCCGGAGCGGACGCTCCGCCAGCC
>JBIQKL010000033.1:0-11170 GCA_044506555.1 Hyphomicrobiales bacterium | reverse complement strand
CTGGTCGGACACGTCCTGACGCCGCTCTGGATCGGATGCCGGTCGACGATCATGGACCCGCTCCTCTTCCTTCAGTCGCCGCTCCGCTGGCTGCGGCGGGCGGGCGAGGAAGGGGCGACCATCACCAGCGCGCCGAACTTCGCCTATCAGCTCTGCGCCAGGGAAGCCGAGGCTGGCGCGGACCTTTCCGGGATCGATCTCTCGACCATCACCGCGGCCGTCTGCGGCGGCGAGCCGGTCTGGCCGGAGACCGTGGAGCGGTTCTGCGCGGCGTTCGAGCCGTTCGGCTTCGATCGGGACGCCTTCGCGCCGAGCTACGGCCTCGCGGAGGCGACCCTCCTGGTCTCGTCCGGCCGGCGCCGCGGCGGTCCACGGGCGTTCTCCGGGAAGGTCCGGGATCCAGAGGCCGCGGAAGGGACGAAGGACGTCCGCTCGGTGATGCTCGGCCGGCCGGTCTCCGGCGTCGCTGTCCGCATCGTCGGTTCGGATGGGGGGGCGCTGCCAGAGGATACGATCGGCGAGATCGAGCTCTCAGGCGCAAGCATCGGCCGTCCCGCAACCGCGGCGCCGACTGATTCCGCGGCGCGCGTCGCCACCGGCGACCTCGGGTTTCTCCACGACGGGAAGCTCGTCGTCACCGGCCGCCGCAAGGAACTGATCATCCTCCGCGGCGTGAACGTCTATCCGGCCGATGCGGAGGCCGCAGCGGTCGGGGCCGACCCGTCTCTCAATCCCGGCGGCGTGGCGGCGTTCGGCGTTCGGCGCACCGGAACGGAGGAGATGATGGTCGCGTTCGAGGTGCAGCGCGGTCCGCTGCCGCCGGAAGTCTTTGACGCGATGGCGCGCCGGGTGAACGAGGCGGTGGGCAAGGCGATCGGACACGTTCCGGCCGCCGTGATCGCGGTGCCATACGGCGCGCTGCCACGCACGACCAGCGGCAAGATCCGTCGCCACGCGCTCGCCGACCTGTGCGGTCGCGGTGCCCTTGCGGTGCTCAATGCGACCGATAAGCGTCTGATCGTCGCGAAGGAGACGACGTCATGACGGAGAATGCGACGCCTGCGGCGGCAGCGGCGCCGCCCGCGCCGGACCCGGCGGAACATTATGCCGAGCTGCGCGCGCAATGCCCCATGGCCTGGCGGCCGAACGCGCGTGCCTGGCTCGCGCTCGACTACGACGTCAACCATGCCGGACTTCGTGCCCCGGATACGTCCCACATCGGCATCATCGGTCCATGGCTTGCCCTCCGTGACCGGCATGGACACGACTTCAACGCCAGTATCAGCGTCATCTCCGACATGCCGTTCAACTACGAGGGCGCCCATCACGCCAGGCTCCGACGACTTGCCGCGACGACGGTGGTTCCCTTCGCCGATCGGAGGGAGGTCTTCGAGGGCGCGGCGCGCCGGCTGATCGCCCCGGGGCTCCGCCACGGCGGGCTCGATTTCGCCGAAGATTTCGCCAACCGCCTGCTTTTCGAAGTTCTCTGCGACCTGGCCATGCTGTCCGAAGCCGACAAGGAAGTGCTCTATCCGTTGAGCCGCATGTCGTGGACGATCGAGGCGACGCTGCCGATCCGGGACAGGTGGCGGATGGAACGAACGGTCCGCGACGGCATGGCACTCCTGACTGAGCGTGCTCCCGGGTTGATCGCGCGCCATCCCGAGTCGCTGCTCGCCACGCTCCACCGTGCCGCGCCGGCCGACGAACCCGACCCATTGGCGATGGCGATCTCGATGTTCGGCGTGTTCCTGCTGATGGGCAACGATGCGCTCGGCGGCTCGATCGGACAGGGCGTTGACTGGCTCCTCGATCCGCAGCAGCACCGGGGGGCGACGGTACCGCAGCGGGAGTGGCGCCACCTGGGCGACGACATGTTCAGGCAGACGGCGACGGTCGACTATCTCACCCGGGTCTTTCACAAGGGGGCCGTCATCGGCGGAGTCGAGCTCAAGCCGAACGACAAGGTGATGTTCTCGCCGCTCGCCGCCAATCGCGATCCGAAGAAGTTCGGCCCGACTGCCGACCGGATCAGCCTCGACCACGCCGAAGGCGTGGGTCTGACCTTCGGGGCGGGCCGACACCTCTGCGTCGGCATGTCGATGAGCCGGCACATCATCGCCGCGGCCCTCTCCGTTCTCGCCGAAGCCCCGCCGCTGCGCCTCGCCGGGCAGCCGCGGCGCGCCGCAGGCAACATCATCCGCACGATGGCGTCGGTTCCCGTGGAGTTCGCATGACGGGCCGGTGCCGGAAGCGGTTTTCCTTAGCATCCGGTGCGGGCTAGTATCCCGTCCGCGCCAAGCCATCGCCATCGGAGTCGCCATGGAATTCGCCGACGTTCGAACACTCGTCCTCCGCAAGACGGCGGAGCTCGCCGGTATCGCTCCGGATGCGATCACCGAAGAGACCAACCTCGACTCGCTCGGGCTCGATTCGGCGGATGCCGTGGTCCTGGCGATGGAGATCGAGCAGGCCACCGGTCGGGAGATCGAAGTCGGGGTGTTCCTTCGTTGCGAGACCGTCGCCGAGACCGCCAGCGAGATCGCAAGGATCGTCGATTCGGGGGCGGCGCCGGCGACGTCCGCCGACGGCGGATAGAAGCCGCGCAGCCCGCGGTGTACTCGATCGTCACGACCTGCAAGGCGCGCCTGCACCACCTCAGGGAATCGCTGCCCGCGATGCTTCGGCAGCCGGATTCCGAGGTCATCGTGGTAGACTACGACTGTCCCGACGATACGGCCGGCTACGTGTCGTCGCATCATCCCTCGGCCCGTGTGGTCCGCGCCGGCACGGCGGAGGGCTTCAACGTCAGCCGGGCACGGAACATCGGCGCCGCCGCGGCGCGGGGCGAGACCCTCGTGTTCGTCGATGCGGACGTCGTCCTTGCCGACACGTTCATCGGGTTCGTTGCCGAGCGGGTGGGCCGGGACGCCTACGCGAAGCCGCTTGGTCCGCTGGCGCTCGGCGACAATTCCGTGCAGGGGACGTGCGTCGTCCACAAGCGCCACTTCGACCTCGTCGGAGGCTACGACGAGGTGCTCGTGAACTACGGCGGAGAGGACCTCGAACTCTACGAGAGGCTCAACACCGCGCAGGTGAAGGTCGTCGCCCTGGCGCCGGAGCTGTTCCTCCGGGTCATCGCCCACGGCAGCGAGGATCGCGAGCGCTTCTTCGGCAAGCGCGCCGACGAGGGATTCATGGTCGGCAAGGTGTACCGGGTGGCGAAGGACATGGTGATCCGGCTGAACGGCTCCTTCGACGTGGACCTGGCGACGCGGCGCGGGCTCTATGCGGAGATCAGCCGTCTGGTGCGGAACATGGGCGAGATGCCGGACGGGAAGTCCCTGACGCTCGAGATCAACTTCCCCGACACCGGCACGCGCGGTCTGCACGAACGCTGGTCCTTCCAGCGGACGCTGAAGCTCACCGTGAGCGAGAAGCCGGGCCCCACGCCTGGGCCCGGTTCGCGCAACGCGCCCCTCCGCTCCTAGTCCCTTGTCCTCGCAGCCTGTCGAAGGGCGTCTGAGGGTGCTGCGAGCAGGCGGAACCGGCAGGGACGCCAGCTAGCCAATGTCAGGTCGCAGGAGTAGGTTTCGGCGGCATTCGCCCTCTCGCACAAGGTCGCTCCGCCATGCGTGTGATCAGCTTCCTCGCATTCTTCGTCCTCGCCGTTTCGCCGGCTTGGGCGGCGCCGTTCGCAGGATCAGACGAGTTCAAGGCGCACTTCGATTTTCTGGGATACAGCGTTGAAGATGGTGAGACATCGCTCATCGCCAGGCACGACACGTTCTACAATGTCTCGGTCAAGCCCTATAATGGCGGGATGCTCGTCGTGACCTTCTTCGGCACCACCGATCGGGCCAAGAGCGACCGCGTCGGTTTCCTCGAGTTCCTCAACGGCATGAACGAGAGTGCGGTCGCCGCCCGCTACTACGAGGACGACGAGGGCGATGTGATCGTCGAGGGGTGGTATCCGGGGGACTACGACCGCGCGCGCTTCGGCGTGTTCCTCGAGAGGTTCAACGCCATCGGCGACCAACTCGGCGGCTCCGGCACGGCCGGCGACTATCTCGAATAGCGCCGTCGGCGCCACGGACCCCTTGCATCATGCGGCGGCTTGGGGCACATGACCTTCGCCGGTACGCTAGGGGTATAGCTCAGCTGGTAGAGCGGCGGTCTCCAAAACCGCAGGCCGTGGGTTCGAGTCCCTCTGCCCCTGCCATCGCCCCCCGGTGGTTCGTGTTCCGTCAATGGCTTACGGCGGAGGTTGCCCGTTTCCGTAGTCCGGTTAGCCGTTTTCTGTTCGCTTCCGGCCTTGTTGGGCTCGTCCATCGCGGAGCGGCAGGGACGGAGCGACGAAAGTACGCCCCGGGCCTCGATGTCCGAGGACCGGGTGTAGCCATTTACGTGCAGGCTTGTCGAAGATTGGAAACGACCCTACGCTGACCAAGGTAACGTGATCGGGGAGGTTGGGTCATGCTGCGAATATCCGCCGTGCTTGCCGTAACCTTCCTAACCATCAGCAGCGTTGCGTGGGCACGCACGCTGATCGACGTCGCGGACGTGAACAATGTTCGCCTTGGCCGCGAGGTGACGCTCGAAGGCCATGTCGTCCAACATCTTCGTGAGGACTACTATAAGTTTCAGGATGCGACCGGGTCGGTTCGAATCGAGCTTGAGCGCGGGGTGACGCGGGGCCGTGTTTTCGGCCGGAGCTTCGGGCCCGAGACGAAGGTCCGCATAGTGGGCGATGTGGATCGCGGATTTTTTGGCCGATACATTTCGGTGGAGCGCTTCACGATCCTCGACTGATCGCACATCCCACTCGTGGAGGGGCGGGGAGCGTGACCGTCAGCGAAGATTCGGATCGCGGAGCCGATCTGGAGGACCTCGGCCGGCGGACGGACGGCGAAGGCCCGAGCGCTCACGGACGGCGCGCGGCGCCCGCATCCAGGAACATCAACGGCATGCTGCAGGCCGCGAGCCCACTCCTGACCGACCTCTACCAGTTGAACATGGTCGAGGCCTATCTGGCGGGCGGCATGACCGACGTGGCGGTCTTCGAGTTCTTCGTCCGCCGCCTGCCGCCGAGCCGCAGGTTCCTCATGGCGGCCGGACAGGAGCAGGTCCTCGCCTGGCTCGAATCGGTGCGCTTCGATGCCGCGGACGTCGCCTGGCTCGCCGCCACCGGCCGCTTCTCGCCGCGCTTCCTCGACTACGTGGCCGGCTTCAGGTTCACCGGCGACGTCCATGCCGTGCCGGAGGGCACCGTGGTGTTCGCCAACGAGCCGATCCTCCGCATCACCGCGCCTCTGCCGGAAGCCCAGTTCGTCGAGACGCGGCTGATGAACATCCTCCACTACCAGACGCTCGTCGCCTCGAAGGCGGCGCGCTGCGTGCTGGCGGCGCCGGAAAGGACGCTGGTCGATTTCGGCTTCCGCCGCGCCCATGGCGCCGAGGCCGGGCTCTATGCGGCACGGGCGAGCTACATCGCCGGCTTTGCCGGCACCGCCTCGGTCGAGGCGGAGCGCGCCTTCGGCATCCGCTCCTACGGCACCATGGCGCACGCCTTCATCGAAGCCCACGACAGCGAGGAGCAGGCGTTCATCGACTTCGCCCGGGCCCGCCCGGAGGGTCTCACCTTCCTCATCGATACCTACGATACCGAGCTTGCTGCGCGGACGGTGGTGCGGATCGCGCCGCGCCTCGCTGCGGAAGGGATCAGGGTGCGCGCCGTCCGTATCGACAGCGGCGACGTCGCCGCTCTGGCGCGAAGCGTCCGCCGCATCCTCGACGATGGCGGGCTTGGCGACGTGACGATCTTCGTGAGCGGCGGGCTCGACGAGCACGGCCTTGCGCAACTCATCGCGGACGATGCGCCGATCGACGGCTTCGGCGTCGGCACGAGCCTGACGACCTCGGAAGACCTGTCGGCGCTCGAATGCGTCTACAAGCTCCAGGAATATGCCGGCATCCCGCGGAAGAAGCTGTCGCCGGGAAAGGCCACCTGGCCGGGACGGAAGCAGGTGTGGCGGCGTTTCGATCGCGACGGCCGGATGGCGGGCGATATACTGTCGGTCGAGGACGACGAAGTCGAGGGCACGCCGCTTCTGGTGCCGGTGATGGCCGGCGGCCGCCGCCTCGGGCCGTCGCCCGGCCTCGACGAAGCACGGGCGTGCGCCGCGGCCTCGCTCGCTGCGCTGCCCGAGAGCTGCCGGGGGCTCGAGCCGGCAACGGAGACTTACCCGGTGGCGATCGGGCCCGGCCTGGCGGCGGTGTCGGCGGAGGCCGACCGGCGGATCGCAGAGAGGGCAAGGGACGCATGACGGATCGGATCCATCCCGGCGAGCGGGACGTCCTCCTGGTCGTGGACATCCAGAACGATTTCTGCCCGGGCGGGGCGCTTGCGGTGCCGCGCGGGGATGAGGTGGTGCCCGTCATAAACCGCCTGTCGCGCGCCTTCGACCACGTGGTGCTGACCCAGGACTGGCATCCGGCCGGGCACAGTTCCTTCGCCTCGGTCCACCCCGGGAAGAAGCCCTACGACATTGTCGAGATGTTCTACGGGCCGCAGATCCTGTGGCCGGACCACTGCGTCCAGGGGACGCACGGCGCCGCCTTCCGGAGCGATCTCGACGTGCCGCATGTGGAACTGATCATCCGCAAGGGCTATCGACCGCGGATCGATTCGTACTCGGCGCTGTTCGAGAACGACCACAACACGCCGACCGGCCTCGCCGGCTACCTTCGGGAGCGGGACCTCGGCCGGGTGTTCCTCGCCGGCCTTGCGTTCGACTTCTGCGTCCGCTACTCGGCGGAGGACGCCGCCGCCGCCGGCTTCGAGGTGGTCGTCGTCGAGGATGCCTGCCGCGGCATCGATCTCAACGGCTCGGTGGCCGACACCCGGCGCATGCTCGCGGCGATGGGAATCCCGCTGCTCGGCTCCGCCGATATCACGGCGCGGGCGGCTCGGCGCCAAAGTTTGGCTTGAGTCTCAGGCGCCAACGCCTTATGTAACCGGCCCGACAGGGCGGGCGCGACGTTTTCGCGCGATCGCTTGCGAGCAGATTTTCATGGCCGAAAGAACCAACCCGATCACCTTCTTCCAGCAGGTCCGCGCCGAGACCGCGAAAGTCGTCTGGCCCACCCGGCGCGAGACCATGGTCTCGACGGTGATGGTGATGGTGATGGCGGTCCTGGCGAGCCTCTTCTTCCTGCTTGCCGATACGGTGATCAGCTTCGGCGTCCAGTTCCTGCTCGGCCTCGGTGGGAGCTAGGACGATGCAGGCGCAGGTTCAGGGCGACAAGAAGTGGTACATCGTCCACGCGTATTCGAATTTCGAGCGGAAGGTCGCCGAGTCGATCAAGGAGAAGGCCCAGGCCGCCGGCCTCGGTGACGCCTTCGAGGAGATTCTGGTGCCGACCGAGAAGGTGGTCGAGGTCCGCCGCGGCCGGAAGGTCGACGCCGAGCGCAAGTTCTTCCCGGGCTACGTGCTGGTGAAGATGGCGATGTCGGACGAGGCCTACCATCTCATCAAGAACACGCCCAAGGTGACGGGCTTCCTGGGCGCCGACAAGAAGCCGGTGCCGATCTCCGAGGCCGAGGCGCGCCGCATCCTGCAGCAGGTGCAGGAAGGCGTCGAGCGCCCGAAGCCGTCGGTCAGCTTCGAGATCGGCGAGCAGGTCCGGGTGTCGGATGGGCCGTTCGCCTCGTTCTCCGGTCAGATCGAGGAAGTGGACGAGGTTCGCGCCCGTCTCAAGGTCGCGGTTTCGATCTTCGGCCGGGCCACCCCGGTCGAGCTCGAGTACAGCCAGGTGGAGAAGGTTTAGGGTCGGGCGAGTTCGACCGATCCTTGGGATGCGGGCCGGCCCGCATCCGGAAGAATGCCGTTCGCGAAATTTCGCGAACGGCGAACTCGAGTACGGTCGGGCCGAAGGTCTGATCGTAAGTCGGTCGTGGGAGGCGAGGGCGGTTTGCCAGCCGCCGGAACCGGACCACGCCATTCCCGCCGGCAAGGCCGGCTTCGTTTCAGGGAACAGACGCAATGGCAAAGAAGGTAGCAGGCTTCCTCAAGCTGCAGGTACCGGCCGGGTCGGCGACGCCGTCGCCGCCGATCGGTCCCGCGCTCGGTCAGCGCGGCATCAACATCATGGAGTTCTGCAAGGCGTTCAACGCCCAGTCGCAGGAGATGGAGAAGGGATCGCCGATCCCGGTGGTGATTACCTACTACCAGGACAAGTCCTTCACCTTCCAGATGAAGACGCCGCCGGTCAGCTTCTTCCTCAAGAAGGCGGCCAACCTCAAGTCGGGCTCGAAGACCCCGGGCCGCGGCTCGGCGGGATCGGTGACCCGCGACCAGGTTCGCGAGATCGCCGAGGCGAAGATGAAGGACCTGAACGCGACCGATGTCGATGGCGCGATCAGGATGGTTGAAGGTTCGGCCCGCTCCATGGGCCTCGAGGTGGTGGGCTGATCCGATGGCGCATGTAGGCAAGCGTACCAAGGCCGCCCGCGAGGGCATCGAGCCGCTGAAGCTCTATCCGCTCGACGAGGCGGTGAAGCTGGTGCAGTCCAAGGCGAGCGCCAAGTTCGACGAGACCGTCGAGGTGTCCATGAATCTCGGCGTCGATCCGCGCCATGCCGACCAGATGGTCCGCGGCGTGTGCCAGTTGCCGAACGGTTCGGGCCGCACGGTGCGGGTGGGCGTATTCGCTCGCGGCGCCAAGGCGGACGAGGCCAAGGCGGCGGGTGCCGACGTCGTCGGTGCGGAGGATCTGGTGGAGCAGGTGCAGGGCGGCAAGATCGAATTCGACCGCTGCATCGCCACGCCGGACATGATGCCGCTGGTCGGCCGCCTCGGCAAGGTGCTCGGCCCCCGCGGCCTGATGCCGAACCCGAAGGTCGGCACGGTGACGCAGGACGTCGCCGGAGCGGTGAAGGCGGCCAAGGGCGGCGCCATCGAGTTCCGCGTCGAGAAGGCGGGCATCGTCCAGGCCGGCGTCGGCAAGGCGAGCTTCGGCACCGAGCAGCTGGTCGAGAACATCAAGGCGTTCGCCGATGCGGTCCAGAAGGCCAAGCCGACCGGCGCCAAGGGTACCTATGTCCGCCGCGTCGCGGTGTCCTCGACGATGGGTCCGGGAGTGAAGGTCGATCCCTCGACCGTCGGCATGGCAGCGTCGTAAGTACCGGCGCCGACACACGGAACCCCGCCGGCCGCCGCGGCCGGCCGGGTTCGATGCACGGGGGTCCATCGCCCCGCTTCCAGCCGGAAAGAGGCTTGATCGCCTTTTTTCTGAGATGGGGGGTTGGCAAGACCGTCCGGACTGTCTAAATAGCGCATTGGGCGCGCCGGCCCTTGTGCGGTGCGTCCTCATGCGTCTCTCGAAAACACGGTGATATGACACCCCTCTTAGGCCTCCTTCGGGAATTCACTAAGAGAGACAGAAGCTTATACAGCGTTTGTTGTTGAGTGAGCGCAAGCCGGTCCGTCAAAGGTCGGATCGGCAGTCCTGTCCGAGACTGCGGGCGCCGGGATGCCGGCTTAATGAGGTTGCCTGCAATAGACGGGAGGGAGCCGGAACAGTTCCGGTTCGAACCTCTTCGCGGCCCATCCGGCGTGGCGACACGCCGTAAGGGGGACAGGTCGGAGTCGCCATGACGGTCTCGCCCGACATGGCAGGTGCAACCGGCGGTCCCATCTTCGCGATGGTCGCCAAGTGGAGAGAGAGTGTGGATAGAGCGGAGAAAAGCCAGCTCGTGGAAACGCTCTCGTCGGTGTTCTCGGACACCGGCGTGATTGTTGTCGCCCACTATTCCGGGTTGACGGTCGCCCAGATGACGACCCTTCGGGGCCGGATGCGGGAGGCCGGTGCCGGAGTGAAGGTCGCCAAGAACCGCCTCGTCAAGCTCGCCCTCAAGGGCACGGATGCCGAGTCGATCTCGGATCTGTTCGAGGGGCCGACGGTCGTCGCCTACTCGAAGGACCCGGTCGCCGCGGCAAAGGTCGCCGTCGAATTCGCCAAGACCAACGACAAGCTCGTTGTGCGCGGCGGTGCGATGGGGTCCACCGCCCTCGATCCCGACGGGATCAAGGCCCTCGCTGCGCTGCCGTCGCTGGACGAGCTGCGTGGCAGGCTCGTCGGGCTCATCGCCGCGCCGGCCACCAAGGTCGCGCAGGTGCTGAATGCCCCGGCGTCGCAGCTTGCACGGGTTCTCACGGCCTACGCCGAGAAGAGCGCGGCCTAGACTGACTTACGGATATCCAACGGTTCGAACCGAACAAGGAACTACAGAAATGGCTGACCTTTCCAAGATTGTCGACGAACTCTCGCAGCTCACCGTGCTGGAGGCCGCCGAGCTCTCCAAGTTGCTCGAGGAGAAGTGGGGCGTCTCCGCCGCGGCTCCGGTGGCGATGGTCGCGGCCGCCGGTGGCGGCGCTGCCGCCGCTCCGGCCGAGGAGCAGACCGAGTTCACCGTCGTCCTCACCGACATCGGCGCCAACAAGATCAACGTGATCAAGGAAGTCCGCGCGATCACGGCTCTCGGCCTCAAGGAGGCCAAGGACCTGGTCGAGGCTGCACCGAAGCCGGTCAAGGAGGGCGTCTCCAAGGACGAGGCCAACAAGATCAAGGAACAGCTCGAAGGTGCCGGCGCGAAGGTCGAGTTGAAGTGATCTGAGGCCGAGGCCGAAGACGACCCCCGGGCGAGCATAGCGAGACCGGGGTCCAGGATACGGGGAGGGCGCCGATCGTGTCGGCGCCCGCTCCGCCGGGAAGACGAAATGCAGCGAAATGCTGCCCCGAGGGCCGGATATGCGCCGGCTTTCCGGACAGCAATTCAGACGATACGAGGAGTGGACATGACCCAGACGTTCACCGGTCGCAGGCGGGTCCGCCGATTCTTTGGCTCCATCCGGGAAGTCGCCGAGATGCCGAACCTCATCGAGGTTCAGAAGGCGTCCTACGACCAGTTCCTGCTCGTGGAGGAGCCCGAAGGCGGCCGTCCGGACGAGGGCCTGCAGGCGGTGTTCAAGTCGGTCTTCCCGATCTCCGACTTCTCCAACACGGCTCTGCTCGAGTTCGTCCGCTACGACTTCGATCCGCCCAAGTACGACGTCGACGAGTGCCGCCAGCGCGGCATGACCTTCTCCGCGCCGCTCAAGGTGACGCT
>JBIQKL010000161.1:0-5707 GCA_044506555.1 Hyphomicrobiales bacterium | reverse complement strand
CGCGATGCTCGCCCGGCTCATCCGACGCCGGCGCTCGCGACAAAAATCGACAACGGGATGGAGAGCCGCGGCCACGGCATCGCCCCCGGGAGGAAAAACACAATGGTGAAGCGAATCCTGGATTCCATGAACCGGCCCCTGAGCCGCCGCGGCCTCCTCAAGGGCGCGGCCGCAGCGGGCGCCTTCGCCGCGTTCCCGGCGATCATCACGCGGCGCGGCTTCGCGCAGGACAATCCGACGCTGGTCAACTCGATCCGCTCGCTCTCGAACCCCTACCACGCCACCTGGAACAAGGGCGGCGAGGCCTTCGCCAAGTCGGTCGGCGGCGAATACGTGACGCTGGTCACCGAGGGCAACAGCGAGAAGGGCGTCTCCGACATCCGCGCCATCCTCGCCAAGACCGGCGGCAATTGCGTGATCAACGTCGACCCCAACGACGCGCCGGACGCGCGGCCGATCGTCGAGGCCTGCAAGGAGGCCGGCGCCTATGTCGTGACCCAGTGGAACAAGCCGGCCGACCTCCACCCGTGGGACTTCGACCCGAACTACGTCGCCCACATCTCGTTCTCGGGCGTGCCCTACGGCAAGGCGATGGCCGAGACGCTGTTCAAGGCGATGGGCGGCAAGGGCGGCATCGTGGCGCTCGGCGGAATCCAGTCGAACATCCCGGCGATCGAGCGGAAGGCCGGCCTCGACGAGGCGCTCGCCGCCAATCCCGACATCAAGCTCCTCGACTTCCAGGTCGCCAACTGGTCGGCGACCGAGGCGCTCGAGAAGATGAATGCCTGGCTCACCCAGTTCGGCGACGAGATCGGCGGCGTCTGGGCGGCCAATGACGACATGGCGCTCGCCGCGGTCGAGGCGCTCCGCGCCGACGGCCGCGCCGGCCAGGTGCTCGCGACCGGCATCGACGGCATCCAGCTCGCGGTCGAGGCGATCCAGAAGGGCGAGATGGCCGGAACCGTCGCCTGGGACCCGTACTGGCAGGGCGGCATGGGCCTCTCCATCGCCTACCACGCCAAGACCGGGCAGTTCGACCCGACCACCGAGCCGAAGGACCATCGCGAGTTCTACGGCACCGGCGTGATCATCACCGCCGACAACGCGCAGGCGTACTACGACGAGAACATCACGTCGGAGCCGCAGCTCGACTGGAACGACATCTGGGGCCGCGTCAGCGGGCAGATCCAGTACTGATCGTCCGGGACGGGGGTACGCCTTTCGGGGCGTCCCCCCGCCTGACGCCGGGACATGTCGGACAGGACGGGGCGCCGCCAGATGACCCTTCACGCCGAAGCCGGCGCCGCGTCTCCCCCGCGGCGGCCTGCGATCCAGCGCTGGCGGCTTGCCTCGTGGGCCCCGGTGATCGTGCTCATCCTGCTCTGCGCGGTGATCGCTGTCATCAACCCGAATTTTCTGTCGTTCGGCAATTTCGTCCGCATCGCCCAGGCCGCGATGATCCCGCTGGTGCTGGGGCTGGGGGCGACGTTCATCATCCTGATGGGGTCGATCGACCTGTCGGTCGAGGGCGTCCTGACGCTGTCGGCCGTCATCCTGTCGCTCCTGGTCCTGAACGGGGCCAACGGCAACGACCTCGGCCTCCTCGCGATCCCGCTGGTGCTCCTGGTCGGCGCCGGCGTCGGCTTCGTCAACGGCGCCATCCACGTCCGCCTCAAGGTGCCGTCCTTCATGGTGACGCTCGGCACGTGGTTCATCGGCGTCGGCGTCGCCAATGCGCTGCTCGGCGGCACCGCGGTGCGGATCAACGACCAGCTCGTCCGGGCCCTCGCCATCGCCCGCGATCCGGTCATCGGCCTGCCCTGGGGGGTGTGGATCGCGCTGCTCTGCTTCGCGATCGCGCTGGTCATCCAGAACTACACCCGCCTCGGCCGCTACATCTATGCGCTCGGCGGCGGCGAGGACCTCGCCGCGCTCTCCGGCATCCCCGCCGCGCGGGTTCGGATCATGGCCTTCACCCTCGCCGGGGTCTTCTATGCGGTGGGCGGCATCCTCGCCGCGGCGCAGCTCGGGCTCGGCAATTCGCAGATCGGCCTCGGCCGGCTGTTCACCACGATCACCGCCGTGGTGGTCGGCGGCACGGCGCTGTCCGGCGGACAGGGCAGCGTCCAGCAGACGCTGGTCGGTGTCCTGATCGTGGTGGTGCTGTCCAACGGCATGGTGCTGATGGGCATTCCGCCGAGCGTGCAGATCGGCGTCCAGGGGCTGATGATCATCGCCGCCGTGGCGCTGTCGATGGACCGCAAGCTGATGCGGATCGTCAAATGAACGCGCCCGCGACCCCTGCCCTCTCCCTGGTCGGCATCGACAAGCGCTTCCCGGGCGTGCATGCGCTCAAGGACGTGTCGATCGACATCATGCCCGGCGAGGTGGTCGGCCTGATCGGCGAGAACGGCGCCGGCAAGTCGACGCTGATGAAGATCCTCTCCGGCGTCTACCAGCCGGACGGAGGCGAGATCCGTGTCGCGGGCAGGACGACGCGCCTCACGAGCGCCGCCGACGCCAACCGCCAGGGCATCGGCATGGTGTTCCAGGAGCAGTCGCTCCTCACCAATCTCAGCGTCGGCGAGAACGTCTATCTCGGCAACGAGGCCCAGTTCACCCGCCTCCGCCTCGTCGACTGGAAGGCGCTCTACGCCGCCGCCGCGCGGCAGCTCGCGAAGGTCGAGGTCGACGTGGACCCCCGCGCCCATACCGCGGACCTCGATTTCGCGACCCGGCAGATGGTCGAGCTCGCCAAGACGCTGACGCTCGAGGAGCAGGCCGCCGGCCATCTCGTCATCCTCCTCGACGAGCCGACCTCGGTGCTCGAACGGGCCGAGATCGAGATCCTCTTCGCCCGCGTCCGGGCGCTCAAGTCCCGCGCCAGCTTCATCTTCGTCTCGCACCGGCTGGACGAGGTGCTGGAACTGTCGGACCGCATCTACGTGATGAAGGACGGCGCCGTGGTCGCCGAGCTGCCGGCGAAGGGCGCCGACGTCACCCGGCTGCATCAGCTCATGGTCGGACGGAGCCTCCAGGCCGAGTACTATCGCGAGCCGCTGCAGAAGCCCTATCGCGACGAGGTCGTGGTCGAGGCCGACGGCCTCGCGCTCGGCCATGCCTATCGCGACGTCGGGTTCAGGCTCCATGCCGGCGAGATCCTCGGCATCGCGGGCGTGATCGGCTCGGGCCGCGAGGAACTGACCCGGACGCTGGCCGGCTTCGCGCCGCATGACGGCGGGCGGCTCAGGATCGGCGGCCGCGACTGCCGGCTGCGGTCGCCGGCGGAAGCGGTCGACAGCGGCATCGGCTACGTCCCCCGCGAGCGCCGGGTCGAGGGGCTGGTGCTGTTCCTCTCGGTCGCCGCCAACATCACCCTCGGCAGCCTCGGCGCGCTCACCCGGAACGGCCTGATCGACAGCCGCCAGGAGCAGCGGATCGCCACCACCTGGGTCGACCGGCTCAAGGTGAAGACGCCCGGCATCAACGCCCTCTGCCTCAACCTCTCCGGCGGCAACCAGCAGAAGGTGGTGCTCGCCAAGTGGCTGAACGCCAAGGCCAAGGTACTGATCCTCGACCACCCGACGCGCGGTCTCGACGTCGGCGCCAAGGAGGAGGTCTACGAACTGGTGCGCGCGGTGACCGCCGAAGGCGTCGCCGTGATCCTCACCTCGGACACGCTCGAAGAAACCATCGGTCTCAGCCATACGGTGCTGGTCATGCGCGACGGCAGGATCACGCACCGCGCCGACGCCCGGCCGGGCGAGAAGCCGACCCAGGTCGAGCTGATCGAGCACATGGTCTAGGAGGCTCGGGCATGCGCGCACTCGCCGACAGCATCGGCTCCGACCGGATCCGGACCTACCTTCCGGTGGTGACGCTCGTCGTCCTGGTGGTCGCGATCGGCGCCGCCCAGCCCGCCTTCCTCGAGCCGTCGACGCTGCTCCAGCTCGCCGCCGACACCGCCGTGCTCTTCATCCTCGCGACGGGCGTCACCTTCGTCATCATGCTCGGCGGCATCGACCTCTCGATCCAGTCGATGGCGTCGCTCGCCAGCGTGATCGTGGCGCTCACCATCGCCCAGCTCGGTTACGGCTCGTTCGTGCTCGCGGTCGCGGTCGGCGCGATCGCCGGGCTGCTCGCCGGGCTCGCCCATGTCCGGCTCAGGATCCCGTCGTTCATCGCGACGCTGGCGATGGGCGGCGTCCTGTTCAGCGTGGCGCTCATCGTCTCGCGCGAGCAGTCGATCACCCTCGGCGAGGCGGAACGCGGCTACCAGACTTGGATCACCGGGGACATTGCCGGCATCCCCAACGTCGTCATCGTCGGGCTGATCGTCCTCGTCGTCGCGCACGTCCTCCAGAGCCGCACCGCCTTCGGCCGCTACAGCGCGGCGATCGGCGCAGGCGAGCCGGCGGCCTACGCCTCGGGCGTGAAGGTCGACCGGCAGAAGGTGATCGCCTACGTGCTGTCGGCGGCGTTCGCGGCACTCGCCGGCGTGATCCTCGCCGGACGGCTGTCGAGCGGCTCGCCGACGCTCGCCGCCGAGCTGCTCCTGCCCTCGATCGCCGCGGTGGTGGTCGGCGGCACCGCGATCACCGGCGGCGTCGGCAGCATCTGGCGGACGCTGGTCGGCGCGCTGATCATCTCGGTCGTCCGCATCGGCATGACCTTCCTCGGCGTCAACATCTTCGCCCAGAACATCGTCTTCGGCGCGGTGCTGATCATCGCCGTCGCCATCACCATCGATCGGTCGAAGATCCCGATCGTCAAATAGAACCGGAGCGTCATCATGGATCTCGGCTTGCGCGACAAGGTTGCCGTCATCACCGGCGGCAGCGTCGGCATCGGCCTCGCCACCGCGAAGGGGCTGGCGCGGGAGGGCGCGAACGTCGTCGTCGCCGCGCGGAATGCGGAACGTCTCGAAGCCGCCCGCGCCGAGATCGCCGCGGAGGGCACGCGCGTACTGGCGGTCGAATGCGACGTCGCCACCGCCGGCGGCTGCGACACACTCGTCGCCGCGGCGGAGAAGGAATTCGGCGGCGTCGACATCCTGATCAACAATGCCGGCACAGGCAGCAACGAGACGATCATGGAGGCCCCGGACGAGAAGTGGCAGGCCTATTGGGACCTCCACGTGATGGCCGCGATCCGCCTCGCCCGCGGCGTCGTGCCGATGATGAAGGCGCGCGGCGGCGGGGTGATCCTCAACAACGCCTCGATCTGCGCCACGCAGCCGCTCTGGTACGAGCCGATCTACAACGTCACCAAGGCGGCGCTGGTGATGGCGTCGAAGACCATGTCGACCGAATTCGTCAAGGACGGCATCCGCGTCAACGCGGTCAATTTCGGCCTGATCCTGACGCCGGACTGGATCAAGACGGCGAAGCAGCTGACCGCCGAGTCCGGCGGCGACTGGAAGAGCTACATCGACAGCGTCGCCCGCGAGCACGCGCCCATCGACCGCTTCGCCTCGCCCGAGGAAGCCGCCGACTTCCTGGTCTTCCTTTCCTCGGACCGCGCCAGCTACTCGGTCGGCTCCACCTACTTCGTCGACGGCGGGATGCTGAAGACGATCTGAGCGCCTGTTCGGCAATGGCAGAAAAGACCGCAATGCGTCCTTCGAGGCCTGGGCTTCAGGCTCGCGCTTCAGGATGGAGATCTTTGCCCGGGTCGTGGGTTGCCGAGGTCCGGCACCCCCTCACCC
>JBIQKL010000160.1:0-5722 GCA_044506555.1 Hyphomicrobiales bacterium | reverse complement strand
AGGCGGTGCCAGCCGGCCCGCGCCTCGATGGCGAGCGCCGCCTGGCGCACGGCGCGTTTCAGCTCGGGGAGCCGCGCCTTGATGCCGGGCACGACGATGCTGATCGTCGCGGCGCATTTGCCGTCGCCGTCGACGATCGGCGCCGCGACGCAGGCCACGCCGAAATCGGCGGCGTTGACCTGGACCGACAGTCCGTCCGCGAAGGCGCGGGCCGACGCGCGCGACAACGCCACGGGATCGGTCTCTGCCTCGCCGGTCGGCGAAGGCACCGCGGCGCGCTCGTAGAGCGCCAGCCGCTCCGATTCCGGCAGGTGGCCGGTGAGCAGCAGCCCAGAGGCGGTCCAGTTGAGCGGGACGCGGGTGCCGACATGCGAGGTCACCGAGAAGATGCCCGGCCCCGACGCCATGGCGAGGACCACCATCTCGTTGCCGGTGCGTCCGCAGATCTGCACCGACTCGCCGACCTGCTCGGCGAGGCGCGTCATCTCGTCCTCGGCCGCCTTCAGCAGCGGGGTCGCCTGACGGTAGCCCTGGCCATATTGCGCGAGCTTCGGCCCAAGCCCGATCGCCCCGTCGGCATCGCCGGCCAGCACCCGCCGCTCCAGGAGCTTCTCGACGATCTGATACGCCGTCGACACCGGCATGCCGGTGCCGCGCGCGATGTCGATGCTGCGGACCGCGCCGCCGCGCTCGAGCAGGAAGTCGAGAACCTGGAACGCCCGGTCGATGCCGTTCACCCGCGGCCGCCGTCCCGACTTCCGGTTGCCGGCGGAAGCATCTTGACTCGCGTCGGCATCACTTTTAGGGATACGCAATTGCATAATGCCTTCTATAGTTATGGAAGTCGCAGGTCAATGACCGATGTTTATCGTCGCCTCGAAAGCTTGGGGGTCGTGCTGCCCGAGCCGCCAAAGCCGGTAGCCAATTTCGACACCTACGTGTGGGCGGGCGACTTCATCTTTCTGTCCGGCCAGGGGCCGGTGATGCCCGACGGCAGCATGCATCGGGGACGCGTTGCCGACGACGTCTCGCTCGAGGAGGCCCGGGACCACGCCCGGCTGGTCGGCATCAATCTGCTGGCGGTTCTGCATCGCGCCACCGGCGACCTGAACCGCGTCACGCGCTTCGTGCGGCTGCTCGGCTTCGTGCATGCCGCGCCCAGCTTCCAGGATCATCCCAAGGTGATCGACGGCTGCTCGGACCTTCTGTCCGAGGTGTTCGGCACCGCGGGACGTCATGCCCGCTCCGCCGTCGGGATGAGCTCGCTGCCGTTCGGCATCAGCGTGGAGATCGAGGGGACGGTCATGGTGCGCGCCTGACCACAGGGGGCAGGCGCGGTTGTGTCAACCGACTGAAGGAGGAAGAGACGATGTTCAAGACAATCATGGGCCGGATCGGCGGCGTCGCCGCTGCGGCCGGCCTGGTCGCCACGCTGGCGGCAATGGCGCCTGCGAGCGCCCAGGACGTCAACGTCCTGGACCAGGTGATCGAACGGGGCACCGTGCGCATCGCCATCATCGGCGGCAACGCGCCCTACAGCTCGATCACCCCGAGCGGCGAACCGGAAGGCTACGACATCGACATCGCCAACCAGCTCGCCGCGGCGCTGGGGGTGACGCCGGAATTCATCATCACCGATATTCCCGGCCGCGTGGTGTCGCTGCAGTCCGGCAAGGCCGACCTGACCATCGCCAACTTTACGCGGACCGTGGAGCGCTCGAAGGTCATCGCCTTCACCGATCCCTATCTCGTCGTCGGCCTGCAATTCGTGGTCGGAGCCGACCGCGACGACATCAACACCGTCGAGGACCTGAACAAGTCCGAGATCCGGATCGGCATCACCCGCGGCGGCACTGCCGAGACCAGCGTGCCGCTGGCGGCGCCGGACGCGACGATCGCGCGCTTCGACAACGTCAACGACACGCTGCTCGCACTCCAGTCCAACCAGACCGACGCGATGTCGCAGGACAATCTCTACACGGCCGGCCTCCTCAAGGACAACGCCGACAGGTACAAGGCGCTGCCGGGCATCTACTCGCGCGAGGACATCTCGATCGGCCTGCCGGCGGGGCAGTTCGACTGGTACCGCGTCGTCAACACCTGGGTCGAGCAGTTCAACGCCACCGGCGAGAACAACCGCGTGTTCAAGAAGTGGTTCGGCTACGACCTGCCGCCGATCCAGGCGACCTACTGATCCGACTGCACTGGCCCGATACCCTTCGGGCCGGCCATTATCTGCCGCGGCGCCATCGCCGCGGCATCCCGGCTAAGGCCGGCGGCGGCGGTACCAGGGACAGCGCCCGATGTACTCATTCAGCCTGCAAGCCATCGTGCCCTATCTCTCGTCCTTGCCCGAGGCGATTTGGGCCACGTTCAGCCTCAGCGTGCTGACCGCGATCATCAGCGGCGTGCTCGGCGTCTTCGGCGCGCTGGCGCGGCGGAGCCGCCTGTGGCCGGTGCGCTTCCTGATCGGCCTCTACGTCGAGGCGATGCGGAACATCCCGCTCCTGATCATCCTCTACATCGTGTTCTTCTCGCTGCCGGCGCTCGGCCTCAGGCTCGACGGCTACTACGCCGCCCTGATCGCGCTGACCCTCAACAGCGCCGCCTACATGACCGAGATCTTCCGCTCGGGGCTGATCGCCCTCCCCCGCGGCCAGTTCGAGGCCGCCGCATCGCAGGGCATGACCTCGCTGCAGACGCTCCGTTACGTGGTGCTGCCGCAGATCCTGCGCACCGTCTATGCCCCGCTCGGCAACCAGCTCATCGCCATCGTGATCGGCTCCTCGCTCGCCTCCGTGGTGACGGTCAGCGAGCTGACCTCGTGGATGGGCACCACCGGCTCGTCATCCTTCCGCTATTTCGAAGCCTTCATCATCGTCGCCGCGGCCTACCTGGTCCTCTGCCAGAGCATCAATCTCGCCCGCGTCATCGTCGGGCGGGTGCTGTTCGGGCGCCTCGACAGGGCGACGCGGCAATGAGCGACAACCTTCTCCAGTACTGGCGCTACTTCCTAGACGGCGCCCTGACCACGATCTGGATCAGCTGGCTCGGGCTGCTGCTGGGTGCGGTGATCGGCGCGGGACTGGCGCTGATGCGACTGTCGCGGAGCCGAATCCTCCGCGCCGTCGGCATCGTCTACGTCGAGACCTTCCGCTCGCTGCCGATCCTGGTGCTCCTGTTCTTCTGCTATTACGGGCTGGCGCTGGTGTTCAAGGTCGACCTGTCACCCTTCGTCGCCGCCACCGTCGCGCTGACGCTGAGCGCCAGCGCGATGATGACCGAGGTCATCCGCGCCGGCATCGAGAGCGTGCCGCGCGGCCAGTGGGAAGCGTCGCGCGCCGCCGGCATGACCGCCCGCCAGCGTTGGCAGTACATCATCCTGCCGCAGGCGATCCGGGTGATCGTGCCGCCCTCGGTCGGCGTCTACATCATGGTGCTCAAAGACTCGTCGCTCGCCGCGATCATCGGCTATGTCGAGCTGACCAAGGCGGGCCTCCTGGTCCGCGACGCCACCGGCGAGAACCTGCAGGTGCTTGCCATCGTCGCGGTCCTCTACTTCATCATCAACTACTCGATCTCGCTCGTCGGCACGATGCTCGAGAGGAAGTTCCACATTGCCTAGCACCGAACCCACTGTCGCTCCGGCGACGCAGCCGATCCTCCGCTTCGAGAACGTCGTCAAGCGCTTCGGCCACCGGACGATCATCGACGGGCTGAGCCTCGACGTGCAGCCGGGCGAAGTGATCTGCCTGGTCGGGCCGAGCGGCACCGGCAAGTCGACGCTGCTCCGCTGCGTCAACGGCCTCGAGCAGATCCAGGGCGGCCGCATCATCTTCGAAGGCCAGGAGGTGAACGCCCATTCGCGCAGCATCACCGCCATCCGCCGCCACATCGGCATGATCTTCCAGAGCTTCAACCTCTACCCGCACCTGACCGCCCTCCAGAACGTGACGCTGGTGCCGATCAAGGTGCAGGGCGAGGCGCGGGCCTCGGCCGAGGAACGCGCCCGCGAGCTGTTCCGGAAGGTCCGCCTCGACCATCGTGCCGACGCCTATCCCGGCCAGCTCTCCGGGGGCGAGCAGCAGCGTGTGGCGATCGCCCGCGCCCTCGCCACCCGCCCCAGCCTCCTGATGTTCGACGAGCCGACCTCGGCCCTCGACCCGGAGACGGTGAACGACGTGCTCGAGGTCATGGAGGCCCTCGCCCGCGAAGGCCGCACCATGCTGGTCGTCACCCACGAGATCGGCTTCGCCCGCGACGTCGGCACCCGCATGGTGCTGATGAACGAGGGCCGCATCGTCGAGGACGCCCCGCCCGCCGAGATGCTCGCCAATCCCAAGCACGAGCGGACCCGGCAGTTCCTCAGTTCCATCTCACGGGTGTGAGTCTCATGGCGTCCCTCGTTCCCAAGTCGGAATTCATCGGCATCGAGCAGGTGGCCCACCTCGCCACGGGCGGCGAGGCGCCGGTGCTTGCCAGCCACGTCGCCGCGGCAACGCGCTTCATGTTCGACAAGGGCGTCGGCATGCCGGGCCGCGAGCGCATGTTCGAGATCGCCTCCAGCGTCCGCGCGCGCCTCGGCCGGCTGCTCGGCGGCGTCGCGCCGGACGACATCGCCCTGATGCTGAATGCCGGAGCCGGGCTGCACGCCGCCGCCAGCGGCATCGACTGGCGGCCGGGCGACAACGTCGTGATGGCGCGGAGCGAGTTCCCCTCGCTTATCCATGTCTGGCAGGCGCTGCCCGGCGCCCCGGCCGAGGTCCGCCAGGCCGGCGGTATCGTGCCGACCGTCACCGACTACGAGCGTGCGGTCGATTCGCGGACCCGCGCGATCGCCGTCAGCCATGTCAGCTACCTCACCGGCGCGCGCCAGGACCTGGCCGCCCTCCGGGCGCTCGCCGACCGGCACGGCGCCCGTCTGATCGTCGACGCCTCGCATGCGTTCGGCGTCGTGCCCGTGCCGGGCGAACTCTGCGACGTCGTGGTGTCTTGCTGCTACAAATGGCTGCTCGCCACCCACGGCATCGGCGTCTTCTACGTCAACTCGAACCGCTGGCCCGAGCTCGCCCCCACGGCCATCGGCTGGCATTCGGTCATCGAGGAGCCGGACTGGCGGCGCCGCGCCGACTACCGGCTCAAGCCGGACGGCCGGCGTTTCGAGCAGGGCAACGTCGCCTTCCTCAGCGCCTATGTCCTCGACGGTGCGCTGGAGCGGCTGCTGCGTCTCTCGGCGGCAGAGGTCGAGGCGCACGCCACCGGCCTCGGCACGACGCTCATCGACGGTCTGACCCGGCTCGGGCTCGAGGTGACCACGCCCGCTGCCCCTTCGGCGCGCGCCGGCAATGTCTGCTTCGCCACGCCGCGCTCGGAAGAGATCGAGGCGGCGCTGCGTACCCGCGGTATCGTAGTCTGGGGCGGCGACGGCCGCATCCGCATTTCGGCGCATGTCTACAACGACGAGAACGACGTGGCGCGCGTTCTCGCGGCGCTCGCCGATCTGGGCTAGCGGGATATTCATGACGAACGGCAAGGTGCTGGTGATCGGCGGCGGCATCGCCGGGCTGTCGACGGCGTGGAGCCTCGCGGCGCGCGGCTTCGCGGTCGAGCTGTTCGAGCAGGGGCCGCTGCCCAATCCCGTCGGCTCGTCCTATGACGAGCATCGAATCCTCCGCCACGCCTACGGCGCGCTGACCGGCTACGCCGCCATGATGCCGGCGGC
>JBIQKL010000159.1:0-5724 GCA_044506555.1 Hyphomicrobiales bacterium | reverse complement strand
TGGTGACCCCGGCAGGAATCGAACCTGCGACCAACAGCTTAGAAGGCTGTCGCTCTATCCGCTGAGCTACGGGGCCGTCAGTGAGTCCATGGTTGCGGACGATTGAAACGGAAATTGTCCGAGTAGGACAGCTTCTTCGGAATCGGGTCGTGGTCCTCGAAGATGCGGTACGGGATGTGGTTCCGCTCCGCGTAGGCCACCGCCTCGGCGCGCGACTCGAACTCGAGCCGGATCTGGCGCCGCATGTCGGTGGAGGAGTTGTAGCCCATCAGCGGGTCGACCTTGAGCGGCGTCTCCGGCTCGTATTCGAGCACCCAGAGATCGCTGTTGCCGCGGCCCGATTGCATCGCATTCTTGGCCGGCCTGAAAATCCGCGCGAGCATCCTGTCTCTACCCCTTGAATCGCGGGTCGTCCGTTGCGCCTGTGGTCGGGGCAGCAGGATTCGAACCTACGACCCCCTGCTCCCAAAGCAGGTGCTCTACCAGGCTGAGCTACGCCCCGCGACCGCAGAACGCTGGTTTCTCGCCGTTTCCGGCGATGCCGTCAAGCGACGATATCGACCGAGATAGGCACGTCGGCTCCGGCTTGCGAGCGGCTGGCGGCACGCGTCATGGGCGCGATATGGCCTTGCGGTCCACATGCCGCTTGCTGCCGGCGCCGTCGTTGTGCTTGGGATCGTCCCGTCGATTGCGATCCGATCCGGGGAGGCTTCCATTCAGCGCAGACTCTGGGATTCCGCCGTGCGGTTCGTCGTCGTCGGCACGCTCTCGGTCGCGATCTATGTCGGCGGCGCGGCGCTCCTCCATCGTGCCCTCGGAATGGGACCGGCGATCGCCAACGTCATCGCCTATCTCGCCGCAACGCTGGTGAACTACGTCCTCAACTTCTACTGGTCCTTCCAGACCAACCGCAGCCACCAGGCGGCGCTGTGGCGCTACATCCTGCTCCTGGCCTTCGGGGTCGTGCTCAACACACTCTACGTCTCCGCGATGCTCGCGCTGTTCTCGATGCCGCTCGAACTGGCCGCGCTCTCGTTCATGGTGCTGTGGCCGTTCTTTTCGTTCTTCGCGCTGCGCTACTGGGCCTTCCGCTAGGCCGCCGGTCTAGGCGCGATCGCGGAACCGGTTGACGATCGGATAGCGCCGGTCGCGGCCGAAGGTCTTGCGCGTGATCTTCACGCCGGGCGCCGCCTGGCGGCGCTTGTACTCGGCGATGTAGAGGAGCCGCTCGACCTTCCGGACCGTCTCGACGTCGTGTCCGCGGGCCACCACGTCGGCGACGCGCATCTCGTCCTCGACCAGGCATTGGAGAATGTCGTCGAGCACATCGTACGGCGGCAGCGAGTCCTGGTCGGTCTGGTTCTCGCGCAGCTCCGCCGACGGCGCGCGGGTGATGACGTTCTCCGGGATGACCAGGCCCTTGGGGCCCATCATCCCCGCGGGCCGGTTCTCGTTCCGCCAGCGGGCCAGCGCGTAGACCTCGGTCTTGTACAGGTCCTTGATCGGATTGAAGCCGCCGTTCATGTCGCCGTAGAGCGTCGCGTAGCCGACCGACATCTCCGACTTGTTGCCGGTGGTGAGCACCATCGCGCCGAACTTGTTCGAGATCGCCATCAAGAGCGTGCCGCGCGTGCGGCTCTGGATGTTCTCCTCGGCGATGTCCGGGGCGCGGCCGGCAAAGAGCGGCTCCAGCGCCGCCGCGAAGCCCTCGACCGGGGCGGCGATCGGCACGATGTCGTAGCGCACGAGCAGCGTCTCGGCGATCGCCGCGGCGTCGCCGAGGCTCTCGCTCGAGGTGTAGCGGTACGGCAGCATGACGCAATGGACGCGGCTCGCGCCGAGCGCATCGACCGCCATCGCCGCGACCACGGCCGAATCGATGCCGCCGGACAGGCCGAGCACGACGCCGGGGAATCCGTTCTTGTTGACGTAGTCGCGGAGCCCCAGCACACAGGCCCGCCAGTTGGCCTCCTCGAGGCCGGGAAGCGGCGCGAACCGGCCGTCGGTGCAGCGCCAGCCGAGCTCGCCGTCCTTCTTCCAGGTGACGGTGACGATGCCGGTGTCGAACTGCGGCATCTGGAAGGCGAGCGTCCGGTCGGCATGGAGCCCGAACGAGCCGCCGTCGAACACCAGCTCGTCCTGCCCGCCGCACTGGTTGACGTAGACCATCGGCAGGCTCGTCTCGACGATGCGGGCGATCGCCACCTGCTGGCGCACTTCGGCCTTGCCCTGCCAGTAGGGCGAGCCGTTCGGCACGACCAGGATCTCGGCGCCGGTCTCGAGCAGGCACTCGCAGACCTGCTCGAACCAGATGTCCTCGCAGATCGGCAGCCCGAGACGGAGCCCGCGGAAGCCGACCGGCCCCGGCAGCGGCCCGACGGCGAAGACGCGGAGCTCGTCGAACACGCCGTAGTTGGGCAGTTCCACCTTGTAGCGGACGCCTTGGACCTTGCCGTCGTCGAGCAGCGCCACCGCATTGTAGACCTTGCCGCCCTCCGGCCAGGGCGAGCCGATCACCACCCCGGGACCGCCGTCCGCGGTATCGACGGCAAAGGCCTCGACCGCCGCGCGGCAAGCGTCCTGGAATGCCGGCTTGAGCAGGAGGTCCTCCGGCGGATAGCCGGCGATGAACAGCTCGGACAGGACCAGGAGGTCCGCGCCGGCGGCTGCGGCCTCGGCGCGGGCGGCGCGGGCAAGCTTGAGGTTGCCCTCGATGTCGCCCACGGTCGGATTGAGCTGGGCGACGGCGAAGCGGATGGAGTCGGTGATCTGGTCAGCCATGGCGGCGGGGATGTAGCGCGGACGAGGAGCGGCGGCAACGACCGTCAGGCCGTGTGCTCGCTCAGGAATGCCAGCGTGCGGTCGCGGGCGACCCGGGCGGCCTCGCCGCGAAACACCTCGGTGCCGTCGCGGTTGAAGGCATGGCCGGCATCCTTGTACGTGAAGATCTCGACGAGCGCGGGATCGGCCGCCGCCTTGATCTTCGCGACCGCCTCCGGCGGGATGCTCGGGTCGTCCTCGCCGAAATGGAGCATGACCGGCACGCGGGGCCTCGCGTCGAGATTGGCCGCGATCGCGCCGCCGTAGTAGCCCACGGCGCAGGCCAGGCCGTCGACCCGGGCGGCCGAGAGCCAGGCCAGCGACCCGCCGAGGCAGTAGCCGACGATGCCGACGCGGCCGGAGGGCTGCAGGGCCGCGACCGCGGCCGCGATGTCGGCCAGCATCCTGTCCATGCCGATCGTCCGCATCAGGCCGAGGCCGCGATCCCGTTCGTGCGGCGCGTAGCCGAGCTCGAGGCCGCGCTCCTCGCGATCGAAGATCGCCGGCGCGATGACCCGGTAGCCGGCCTCGGCATAGCCATCGGCAACGCGGCGGATATGCGCGTTGACCCCGAAGATCTCCTGGACGACGACCAGCCCGGCCCGGACGATTCCCGACGACGGCGTCTTCTCGTAGGCGCTGAACGTGTGGCCGTCGGCGGCCTCGAGCGTGATCGTCTTACCCATGTCGCATGCTCCTCTCGGCGGATCGGGGGCCGACCCTACGGCAATCCCGGCGTCAAATCGACCGGGCGGCGAAGTCCCCCCGCGCCCGGCGATAGCGCCATTCGTGCCAGACGAGCGCCATCACGATCAGATCGAAGACGGTGAGCACGATCAGGAATGCGGAGTGGGTGAAGGTGAAGCGGTAGAGCTGGTAGACGATGAAGGCGGCGAAGACCACCAGCGACACCGGATAGGCCCAGGCCCGGTTTCGCCACAGGCCGATGACGAGGAGCAGCTTCACCACGCCGTGGCTGGCCAGGTACAGCGCGGCGAAGGTCTTGGCGTCGAGCGAGAAGTTGGCTGCGGTATCGGCGAGCCAGGCGAAGACCCGATCCTGCGGATGATGCACGAGGTATTTCGACGCGAGCATGATCGCGGTGTGCTGGATCGCCTCGATGTCGACCACGGCAAGCGCCAGCGCCGCCGCAAGCTCGAGTATGGCGTCGGCGGCCTTGATCGCCAGCGTCACCAGGAAGATCCGGTGAAGCCTGCTCTCCTCCGCCGCGGAAGCCATCGGGTTGGCGCGCCTTGAAAAAGGAAGGCCGCCCGAAGGCGGCCTTCTCGACTCAGGCGATGGCGACGGCGGGTCGCCGGGCGGCCAGCGCCTCGCGGTCCCGCTTGAGCAGTTCCGCGACGAGGAACGCGAGCTCGAGCGACTGGTCGGCATTGAGCCGCGGATCGCAATGCGTGTGGTAGCGGTCCGACAGGTTCTCGGCCGAAATGGCACGGGCGCCGCCGGTGCACTCGGTCACGTTCTTGCCGGTCATCTCGATGTGGATGCCGCCGGGATGCGTGCCTTCGGCGTGATGCACCTCGAAGAACGCCTCGACCTCGCGGAGGATGCGCTCGAACGGCCGCGTCTTGTAGCGGTTGAGGGTGATGGTATTGCCGTGCATCGGGTCGCACGACCAGACCACCGTCCGCCCTTCCCGCTTCACGGCGCGCACCAGCGCCGGCAGGTGATCCTCGACCTTGTCGGCGCCGAAGCGCGCGATCAGCGTCAGCCGGCCGGGCTCGTCGTCGGGGTTGAGCACGTCGATGAGCCGGATCAGGTCGTCCGGCGTCAGCGACGGGCCGCACTTGAGGCCGATCGGGTTCTTGATGCCCCGGCAGAACTCGACATGGGCGTGGTCGTACTGGCGGGTGCGGTCGCCGATCCAGATCATGTGCCCCGACGTCGCGTACCAGTCGCCGCTGGTCGAATCGACGCGCGTCAGCGCCTGCTCGAAGCCGAGCAGCAGCGCCTCGTGGCTGGTGTAGAAGTCGGTCGTCCGCATCTCGGGATGGGACTCGGGGTCGATGCCGCAGGCGCGCATGAAGTCGAGCGCCTCGGTGATCCGCCGCGAGATCTCCTCGTAGCGGTTGGCCTGGGGGCTGTCCTTGACGAAGCCGAGCATCCAGCGATGGACGTGCTCGAGGTTGGCGTAGCCGCCCTGGGCGAAGGCGCGCAGGAGGTTGAGCGTCGCCGCCGACTGCCGGTAGGCCATCTCGAGACGGTTCGGGTCCGGGACGCGCGAGGCCGTATCGAACTCGATGCCGTTGATGATGTCGCCGCGGTAGCTCGGCAGTTCGACCTCGCCCTGCCGCTCCATCGGCGCCGAACGCGGCTTGGCGAACTGGCCCGCGATGCGGCCGATCTTCACCACCGGCATGGCGCCGGCGAAGGTCAGGACCACAGCCATCTGCAGGAAGACCCTGAAGAAGTCGCGGATGTTGTCGGCCTGGTGCTCGACGAAGCTCTCGGCGCAGTCCCCGCCCTGGAGGAGGAAGCTCTCGCCCGCCGCAACCTTCGCAAGGGTCTTCTTGAGCTTCCGCGCCTCACCTGCAAAAACCAGCGGCGGATAGGTCGCGATCCGGTCCTCGACGGCGCCGAGCGCCTCGAGATCGGGATAGACGGGGACCTGCTCGATCGGCTTCGAGCGCCAGCTGTCGGGGGTCCAGCCCTTCTTCATCGTACTCTCCTGGAGCTGAGGCGGCGAACCCCCGCGCCCCTCCGCCGGTCGCGGAGATGGCACGATAGTTGCCGTTGCGCGGCGTTATACATGGGCTCGGCGCGATTTGCCACAAGCGAGAGCAGGTCCGTCATCCTCCGCACCGTCATCCTCGGGCTCGACCCGAGGACCGTGTGCCGAAGCGCACATGGCGAGGATGTGCCGCCGCGTTCCAGTCTTTCGCCGTG
>JBIQKL010000158.1:3474-5841 GCA_044506555.1 Hyphomicrobiales bacterium | reverse complement strand
GCGCTTCCCGGGGGGCAGGCGTCGTTCCCAATACCCGACACGCCCCGTTATCACCGCCGCATCCTACCTTATTCCCGTTCCCTGATCCCGTCGTACACTTCGCGCATCCCTGCTCGATGAGGGGCGCCGTCCGAAGGCGGTCCATCGGTGGAGCGGGAGCGGCGCTTCACGGATTGCTCGCACCCGTCCGTGGGGAAGCCCGGGCGAGGACCGCCGCCACTGCCGGACGGCCGCCTCATAAGGCTGAACCCGGCCCGACCGCGGTCGCCGTCTCCTAGCCGCCGGCGATCACCCGCAGTTCCGGGCGGCTGTCGCCGGTGACGCGGTCGAGCGTGCGGACCGCCGCCCGGAGCCGCCGCGCCATCAGCCGCATGACGGCGGCGGTGAAATCGCTGTCGTCGCGGGCGAGCACGGCGAAGAGCGATCGGTCGATCATCCGGACCTCGGTCGATCCCGACGCGAACGCCGAGGCCATGCGCGGCCCCTCGTCGATCAGCGAGGCCTCGCCGAAGATCTCGCCCGGCCGGACCACTTCGATCGGGAGGCCGTTGCCGAGCCGGACCCGGCCGCGCGTCACGATGTAGGCGCAGTCGCCGGGCTCGCCGCGCGCATAGATCGTCGCGCCGTTGGCGAAGGCGAGCACCTTCCCGCCGCCCGCCGCGATCGCATCGATGTCGAAGGTGGTCGCAAGCATTTCCGCTTCCCTGTCTGCACGCCGCGCCGGCATCCTTCGGCGGGCCGGCTTAAGAAAGGTCTGCGCCGATCGTTCAAAGTCGAACGGTCGCGATCCGCGGAGGGGAAATCGACGCGCCGAAACAATCCAAGGTGAACGCAGCGCTAAACTTGCCGCACAAACCGCGATGCGCTAACCCCGGCGACGCCGCACATGGCGGCAATGCTCATCCGAGACTGGACCCCCGACGATGCCGGCCGACCGGACCCTGATCAAGCCGCGCCTGCCCCGTGGCCTTGCCGACCGTGATGCGGCGGCCATCCGTGCCACCGAGGCGATGGTGGTGAGGATCCGCGCCGTCTACGAGCGTTACGGCTTCGAGCCGGTGGAGACGCCGCTCATCGAATATACCGAGGCGCTCGGCAAGTTCCTGCCTGACCAGGACCGTCCGAACGAAGGCGTGTTCTCGTTCCAGGACGACGACGAGCAATGGCTGTCGCTCCGCTACGACCTGACGGCGCCGCTCGCCCGCTACGTCGCGGAGAACTACGAGCGGCTCGCGAAGCCTTACCGCACCTACCGCCACGGCTGGGTGTTCCGGAACGAGAAGCCGGGGCCGGGGCGCTTCCGCCAGTTCATGCAGTTCGATGCCGACACCGTCGGTGCCGCCTCGCCTGCCGCCGATGCCGAGATCTGCATGATGGCCGCCGATACGCTGGAGGCGCTCGGCGTCGCCCGCGGCCAGTACGTCATCAAGGTCAACTCGCGGAAGGTGCTCGACGGCGTCATGGAGGCGATCGGCCTCGGCGGGCCGGAGAACGCCGGCCGGCGGCTCGGTGTTCTCCGCGCCATCGACAAGCTCGACCGGCTCGGCATCGACGGCGTCCGTCAGCTCCTCGGCCCCGGTCGCGAGGACGAGAGCGGCGACTTCACCAAGGGCGCCGGTCTCGATCCGGCGAGCATCGGCAAGCTGGTCGGCTTCCTCCAGACCACGGCCGTCGCATCGGCGGAGATCGCCGCCGGCACGTCGCTGCCGCCGGGCATGGATGATCGCGATCGTGCCGACTGGCACATCCTCGAGGAGATGAAGGCGTCTTTCGGCAACAGCCCGACCATCGTCGAGGGACTGGCCGAGCTCGAGGACATCTGGGAGCTCGTCCGGCAGGCCGGCTACGGCATCGACCGGATCAAGATCGACCCCTCCGTCGTCCGCGGGCTCGAATACTACACCGGGCCGGTGTTCGAGGCGGAGCTCCTGTTCGAGATCCCCAACGAGAAGGGCCAGCCGGTGGTGTTCGGCTCGGTCGGCGGCGGCGGGCGCTACGACGGGCTGGTCGGGCGCTTCATGAAGGACGACGTGCCGGCGACCGGCTTCTCCATCGGCGTGTCGCGGCTCCAGGCGGCGCTCACCGCGCTCGGCAAGATCGACGCCGCCGAGGCGACCGGCCCCGTGGTGGTGACCGTCATGGACCGCCTCCGGCTCGCCGACTACCAGCGCATGGTGACGACGCTCCGCACTGCCGGCATCGCCGCCGAGCTCTATCTCGGCGCCTCCGGCATGCGCGCGCAGCTCAAATACGCCGACCGGCGGAATGCCCCCGCCGTCGTCATCCAGGGTGAGGACGAGAGCGCCCGCGGGGTGGTGCAGGTCAAGGACCTGGCGCTGGGCAAGCGTCTCGCCGCCGAGGTCTCCG
>JBIQKL010000158.1:0-3374 GCA_044506555.1 Hyphomicrobiales bacterium | reverse complement strand
ACGCCGCTCCGCGACCTGTTCGAAGGCACCGGATATGGCTTCGTCGAGCCGCCGATTCTCCACGACGCGAGCGTCTTCGTCGAGCCGCTCGGCGAGGATCTGCGGCGCCGGCTCTTCCTGACGACCGACCAGGACGGGCGCGAGATGGCGCTCCGCCCGGACTTCACCATTCCGGTCGCCCTCCATCACCTCGCGACCGGACCGGCGAAGCGGCGGGCGGGCTACGCCTATCTCGGCCCGGTGTTCCGCCAGCGTGCCGACGGGCCCGACGAGTTCCTGCAGGCGGGCGTCGAGTCGCTCGGCCGTGCCGACCGCGACGACGCCGACGCGGATCTCCTCCGCCTCGCCTTCGACGCCGCCATCTGCCTCGGTATCGCGCGGCCGGTGGTGCGGATCGGCGATTCGGGGCTGTTCGCGGCCGTGCTCGACGCGGTCCGGCTCGAGCCGCCCTGGCGCCGCCGCCTCGCCCGCGCCTTCGGCGACCCGAACCGGCTCCGACGGGTCATCGCCGCCAACGATGGCGACGGCGTCGCGAGACGCAGCACCGGGCCCTCCGATGCGAGACCGGCGCGCGTTCGGCGGCGGGTCGAGGAGATGTTCGCCGCGGCCGGCCTCGGCAGCGGCGGCCGGACGCCGGCGGAGATTGCCGCACGCTTTGCCGAGAAGGACGCCATGGCGACGGGCATCGACCCGCGGGCCATGGCGGTGCTCTTCCGGTTCCTCGAGATCCGCGGGGCGCCCGCCGCATCCGTCGATGCGCTCCGCCAACTCGCCGGCGAGGAACGCGTCCCCTTCGGCCCCGCCATCGACCGCTTCGAGGCCCGGCTCGACGCCGTCGCCGCCCGCGGCCTTGACCTCGACCGCCTCGCCTTCGCCGCCGATTTCGGCCGCAGGCTCGATTACTACACGGGGTTCGTGTTCGAGATGTATGCGACGAAGCGGGCGCCGCAGCCGGTGGTCGGCGGCGGCCGCTACGACCGCCTCGTGTCGCTGCTCGCCCGGCTCCGCCACGAGACCGCCGTCACCGTGCCGGCGGTCGGCTTCTCGATCTGGCTCGACCGCGTCGGAGCGCCGACGTGACCGCGCCGCTCGTCCTCGCGGTCCCCTCCAAGGGCCGGCTCCAGGCGGATTCGGCGGCACGGCTCGCCGCCGGCGGGCTGGAGTTCGTCAAGTCCGGCGCGAGCCGCAGCTACCGGGCACGGATCGCCGGCCTTGCCGGGGTCGAGGTCGCGTTCCTTTCCGCTCCCGAGATCGCGCGCGAGATCGGCGCCGGGGCGGTCCATCTCGGCATCACCGGCATCGACCAGGTCGAGGAGACCGTGCCGGGCTTCGCGACGCGAACCGCGGTGCTGCTGCCGCTCGGCTTCGGCCGCTGCGACGTGGTGGTCGCCGTGCCCGAGGCATGGATCGACGTCGACGCGATGGAGGACCTCGACGACGTCGCCGCGGACTTCCGCCCGCAGCATGGACGCCGGCTGACGGTGGCCACCAAGTACATCAACCTGACCCGCCGCTTCTTCGCCGGCCACGGCATCGCCGACTACCGGATCGTCGAGAGCCTCGGCGCCACCGAGGGCGCGCCCGCCACCGGGGCGGCGGACCTGATCGTCGACATCACCACCACCGGCACGACGCTCCGCGACAACGCGCTCAAGGTGCTGTCCGACGGCGTGATCCTGCGCTCCGAAGCGAGCCTCGTCGCGAGCCGCACGGCGGTGTGGACCGAGCGCCAGAAGGGCCTGCTCCACGACCTCCTCGCCCGGCTCGACCCCAAGGCGGCGAAACGGGCGGCGAAGCTGCTCGGATAGGCCTATCCCTCCCCGCCCTGCCGCTCGTAGAGCGTCCGGACCGTCTCGATGGTGTCCGCCTCCTCGGGCCGTTTGTCGGTGCGGTATCCCTTGATCCGGGCGAAGCGGAGCGCGAGGCCGCCGGGATAGTGCGGGCTCGCCTGGATGTCGTTGAAGGCGACCTCGACCAGGAGCTCCGGCCGGACATGCACGACATGGCGTTCGCTGCGGTCGGCCAGCGCCTGGAGCTGCCCGGTCTGCCAGGCGAGCATCTTGTCGGTCATGCCCTTGAAGGTCTTGCCGAGCATAACGAAGCCGCCGCTCGCCGGATCGTAGGCGCCGAGGTGGAGGTTGCTCAGCCAGCCGCGCCGGCGTCCGTGGCCCCATTCGGCGGCGAGGACGACGAGATCGAGACTGTGCGCGCGCTTGATCTTGAACCAGGCCGCGCCACGGGCGCCCGCCTCGTAGGGTGCATCCGGCGCCTTCGCCATCACGCCCTCGTGGCCGGCGGCGAAGGCCGCGTCGACGAAGGCCTGCGCCGCCGCCGCGTCTCCCGTGACGAGTCGCGGCACGCGGAGCGGCTCGGGGATCGCGTCGGTAAGTGCCGCGGCGCGATCGGCCTGCGGGCGGTCGATGAGCGGCGCGCCGTCCCGATAGAGGCAATCGAAGAACAGGACCGACAGCGGCAGCGCGCCACGCAGCGCCTCGACCTCGAGCTTCCGGCCGAAGCGGCGCATCGTCACCTGGAACGGCTGCGGCCGGCCGTCGGCGCGGAACACGATCGCCTCGCCGTCGAGGATGAGGCTCTCCGCGGGCAAGGCTGCCACGGCCTCGACGATCTCCGGCGCGGCTCGCGTCACGTCGTTGAGCTCGCGGCTGTAGATGCGGACCTCGCTTCCCGCCTTGTGGACCTGCACGCGGGCGCCGTCGAGCTTGTATTCGAGGGCGGCGGGGCTGAACCGGGCGAGCGCCTCGCCGACATCCTCCGCCGTCTGCGCCAGCATCGGGCGGAGGGGGCGGAAGACCTCGATCGCGAAGGCGTCGAGCCCCGCACGTCCCTCCGCGAGCGCCGCGGCGGCGACGGATGCCGCGGCTCCCGACAGCATCACGGCGCGCCGGACCTCACCGACCGGAATCTCCGCCGCGCGGGCGATCGCCTCCACCATCACACCTTCGAGGGCGCCCTGGCGGAGCTCGCCGATCATGAGCAGGAACAGGAATTCCTGCTCGGCCTCCGTCGCACGGTCGAAAAGCTCGGACAGGAGCCGCCGACGTTCGCCGGCGGAGCCGACGCCGCGGGTCGCGAGCAGCGCATCGAGCCCCGTATCGACGTCGCCGACGGTCAGCGTCGGCCGGTCCGCCGGGGTCCCCGCCGCGTCGCGGAGCGTGGCGTAGCCGACGCCGATCCGGCCCTGGCGCGCGACGCCCGCCAGCCACGACACCACGATGCCGACATCCTCCGGCGCGGCGCGACGGAGCAGGTCGGCGATCACGCCGATCTTGGCGATGCGCCCGGACGACTCGCGGACGCGGGCCGAGGTCTCGACGACGTCGCTGAGGAGAAGCACGCCCATGCGACGAGACTAG
>JBIQKL010000157.1:0-5886 GCA_044506555.1 Hyphomicrobiales bacterium | reverse complement strand
GCCGGGCGCGTCGCGAACCATGGCTCCGGATGCTGGGCCCGCTGCAGGAAAAGGGCGTTGGAGACGACGGCCGTCGCGGTCAGGGCCATGACCAGCAGGCCGCCCGACATCGCGGGATTCTCGATGATCCGCGCGGCGATCCGGACCGCCACGCCATCGGCCGCCGGATCACCGTCCGGATCGTCGAACTCGGCCGGCTCATCGTGCCGCCGACGCCCTGCGGTTCTTGCGCTCACGGTCGAAACCCGATGGCTATCCACACGGAAATTGTGGCAAGTTGGGCTTAAGGATTCCTGAATTCGGCGGCTCCGTGCTGAGGACAGCGGACACTTCGATTAAAATTCGAACCAAATGCTGAACCCCGCCTTGAGGTGGCTCGCCTAACGTGGACACGGGGATCGGCTCGCGCCGGGCCCCTCGCGTGACGACAAAGGGACGACGCGATGTTCCTCCTCCGGTCGGCCTTCTGGCTCACCATCGTCATCCTCCTCATCCCCGCCGATCCCGACACCGGCGAGGCGCCGCGGGTGACGTTGGTCAATGCGCTCAGCGCCGTCCGCGCCACCGTGACCGACGTCTCCGGCTTCTGCGACCGCAACCCCGATGTCTGCATCACCGGCAACGCTGCGATCCAGCTCGTCGGCGAGAAGGCCGGAGACGGTATTGAGCTTATCTATCATTATCTTGGCGGAACAGACGAAAGTAAGGCCGGAAGCGGGATCGACATGGCGCCCGGCGCGCCCGAGGCCGTCCGCGGCACCCTCACCACCGACGACGTCGCCCTCCCCTGGCGCGGCGACGAGCCGGACGATCCGGCATAGCGGCGGTTTGCAGCCGCCGCATCGGCGTCTATATCAACGGCATGGACACCGGCACCACGCACCCGCTCTCGATCGACCAGCTCATCGGCGATTTCGAGTTCCTCGACGACTGGGACGACCGCTACCGCTACATCATGGAGCTCGGCCGCAACCTCGCGCCGCTGCCCGAGGCGGAGCATACCGAGGCCAACAAGGTGCGCGGCTGCGCCAGCCAGGTCTGGCTGTCGACGCACGTCTCCCGCGACGGTGACGACACACGCATGATCTTTGCCGGCGACAGCGACGCGCTGATCGTCAAGGGGCTCGTCGCCGTCGCCATCGCGCTGTTCAGCGGCAAGACGCCGGAGGAAGTCGGCGCCATCGACGCCGAGGACCTGTTCTCGCGCCTCGACCTCCGCGCCCACCTCAGCACCCAGCGCTCCAACGGTCTCCGGGCACTCGTCGACCGCATCAAGGCCGACGCCGAGGCGGCCCTCGCCGCACGCTGAAGATGCGACGGTCCACGGGATCGTCGTCGGGCGTTGCGAGCCTCAAAAATTTATAAGACAATTCTCGCCAGTCGCACTCATTCAACGCAGAGAAGCGCGACATTTCCGGAGGCGAGCATGACCATCCGCAAAGAACAGGAATACCTCATTCAGGACGCGAACCTGCGCCAGCTCAAGCGCGGGGCGATCGACCGGCGGCAATTCCTCCAGCGAACCGTGATGACCGGCCTCGGGCTCGCGGGCGTGAGCGCGCTCGCTCGCGGCGGCGGCATCGGCTCGGCTTTTGCGCAGGACCGGCCGCTGACGCCGACCTTCTACCAGTGGATCGAGGACCTTCATCCCGGCATTCCGACCGTGAACGGCCAGTTCCCGGGGATCAACTACCAGATCGCTCCGGTCGAAGGTTTCGGCATCGAGCGCTTCGTCGCCGAGGCCAAGGACCAGAAGAGCACCTGGGACGTCTATGTCGGCCAGACGCCGTTCGTCGAGATGTCGGCGATGGCCGCTGCCGGCGTCATCGAGCCGTGGGACGACTACATCCCCAAGGAAGTGCGCGACGACATCATCGGCTCGATCCATGAGGAGAACCTGATCGACGGCAAGATGTACGGCTGGCCGTTCTTCCTCGACGTGATCGGCACCGGCTGGCATTCGGGCTTCACCGAGCAGGCAGGCCTGCCCGACGAATCGCCGGCGGACTGGGACGTCTATCTCGAGCGGGCCAAGGCGATCGTCGATTCCGGCGCCGCTCCCTTCGGCGCCACCTTCGACAGCCACGGCTGGCGCAGCGTCGTGCCGTTTGCCCATTCGATGAACCCGGACATCTACAAGGACGGCCTGTTCGACTTCACCAGCGACGCGGCGGTTGAGGCACTCGTCCTGATGAAGAAGATCATGGCCTATGCCAACCCCGACATCCTGCTCGAGGGCGCGACAGACGGGGGCGTGAACGGCACGCCGGACGAGGTCGCCTTCGCCGCCCAGCGCGTCGGCTACTACAACAAGTACTTCAACGCTCCGCTGCGGATGGCGCAGAACTGGGACGATCCGACCCAGCTCCACCTCGGCCCGCTGCCGAAGTTCAAGAACGGCGCCGGCTCGACGGTGTTCTGGACGACGGGCGCCGCGCTCTTCAAGTACGGCCAGAACAAGGAGCAGGCAGCGGAGTACATCCGGGCCCTGACCTACGACGCGCAGATCTGGAAAGACTCGATCGTCGGCACGCCGAGCGCGCATCCCGGTCAGCTGCCGCCCTACAAGTCGATCTATGCCGAATGGGACGCGCAGAAGCCCGACTGGATGCCGCCTTTCGTGGCCCTCGTCCGCGCCCAGCTCGACAATGCCAAGGCGATCGAGAACCACATCTTCGGCCTCCAGCAGTTCGTCATCGGCAAGCCGATCTGGGAGACCTACCTCAAGGGCGAGGAGTCGGATCCCAAGGTCGCCATGCAGAAGGTGATGGAAGCCGTCCAGGCCGAGATCAACCGCGGCAAGTAGGCCGAGGACACAACCGGGACCGGGGAAGCCCGGTCCCGTTTTCGTACTCGACGAGGCGTGTTCATCGGTGCACGCCTCGATGCTGCAAGAGGCATCCGGCCCGGGATGGCCCGCCTCCCGCCAGCAAGGCTTGGGGTTACCGAAGGGGGAGTATGGGAATGGCGCAGGCGCAGGCGGTCACCTACGGCCGGACCAATTCGCTCCGGCAGGGCCTGTCGCCATGGGTCTTCCTCCTCCCCGCCCTCGTCTTCTTCGTCGGCTATCAGGTCTACCCGATCCTCCGGGTGATCTGGATCAGCTTCACCGACTTCGAATTCCTGTCGTCCGACCCGGCGAACTGGGTCGGCTTCCGCAACTACGCCGAGGCGCTCGGCGACCCGCTGATGTGGAAGAGCCTGTGGCGGGCGACGCTGTTCACGATGATGTTCCTGCCCGGCACGATCATCCTGCCGCTGCTTCTGGCGGTGCTGATCGACCGCGTCACCCAGCCCCGGCTCGCCACATTCTACCGCGTGGTCCTGCTTATCCCCGCGGTGATCCCCTCGACGCTGGTCTTCGTCCTGTGGAAGTGGATGTACAACTACCAGGTCGGCCCGATTAACCATTTCCTGGTCGAGGTGCTCGGCATCTTCACTATCTACGACGCGCCGCAGTGGCTCGGCGGCACGCCGCTGACCCTGCCGGCGATCGCCATCATGGAAGTGTGGTGGGGGCTCGGCTACCACACCATCTTCTTCCTCGCCGGGCTTGCCGCCGTGCCGAGGGACCTTCCCGAGGCGGCGCGGATCGACGGTGCCAACGAATGGCAGGTGTTCTGGCACGTGATCCTGCCGCGACTCGCGCCGATCATGATGATCCTCATCGTGCTCCGCTTCGGCACGGCGATGGCGGTGATCGACGAGTACCTGATCTTCGGCGGTTTCAACCGCGACTCGCCGACCTATACCTGGACGATCTTCATGTACGACCAGGCGTTCAAGCTCGGCCTCTGGCGCCAGGGCTTCGCCGCTGCGATCGGGATGATCGGCGCCGTCGCGATGGTCTGCGTCATGATCATCCTCTTGCGCATCTTCCGGTCGAGGGACTAGGCGAATGAGCGTCGAAGCAATCGAACGCGGCGGCTACCGGTCGGCCGAGGTCACGGGCGACACCCGCGGCTGGTTCAACCGCAACCGCGGCCCGGTCATCCGCCACGTCGTCATCAACATCTTCATGGTCATCATCCTGGCGCCGCTCGCCTGGGTGCTGATCATGTCGGTGAAGTCGCGCCCCGATTCGATGCGCGGCGACTTCTGGCCGCGCAAGTTCGACTTCACCCACTACGGCTACGTGTTCGACAAGATCGACACCCTGCCCATCAACCTGTTCAACAGCATCTACGTGACCACCGCCACCGTGCTCCTCACCACGCTGTGCGCGGTGCTTGCCGGCTACGCGCTCGTGCACATGAAGGCGCGCGGCATGGGCATCGTGATCGCGATCCTGCTCGTCTCGCTCTACCTGCCGATCCGCGTCGTCTCGATCATCTCGATCTACGAGATCCAGAGCTTCCTCAACCTCATCAACGTCACCAGCGGCCTGATCCTCCCCTATGTCACGCTCAATCTCGCGATCAGCGTGCTCATCATGCGCTCGATGTTCCAGCTCATCCCGCACCAGATGATCGAGGCAGCGAAGATGGACGGCGCCGGCCATTGGCGGATCCTCTGGTCGATCGGCCTGCCGATGGTCCGGAACGGCCTGGTGGTCGTCTTCATCGTCAACTTCGTGACCGCCTGGGGCGAGTTCCTGCTTTGCTCGACGCTCACCAACGACCAGGACGTCCGCACCATGCCGGTGGTGCTCGCGGCCGCGCAGGGCGGCCTCGGTCAATGGACGTGGCCGGCGCTCGCCGCGGTCTACGTCCTCGTCGTGGCGCCGGGCATCATCGCCTTCGCCTTCGCCCAGAAGCTGTTCTTCAAGGGCCTCGCCGAAGGCGTGGTGAAAGGCTGAAAGCGCGGAGCGATATCACCGGCCCGGCGTGATCTCGGGCCGGTAGTCCGCCGTGCCCCAATGCACCATCGGCGCCCTGGCCGCACCGCTCGCCGCCTCGGCGATCCCGTAGTGGCGGGCGAGGCTCGCCAGCGCCAGCCTGAGCACGAGCTTGGCTGAGCGCACCGGCCACGAGCGTTCCCGCTCGATCTGCTCGATGCCCTTGAGGAAGCAGCAGAAGTCGAGGAGCAGGCCGGCGAAGTCGGGACCGACCGCCCGGAGCGCCCGGTCGACCCGCTGGCGGGCGGCGACGATGGCATCGCTCATCTCGGCCATGCCACCGCCCTCGCCGCGGCGGCGCCCGGCGACGCCCACCGACCAGCTCGACGTGATCCGCGGCATGAGCTGGCCGCGGGTGAAGTCGGCGCGGAGCCGTTCGCCGGCTGCGAACTCCGCCGCGCCGATCAGCGGCGCGCCGTCCCTTCCCTTCACCCGCCGCAGGCGCGCCAGCGGGCTCTCGTCGGCGTTGACGGTCACCGCGACGCGGCCGAGATCGACGTCGTCGATCTGCTCCGTCACGCGGGAATGATGCTGCGCGCCGAAGCCGTCCGCTCCGGAGAGGTGACGGCGAAGGGCGGCGATGCCGAGATCCGTCAGCACGGGCTTCCCGTCGTCGCGGACAAGGCCGCGGCGGACCAGCCGCGCCAGGGCGCGAGCATCGTTTGCCGATGCGCGCCCCGACGACCCGATCCGGCGCAACAGCCGAAGATCCTTCCGATCCTCATCATGCATGGAAATCGCGTCCCGCACGAAGCCGAGCGATCTCCGAGGCGACCTCGATGCCCCGTTCCAGGCAGTCGAGCAGATGGTCGACCCGCGGATCGTCGCGCCGGTCCTCTACCTGGCGGCAAGCATGCCGCACGGTGGTCCGGTCGCGGTGGAACACGCGTCCGGCCTCCGTCAGCGGCAGGCGGAGATGCGTGTGGGCGAGATACATCGCCACCTGCCGCGCGAACGCGATTTCCGCCGCGCCGCGGCGGTCGGACGCGAGGTCGCTGAGGCTCAGGCCGAACGCCGCCGCCACCATCGCCACGATCGCACGCACCGCC
>JBIQKL010000156.1:0-6082 GCA_044506555.1 Hyphomicrobiales bacterium | reverse complement strand
CGCGCCTGCTCCTTGAGGTTGGTGAACTGGCCGCCCGGCATCTCGTGGAGATAGACCTCCGACGCCCCGAACCGGAGATCGGACTCGAAGGCGCGGTAGTCGGCCCGGACCGCCTCGAAATAGAACGAAATCTTGCGGATCGCCTCGACGTCGAGCCCGGTGGCACGATCGGTATCGGCGATCGCCTCGACCAGGGACCCGAGGCAGGGTTGCGAGGTGAGGCCCGACATCGAATCGATCGCCGCGTCGATCGCGTCGACGCCGGCCTCCACCGCCGCCATGACCGAGGACGCCGAGACCCCCGAGGTGTCGTGGGTGTGGAAGTGTATCGGCAGGCCGGTCTCCTGGCGGAGCGTCGAAACCAGCTTCTTCGCCGCCGCGGGCTTGAGGAGGCCCGCCATGTCCTTGATGCCGATGATGTGGGCGCCGGCGGCTTCCAGCTCCTTGGTCAGGCCCACGTAATACTTGAGGTCGTACTTGGCGCGGTCCGGATCGAGGATGTCGCCGGTGTAGCAGAAGGCGCCCTCGCAGAGCTTGCCCGCCTCGCGCACGGCGTCCATCGAGACCCGCATGTTCTCGACCCAGTTGAGACAGTCGAACACCCGGAACAGGTCGATGCCGGCGTTGGCCGCCTCGCGGACGAAGAAGCGGACGGCGTTGTCAGGATAATTGGCGTAGCCGACGGCATTCGAGCCGCGGAGCAGCATCTGGAGGAGGAGGTTCGGCGTCTTCTCGCGGATGTCGGCGAGCCGCTCCCACGGATCCTCGGTGAGAAAGCGCATCGAGACGTCGAAGGTCGCCCCGCCCCAGCATTCGAGCGAGAGCAGGCCCGGCAGACCGCGCGAATAGGCCTCGGCCGCGGCGACGAGGTCGTAGCTCCGCATCCGGGTGGCGAGCAGCGACTGATGCGCGTCACGGAGCGTGGTGTCGGTGACGAGCACGCGCTGCTCGTTCCGCATCCAGCGGGCGAAGGCTTCCGGTCCGTCGGCATCGAGGCGCTGCTTGGTGCCGAAAGCCACCGGCAGGTCGAATGCCGGCGGCGGCACGACGAGACCGCCGGGCGGAGGCGGCGGCCGGTCGCGGGTGTCGGGATGGCCGTTCACCGTCACGTCGGCGATGTAGGTGAGGAGCTTGGTGGCGCGGTCGCGGCGCTTCACCGCCTCGAACAGCTCCGGCGTCTCGTCGATGAAGCGGGTGGTGTAGCTCGCGTCCCTGAACTGCGGGTGGTTGATGACGTTCTCGAGGAAGGCGAGGTTGGTGGCGACGCCGCGGATCCGGAACTCGCGGAGCGCCCGGTTCATGCGGGCGATGCCCTCCTCCGCGGTCGGCGCCCAGGCGGTCACCTTTTCCAGGAGCGGATCGTAGTAACGGGTGATGACCGCGCCGGAATAGGCGGTGCCGCCGTCGAGCCGGATGCCGAAGCCGGTCGCGCCGCGATAGGCGGTGATCCGCCCGTAATCGGGGATGAAGTTCTGCTCGGGGTCCTCGGTGGTGATGCGGCACTGGAGGGCGTTGCCGTTGAGGCGGATCGCGTCCTGCGCCGGCACGCCCGAGGCTTCGACGTCGCCGATCGCGGCGCCGCCGGCGATCCGGATCTGGGCCTTGACGATGTCGATGCCGGTCACCTCCTCGGTGACCGTGTGCTCGACCTGGACCCGCGGGTTGACCTCGATGAAGTAAAACTTGCCGGTGTCGGCATCCATCAGGAACTCGACGGTGCCGGCCCCGGCATAGCCGGCCGCCTCGGCGATGGCGACGGCGTATCCGGCGAGCTCCTGCCGCCTGGCGCGGTCGAGATACGGCGCCGGCGCGCGCTCCACCACCTTCTGATGGCGCCGCTGGACCGTGCAGTCGCGCTCGTAGAGATGGACGATGGTGCCGTGCCTGTCGGCGAGGATCTGGACCTCGACGTGGCGGGCGCGCTCCACCAGCTTCTCGAGATAGACCTCGTCGCGCCCGAAGGCGGCCTTCGCCTCGCGGCGCGCGGCGTCGATGTCGTGGAGGAGCGCCGCCTCGTCGCGGATCACCCGCATGCCGCGGCCGCCGCCGCCCCACGACGCCTTCAGCATCAGCGGGTAGCCGATGTCGGCGGCGATTCGCGCCACCTCATCCTTGTCGTCGGGGAGCGGATCGCTCGCAGGCATCACCGGCACGCCGACCGACACGGCGAGGTTGCGGGCGGCGACCTTGTCGCCGAGGCGCCGCATGGTCTCGGCCGAGGGACCGATGAAGGTCAGCCCCGCGGCGGCACACGCGTCGGCGAATTCCGGACTCTCCGAGAGGAAGCCGTAGCCGGGATGGACGGCGTCGGCCTCCGCCTCGCGGGCGACGCGGAGCATTTCCGGAATGGAGAGATATGCCTCGATCGGGCCCAGGCCCTTGCCGATCTGGTAGGCCTCGTCCGCCTTGAATCGGTGGAGGGCGAGCTTGTCCTCCTCCGAGAAGACCGCGACGGTCTTCAATCCCAATTCATTCGCCGCCCGGAAAACGCGGATCGCGATCTCCGAGCGGTTTGCGACGAGAACCTTGCCTATTGCCACGCGCCCTGCCCCGCTTTCCATCTGACGGCAAACGGCCAGTTCTATCGCTCTTGTGCAGGCGCGAAAACCACCTTTTCGCACATGCGAGAACGTCGGCGACCTTGAAATGTACGGATAAATACCGTACTTCTTCCGGGAACGAGAGATTGCACGATGGCAACCAGGACTTCTACCTCCGTCGCGCCGACGAAGGCGCGGACCACCCGCTTCGAGATGCGGATGAGCCCCTATGTCCGCAAGATCGTGGAACACGCCGCCGATCTCCAGGGCCGCAGCATGAGCGACTTCATCGCCGCCGCCGCCGAGGAAGCGGCGCGGAAGGCGATCGAGGATGCCCGCGTGATCGAACTGACGGTGGACGAGCAGCGGCGCTTCGCCGAGGCGCTCCTCAATCCGCCTGAGCTCGGCGAGGCCTGGACACGCGCTCGGGACAGCCATCGTCGGCTCATTGTCGAGTCGCGGTGACGTCGAAGTTCGTCATCGAGAAGCTGGCCACGTCCCACGACCGGAGCGCCTTTGCCTCGGGCGTCCCTGCCCTCGACCGCGACCTGCAGCAGTTCGCCGGACAGGATGCAAGAAAGCGGATGGCCAATTGCTTCGTCGCGATCGCGCTGCCGTCCGGTGGGGTCGCCGGGTTCTACACCCTGTCTTCCACCGCCATCCCTGTATCGCACCTCCCGGAAGCGAGCCTCAGGCGGCTGCCGAGGTATGAACAGATCCCGGCGGTGTTGATCGGGCGCCTCGCGGTCGATATGCGCTATCGTGGGCTTCGGCTTGGAGAAGCCATGCTCTACGATGCCGCCGAACGGGTGCTCGATTCCGGGCCTGCCGCCTTTGGGCTCGTCGTGGACGCGAAGGACGAGGCCGCAGCGTCATTCTATCGGCGGTACGGCTTTGACTGGCTCATCAGACGCGGTGATCCGTTGAGCCTCTTCGTCCCGGTCGCCGCACTCGACGCGCATCGCAGGAACAGTCCGCCATGATCACCGTCTTCGGCTCCATCAATGTCGATCTCGTCTGCCGGGTGCGGAAGGCGCCGATGCCCGGCGAGACCGTGCTCGGTTCGGACTATGCCCTGATCCCCGGCGGCAAGGGCGCCAACCAGGCGCTCGCCGCGGTCCGGGCCGGGGCACCGGTCCGCATGGTCGGCGCGGTCGGCGACGACGACATCGGCAAGGTCGCCCTCACCGAGCTCGGTCCCGCCGGCGTCGACCTCGCCTCCGTCGCCGAGCGCCAGGGCACGACCGGCGTCGCCATCATCACCGTCGACGACAACGGCGAGAACACCATCGTCGTCTCGCCCGGCGCCAACGCCATGGTCGACGCCGGCTACATCCCGGCGGACAGCTTCGCGGCGGGCGATACGCTCCTCCTCCAGCTCGAGGTACCGCAGGCGCAGGTCTTCGCCGCAGCCCGCATGGCCCGCGAGAACGGCACCCGCGTGATCCTCTCGGTGGCACCCTTCGCGCCGTTCACGCCGGAGGCGCTCGCCGACATCGACATCGTCATCGTCAACGAGCACGAGGCGGCCGACTTCGCCCGCCATTTCGGCCTGCCCCACGACGACCCGGAGGCGACCGTCACCGCATTGGCCGCCGAGCTCGGCCGGACATTGATCGCGACGCTCGGCCCCGAAGGCGCCGTCGCGGCCGGTCCGGAAGGCCTGATCCGGGTGCCGGCGCTGGCGGTGACGCCGGTCGACACCACCGGCGCCGGCGACACCTTCGCCGGCGTGCTCGCGGCCTATCTCGACGAGGGCCAAGGCCTCCGCGAATCGATGGCGCTGGCGGCGATCGCCGGCTCGCTGGCCTGCACGAAACACGGCGCCCAGCCGAGCTTCCCGATGCGGGCCGAGATCGAGGCGGCCGCGACGCCGTGAACCGGACCGGCGCGCGCTTTTGCGTTTCCGGGAAGCCGCCTCCATATACTAGAATGTTTCCCGAAACGTCCCGTCGGAGCCTTCTCTTCCAATGACCACGACCGATTCGTCCGTTCTGCCGATACCCGGCATGTCCGACCGCGCGAAGAACCCGCGCGTGCTTCGCCTTCACGCCGACGACAACCTGATCGTCTCGATCGACCCGATCCTGCCCGGCGCGGTGGCCGAGGGCATCACCGCGATCTCGCGGGTGCCCAAGGGACACAAGATGGCGACGGTCGAGATCCGCGAGGGCGAGCCGGTCAGCAAGTTCGGACAGATCATCGGCTTCGCCAAGGCCGGCATCCGGCCGGGCGAGCACATCCACGAGCACAATTGCGGCGTTCACGACTTCGAGCGCGACTACCGTTTCGCCGAGGCCGCGCAGCCGGAGCACGTGCTGCCACTCGCCGAGCGCCGCACCTTCCAGGGCTTCAAGCGTCAGAACGGGAAGGTCGGCACCCGTAACTACATCGGCATCCTCACATCGGTGAACTGCTCGGCCTCGGTCGCCCGCTTCATCGCCGACGCCTTCAACCGTTCCGGCATCCTCGACGACTACCCGACCATCGACGGCGTCGTGCCCTTCGTCCACGGCCACGGCTGCGGCATGGCCGGCAGGGGCAGCGAAGGCTTCGACGTCATGCAGCGCACCGAATGGGGCTATGCCACGCACCCGAACATCGGCGGCGCGCTGCTGGTCGGGCTCGGCTGCGAGGTGATGCAGATTCCCGGGCTGATGGAGGACTACGGGCTCAAGGAGCACGAGAACTTCCACGCCATGACGATCCAGGCGACCGGCGGCACGCGGAAGACGATCGAGCGCGGCGTCGAGATGATCAAGGATATGCTGCCCCGCGTCGCGCAGGCGCGGCGCGAGACGGTGCCGGTCTCCGAGATCATGCTGGCGCTGCAGTGCGGCGGCTCGGACGGCTATTCCGGCATCACCGCCAATCCGGCGCTCGGCAAGGCGGCTGACCTGCTCGTCGAGCAGGGCGGCACGGCCGTGCTTTGCGAGACGCCAGAGATCTATGGCGCCGAGCACCTGCTCACCCGTCGCGCGGCGACGAGGGAGATCGGCGAGAAGCTCGTCGGCATCATCAAGTGGTGGGAGGACTACACCGAGCGCAATCGCGGCGAGATGAACAACAACCCCTCGCCCGGCAACAAGGCGGGCGGGCTCACCACCATCCTCGAGAAGTCGCTGGGCGCAGCAGCCAAGGGCGGGACGACGACGCTGCGCGGGGTCTACCACTATGCCGAGCCGATCAAGACCCGCGGCTTCGTGTTCATGGACTCGCCCGGCTACGATCCGGTCGGCGTCACCGGCCAGGTCGCCTCCGGCTGCAACGTGATCTGCTTCACGACCGGTCGCGGCTCCGCCTTCGGCTTCAAGCCGGCGCCGTCGATCAAGCTCGCCACCAACAACGACACCTATGTCCGCCAGGAAGAGGACATGGACATCAACTGCGGCGACATCCTCGACGGCGTGACCATCGAGGAGAAGGGCCGGCAGATCCTCGACAAGGTGATCGCCGTCGCCTCGGGCGAGAAGTCGAAGTCCGAGGAATTCGGCTACGGCGACAACGAGTTCGTGCCCTGGCAGATCGGCGCGGTGATGTAG
>JBIQKL010000155.1:0-6113 GCA_044506555.1 Hyphomicrobiales bacterium | reverse complement strand
CGGCCGGCATCGACAGGGCGCACCTCGTCGGCCATTCGCTGGGCGGGGCGATCGCGGTGGAGATCGCGGCGAGCGCACCGGAGCGGGTCGCCGCCCTCACCCTCGTAGCCCCCGCCGGTTTCGGCGCGGAGATCGCGGGCGACTTCATCGCCGGGTTCATCTCGGAGACGCGGTCGCGGAAGCTCCGTCCGGTACTCGAGATGCTGGTCGCCAATCCGGACATGGTCAGCGCCGACATGGTCGAGGACGTCCTGAAGTTCAAGCGGCTCGACGGCGCACCGGACGCGCTCCGGACCATCGCCGGCGCCAACTTCGACGGCGGCACGCAAAGGATCGCGCTCCGCGAGCGGCTCGGCGACGTCAAGGTGCCGGTCCATGTCGTGTGGGGCGAGGCTGACCGGATCCTGTCGGCTACCCATGCCGACGGCCTGCCTGAGACCGTGTCGGTGACCCGTATCCCCGGCGCCGGCCACATCGCTCACATGGAGAAGGCTTCGGAGATCAACAGCGTCATCAAGTCGGTGGGATGATCCCCCTCACCCGGTGCGCTCACGCGCACCACCCCCGGGTCAAGCCCGGGGCAGGCTCTCTCCCGCAAGGGGAGAGGGTTTGGCGTTCTGCATTTCCCGATCAGCACACTCCCAACCCTCTCCCCTTGCGGGAGAGGGTGGCTTGCCGAAGGCAAGCCGGGTGAGGGGGCGACGCCCTCAGCTCCAGCCGCCGTCGACGACGAAGGTCTGGCTCGACACCATGCGGCTGTCCGCCGCCGAGAGCCACAGCGCCATCCGCGACACGTCGCTCGGCTCGATCAGCGACTTGAGGCACTGCTGCGCTTTGATGTGCTCCTTGGTCTTCTCGTCGACCCAGAGCGTCAGCTGTCGCTCGGTCATGATCCAGCCCGGGATCACGCAGTTGACCCGGATGTTGTACGCGCCGAGGTCGCGGGCGAGCGAGCGCGTCAGCCCCTCGATGGCCGCCTTGGCGGTGGTGTAGACCGGCATGCCGCTGAAGCCGACGCGCCAGGAGAACGAGCCGAAGTTCACGATCGAACCACCGCCCTTCTCCCGCATCCCCGGCGTGACCGCCTGGGCCGCGAAGAACTGGTGCTTGAGGTTCACCGCGATCCGCTCGTCGAAATACTCGGACGTGACATCCTCGAACTCGTGGCGCTGGTCGTGGGCGGCGTTGTTGAAGAGGATGTCGACCGTTCCGGCCTCCGCCATGAAGCCGTCGATCGCCGCCTTGAGCGCAGCCGTGTCGCGGAGGTCCGCCTCGATGAACGTCGGCCGCGCCTTGCCGGTGGCGGCGATCTCGTCGCAGAGCGCCCGCGAGACCTCGGCATTGTTGTCGATGAAGCCGACGCGGACGCCTTGCGCCGTCAGTTCCTTGACGTGCGCCGCGCCGATGCCCGACCCGCCGCCGGTGACCAGCGCGACCTTGCCCTTGAGGCTCGGATAGATCGCAAAATCGTCCATCAGCGCATTCTCCCTTCGCTTGTCGCTTGATCGTGGCCGGCGGCGTCCATGATGCTCCGGTAGAGGCGGTAGACGGAGGCGTCGTCATCCCGTCCCATGCCGGCGGCCGAGGTCATCAGGAAGGACTGCAGCGCCGCCGAAGCCAGCGGCACCGGAATGCGGTCGGCGCGCGCGATGTCGAGCACGATGCCGAGGTCCTTGACGAAGATGTCGATGGCGCTGCGCGGCGCATAGTCGTCGTCGAGGATATGCGGCACGCGGTTCTCGAACATCCACGAATTGCCGGCCGAGGCGGTGATCACCTCGTAGACCGTCCGCAGGTCGAGGTCGTGCGTGCCGGCGAAGGCCATCGCCTCGCAGGCGGCGGCGATGTGGACGCCGGCGAGCAACTGGTTGACGACCTTGAGGGCGGACGCGGTGCCGACCGCGTCGCCGAGACGGAACACCTTCGCGGCCATCACGGCGAGCAACGGTTCCGCCCCCACGAGCGCCTCGGAGGGGCCGGAGACCAGCACGGTCAGCGCGCCCTCCGCGGCGCGCTGGGCGCCGCCGCTGATCGGCGCGTCGAGGTAGTGGATGCCGCGCTCCTCGAGGCGGGCGGCGAGATCGCGGGCGGCGGACGGCGCCATGGTCGCCGACGAGACGAATACCGAGCCCGCTGCCATCGTCCCGGCGCATCCGTCCGGGCCGAACAGCACGGCCTCGGTCTGCGCGGCGTTGAGCACGACGGAGACGACTGCCCTCGCCCCCTGCCCCGCAGCGGCCGGCGAATCGGCGCCCTCCCCGCCCGCCTCGGCGAAGCGGGCGACGGCACTCGGGTCTAAGTCATATCCGTTCACGGCGAAGCCCGCGCGCAGCAGCGACAGCGCCATCCCCGAGCCCATCGATCCCAGTCCGATCACCGCAACGCGTTCGCCGGCCGGCGTGGCGCTTCCTGTCTGGCCCATGCGGCCCTCGTTGGCTTTGGATGCGTCGCCTCGGGGGATCCGGGCTGACCGGGCGACGTCATCGGCGGGTGGGATGCTGTTCCGATCACTACATCGCGCAGCGACGGCTTGCCAACCCCGATCCGCGGCATCACTGTCGAAGCGGCTGACTCGCGCGTCCGAACGATGCGCGACGCGCGACAGACTAGTGACGACACTTGGCAGGCCTTCCCACCACCTGAACGGCACACGCACATGGCGAGCTTCTTCGACGGCCTCCCCCAGACGGAGGCGAGCAGCCTGCACGGCTTCGCCGCCAACCGTATCGACCGGCGGAGCGAGCAGCGCGACGAAGCCGCGGTCCCGACCGCCCTCGCCGATCCGGCGGCGCGGCTCTACGTGTTCCACGGCGACAGGGCGGTGCTCCGCCCCGACAGCACCGACCCGACCTTCAGCCTCGCCGACGCCGAAGCGCTCGGCGCCGCCCGCACCGGGATGATCCTCCTCGGCTGGACGGAGACCGGGCCGCGGCTGGCCGTGACCCTTCCCGATTCCGTGGCGATCGACGAAGCGGCCTTCCGCGTCGTCGACCTTCGCTCGCTCGCGCTCGAGGCGGTGCTCGACCCGTCCCATCTCGGTGCGCTCGCCCAGGCCCGGAGCCTCTCCCACTGGCATCTCAAGCACGGCCACTGCAGCGTCTGCGGCGCGGCGAGCGTCATGAAGATCGGCGGCTATCGCCGCGACTGCCCCGCCTGCGGCGCGCAGCACTTTCCGCGCACCGACCCGGTCGTCATCATGCTCGCCATCGACACGGCCGGGGACCGGGCGCTGCTGGGCCGCCAGGCCCGCTTCGCGCCGGGGTCGTATTCGTGCCTCGCCGGCTTCGTCGAGCCGGGCGAGACGATCGAGGATGCCGTACGGCGCGAGATCCGGGAGGAGTCGGGCATCCGTATCGGCCGGGTCCGCTATCACTCGAGCCAGCCCTGGCCGTTCCCGTCGTCGCTGATGATCGGCTGCCACGCCGAGGCGTTGACTCTGACGGTGACGCCCGACGAGGTCGAACTCGAGGACTGCCGCTGGTTCGGCCGCGACGAGGTCAAGGCGATGCTTGCCGGAACGCACCCGGACGGCTTGAAATGCCCGCCGCACATCGCCATTGCCAGCCACATCATCCGTGCCTGGGCCGAGGCCGACTGAGGCCTGCGTCCTCACGAAAATGTGTGACCGAAATGACGGCGTGGGCCGGCGTGGCTTCGTAAGATTCGCGTTGATTCAGGGAAAGCCGGGGACTGAGGTGCCATGATCGACCGACGGACATTGATGCTGGGCATGGGAGCGACGCTTCTCGGCGGGATGCCGGCACTTGCCGCCCCGTTCAAGCTCGACCCGAAATACGCGCCGACCCAGGTCTACTATCCCGGCTATCCGGGCGGCACGATCGTGGTGGACACCAGGAACCACTACCTGTTCCACGTCTACGCCAACGGCTACGCCACCCGGTACGGCGTCGGCGTCGGCCGGCAGGGACTTTCGCTGAAAGGCAAGGCGGTCGTCGGCCGCAAGGCCGAATGGCCCTCCTGGCGTCCGACCGACAACATGATCAAGCGCTCGCCGCAGCGCTACGCCCGATACAAGAACGGCATGCCCGGCGGCCCGCGCAATCCGCTCGGCGCCCGGGCGCTCTATCTCTACCGCAACGGCAACGACACGATGTACCGCATCCACGGCACCACCGAGCCCTGGTCGATCGGCAGTTCCGTCTCGAACGGCTGCATCCGGATGATCAACGACCACGTCATCGCGCTCTACGCCGCGGTGCCGGTCGGCACGCCGGTGGTGGTGCTCTAGGACCCGGCGCCCTCGCCGCGACTGCTTGCACGGACCCGCGGCTGCACGCCGTCGCGGAGATGCCGGTCGCCTACGGGCGGTGATCGGTGCGTTGCGCTTCACCGCCGAGAACGGGAAAGCGCTGGTCGTCAGGCGCTGAGGCGCTCGATCGTGGCGCCACACGCGCCGAGCTTGTCCTCGATCCGCTCGAATCCGCGATCGAGGTGGTAGACGCGGTTGACGATGGTCTCGCCCTCGGCGACGAGGCCGGCAATCACCAGCGACACCGAGGCGCGGAGGTCGGTCGCCATCACCTGGGCGCCCTTGAGCCGGTCGACGCCGGTGACGGTCGCCATCTGCCCGTCGAGCTGGATCTCCGCACCCAGGCGGGCGAGCTCCTGGACGTGCATGAAGCGGTTCTCGAAGATCGTCTCGCGGATGCGGGACGTGCCCGAGGCGCGGCTGACCAGCGCCATGAGCTGCGCCTGGAGGTCGGTCGGGAAGCCGGGGAACGGCTCGGTGGTCACCTCCACCGGATGCAGTCCGCTGCCGTTCCGCTCGACCCGGAGGCCGTGGTTGGTCGCGGTGATCGTCGCGCCGACCTCGGTCAGCACCTCGATCGGCCGTTGCAGGGTGTCCGGCGTCGCGCCCTCGAGCACCACGTCGCCGCCGGTCATCGCCACCGCCATCGCATAGGTGCCGGTCTCGATGCGGTCCGGCATCACCGGGTGGCGCGCGGCGTGGAGACGGTCGACCCCCTCGATCCGGATGGTCGACGAGCCGGCGCCGTAGATCTTCGCCCCCATCTTAATCAGGCAGGCCGCGAGGTCGCTGATCTCGGGCTCGCGGGCGGCATTCTCGATGACCGTCTCGCCGCGCGCCAGCGAGGCCGCCATCAGGGCGACATGGGTCGCGCCGACGCTGACCTTCGGGAAGACGACGCGATTGCCGCGCAGCCCGTGTCGCGCGCGGGCGACGACATAGCCGCCGTCGATGTCGATCTCGGCGCCGAGGTCCCTGAGTGCGGTGATGAACAGGTCGACCGGCCGGGTGCCGATGGCGCAGCCGCCCGGCAGCGAGACCCGCGCCTCGCCCATCCGCGCCAGCAGCGGGCCGACGACCCAGAAGCTCGCCCGCATCTTGGAGACCAGCTCGTAGGGCGCAACGGTGTCGACGATCTCGCCGGCCGTGAGTTCCAGCGTCTCGCCGGAAAGCCCGTTCTGCCCGGCCCGCTTGCCGGCGACCAGGCAGTCGACGCCGTGGTTCCCGAGGATACGCTTGAGGAGCTGCACATCGGCGAGCCGCGGCACGTTGTCGAGGGTGAGCGTCTCCGGCGTGAGCAGGCTCGCGATCATCAAGGGCAGCGCGGCGTTCTTGGCGCCGGAGATGGCAATGGTGCCGTTGAGCGGTGCGCCGCCGACGATACGTATGCGATCCATGTGCGGAGCCGCCCCTTGTTGTCCCGAATCGACCCCCGCCCGATGCCCCAAGCGGAATGCGGCCGTCTAACGCAGCTTTGCGGCTGCCACAAGGCAGGCGGAAAGCCCGCTGCCGTTCACTCCCCGCCGTCGCGCCGGGCGGCCGGCGGGCGCGGCGCCGCCTCGGGAGACGATCCCGACGGCTCCGGAACGGTCTCCTTCCGGCGCCGGAGATTGGCGCGGAGCGCCGCCGCCAGCCGCGCCTCGCGGGCTTTGCGGGCGGCATCCTTTGCGTTCTCGTCACGATCCTCGGTCATGGCCGCAGTGTAGCCTGAAATTCCGCTGCGATGCCGGCTTGAAGCGCCGGTTGCCATGTGGCAGTAAAGCCGCCGCCGGCCCTCGCGGGCCGAGGCGCTGCCGTAGCTCAGTGGTAGAGCACTCCCTTGGTAAGGGAGAGGTCGACAGTT
>JBIQKL010000032.1:34288-40288 GCA_044506555.1 Hyphomicrobiales bacterium | reverse complement strand
TCCCGCCCGATGAAGCCCTGGCGCCAGGCGATCTCCTCGAGGCATGCGATCTTGTAGCCCTGCCGGGTCTCGATGGTCTGGACGAAGTTCGCCGCCGCGAACAGATCCTCGACCGTGCCGGTGTCGAGCCAGGCGGTGCCCCGCTGCAGGCGGACGACGCGGAGGTCGCCGCGCCGCATATAGGCCTCGTTGACCGCCGTGATCTCGATTTCGCCGCGCGCCGACGGCTTTACCCCCCGCGCGATCCCGACCACGTCGGCATCGTAGAAGTAGAGCCCGGTGACGGCGAAGTTGCTCTTCGGCTGCGCCGGCTTCTCCTCGATCGATACCGCCATCCCCTTCGCGTCGATCTCGACCACCCCGAAGGCGCTAGGATCGCCGACCGGATAGGCGAGGATGGTCGCGCCGGACACGGTCGCCGCGGCGTCGGTCAGCACCGTCGTGAAGCCGGCGCCATAGAAGATGTTGTCGCCGAGCGCCAGCGCCGCCGGCTCGCCGGCGATGAAATCCTCGGCGATCAGGAAGGCCTGGGCCAGGCCTTCCGGCCGCGGCTGCTCGCCGTACACGATCGCGATGCCCCACTGGGACCCGTCCCCGAGCAGCGCGCGATAGAGCGGCAGCGCATCGGGCGTCGAGATCAGCATGATCTCGCGGATCCCGGCGAGCATCAGCGTGGACAGCGGGTAGTAGACCATCGGCTTGTCGTAGACCGGCAGAAGCTGCTTGCTCACCGCCGCCGTCACCGGATAGAGCCGCGTCCCCCTGCCCCCAGAAAGGATGATCCCCTTCACGCCGCTTCCCTTCACGATGCCGGCAACCACCCCGGCCGCATCCGGTCCGGTTTGAGGCGCTTCCGCCCTTGGTGTATCCCTCTTGCCGGAGCGCCGCGCGGTTCGTCAAGTTTGGAAAGATTCTCGTGAAGCGGCGTCCCGCCGTGACGTCCCCGCTTCGTCCGGTTCAATAGAGCGAAGGCACGGTGCCCAAGTCAGTTCCCGCCCCGCAGCCCCGTCCCTGGTCGCTTCGCGCGCTCGCCCGGCGGCTCGGCGTGGCGCAGGGCGCCGCAGGCGCGCGCCAGCCCGGCAGGTCCGAGGATATCGCCGCGATCGCCCGAAGCGGGCTGTTCGACCCCGCCTTCTACGTCGCGCAGATCTCCGAGCCCGACCTGAAGCCCGGCAAGGGGGCCGAGCGGACGGAGCATGCGCTGATCGCGCACTACCTCCGGAAAGGAGCGTCGGAGCGGCTCAATCCGTCGCGCGGCTTCGACTCCGGCTACTATCTCCACATGCATCCGGAGGTCGCCCGAAACGGCGAGAACCCCCTCCTCCATTACATCCGAAGCGGCCGTGCGGCCGGCGCCGAGCCGATCGCCGTGGCGGAGGACTGGACGCCCGGCGACGTTCCCTCGGCGCTCGTCACCATGCCGGTGGCGCGGAACCGCCGCGTCTTCCTGGTTCCCGCCTTCCTCACCGAGCGCAACACCACGCGGTACCGGGTCCATCACCTTGTCGAGCTGCTGGGCGCCGACGCCGTCACCATCGTCGACGCCGACGCGCCGCCGGAGGACTTCTTTCCCGCGCTCGAGGCCGGCGCCATCGTGATCCTGCAGCGGATCCCGCTCACCCGCGAGAACCGCGCCTTCCTGCATCGGGTCCGGGCCGCGGCGACGCTCGTCGCCTACGACATCGACGATCAGATCTTCGACGCGAACGAGCTCGAGGACTGGCGCATCGCCGGCCTGGAGGTGTCGCCGGCCCGCTATGCCCGGGCGATGGCCCTCGCCGACCACTTCCTGGTCTCGACGACGGGGCTCCGCGCCAAGATCGAGCGCCGCTTCCGCCGGCCGGCCCATGTCGTCACCAACGCGATCGGCGCCGAGACCTTGGCGCGCTCGCTGGCCGCGTCGCGTCCGGAGACCGGCCCGTTCATCGTCGGCTACGCGTCCGGATCCCACACCCATGACGAAGACCTCGCCGTCGCCCTTCCCGCGATCGAGCGGTTCCTCCGCGACAATCCGGCGGCCGAGTTCCACTGCATCGGCCGGCTGAAGCTGCCGCAGGCGTTCCGTGACGCGTTCGGCGCACGGGTGCAGCATCGGAAGCCGGTGCGATGGCGCGAGCTCCCGGACGAGCTCGCCCGCTTCTCCGTGCAGATCGTGCCGCTGGCCGACTGCGCCTTCAACCGCTGCAAGAGCCACATCCGTTTCCTCGAGGCCGCCGCCGCGGGCGTCCCCTCCGTCGTCTCGGCGGTCGGCGAGCCCGCTGCGACCGTGTTCAACGGCGTCACCGGCTTCGTCTGCGAGAATACGCCGGACGCATGGTGCGCGGCGCTCCAGCGCCTGCACGACGATCCGGAGCTTCTGCGGCGGATGGGCGATTCCGGCCGCCGGTTCGCGACCGAGCACTTCACCACCCGTTCGCCCTTCCTCAAGACGCGCGCCGCCGCCATCTTCGAGGACCTCGAGCTGGGCTTCCTCCGCGATCGGATCGGCATCGTCATGGCGACCGACGATCCGAAAGCCGTCCTCGAGCGCGCCCGGACGGCGACCAGCCTGCCGTTCGGCGCCTATGCACTACGCCGTGGCGATGGCCTGCCCGCCGACGTCCTCGCGGCGCCCGGCGGCCAAGGCATCGCTGCGGGCGTCAATCACCTTATGGCGCTGGCGACCGAGCGCTTCGTCTGCGTGCTCGGCGACGAGTCCCTCCGGCCACTGTGGGACCTCCGGCTGATGCAGGCAGCGAAGTCGGCGCCCGGCCTGGGCTGGCTCTCCGGCGCCGAAGCGGACGGGAGCGCCGCGGTCGGCAGCCTGCCCGGCGGCATCGCCGTCACGCCGACGACCCGCCCCGGCCGGCCCCTGCTGATCCCGGCGTCGGCCTGGAACCGGATCGGCCCGTTCCACGCGGATTCCCACGGCGGCATCGCCGAGGACTACGGCCTCCGTGCCCGCCGCCTCGGCCTCTATACCGGCCACGTGCGCAGCATCCTCGGCCCCTCGCCTGAGCCTTCTGACGGGCGGCTCGTCGCGATCAAGATCTGCACGCCGGTCGCCCAAGACGAGAACGTGTGGGGCGACACGCACTATGCTCGCGGCCTGCAGTCGGCGCTGCGGGCGCTGGGATACCAGGTGCGGATCGACAAGCTCGAGGAGTGGCACGACCCGGCACGAACGGCCGACATCGCGATCCACCTGTTCGGCATCGCGCAGTACCGGCCCGACCCGGCGCAGACCAACGTCCTCTGGATCATAAGCCACCCCGATCGGATCGACGCCGACTTCGTCCGCAGCTTCGACGTCGTGCTCTGCGCCTCCGACGTCATCGCCGAACGCGTCCGACAGCTCGCGCCGGAGACGCGGGTCGCGGTGCTCCCCCAATGCACCGACACGTCCGTCTTCTTCCCCGACCCGACCGTCGCGAAGGACATCGACGTCGTCTTCGTCGGCAACTCGCGGAAGGTCTATCGCGACGCCGTCCGCTTCGCTGTGGAGGAAGGCTTCGACGTCGCGATCTGGGGAACGCGCTGGGAGCCGTTCGTCGACCGCCGCTACATCCGCGGCGCCAGCCTCACCACGGAGGAGGTCGCCGACGTCTACCGGCGGGCCAAGGTCGTGCTCAACGACCACTGGGACGACCAGAAGGCCGAGGCGCTGGTCAACAACCGCGTCTTCGACGTGCTCGCCTGCGACGCGATGGTGCTGTCCGACGCCAATCCGGGGCTCGCGTCGATCCTCGACGGGGCGGTGCCGATATTCACCGACCGTACCAGCTTCGCCGCCGCTCTGCGCGGCCTGCTCGCCGATCCGGACCGGGACACGACCGCGGCCCGGCTCGGCGCCGACGTCCGCCGCATGCACACCTTCACCCAGCGAGCGGCGGCCATCCACGAGGCCATCGTCGCGCTCCGGACGAACGCGGAGACCAGCGGCGACTGATCATCCCTTGGGATGATCCGGGACCGCCCTATCCGCTCATCGCCGCGCAGGCGGGGATCCAGTTCTTCCATCTGCATGCCGGTCTTGTGAAAGCTGGATTCCCGCGTGCGTGGGAATGAGCGGTGGAGATGGCCCGCGATCGCGTCAAGCGCCGAGCACCCTGCAAGGGCACGAGAAGGCCTCAGAACCGCGGCGGTTCCCGGCCCACGCCAAGGCATGCCGCCGTCAGCGTGTTGGCCATCAACATGGCGATGGTCATCGGGCCGACGCCGCCCGGCACCGGCGTGATCGCCCCCGCTACCGCGGCCACCTCGGCAAACGCCACGTCGCCGACGAGGCGCGTCTTGCCCTCGCCGCGCTCGGGCGCGGGGATGCGGTTCATGCCCACGTCGATCACCGTCGCGCCCGGCTTGATCCAGTCGCCGCGCACCATCTCCGGCTGCCCGACGGCGGCGACGACGATGTCGGCCCGCCGCACCACCGCCGGGAGGTCGCGGGTCCTCGAATGCGCCATGGTGACGGTGCAGTTCCGGTTGAGGAGAAGCTGCGCCGTGGGCTTGCCGACCAGCGTCGAGCGGCCGATCACCACCGCTTCCTTCCCGGCGATGTCCTCGCCGAGCGCATCGCGGATCAGGATCATGCAGCCGGCCGGCGTGCACGACACCAACGGCCTGCCGATGCCGGTCATCAGCCGGCCGGCATTGAGCGGGTGGAGGCCGTCGACGTCCTTATCGGGATCGATCGCGGCGATCACCTTGTCGCGGTTGCGGTCGAGCGCCGGCGGCAGCGGGAACTGGACGAGGATGCCGTGGATCGCCCGGTCGGCGTTGAGCGCGGCGACAAGCGCCATGAGCTCGGCTTCCGGCGTCTCGGCGGACAGGGTATGCTGGATCGAGTGGAAGCCGAGCTCCTCGGCCTTCCGCGCCTTCGCCCCGACATAGACCTGGCTCGCCGGATCCTCGCCGACGAGCACGACCGCCAGGCCGGGAACCACGTGGGTCTCCTGCTCGAGGCGGACCGTCTCCTCGCCGATCCGGTCGGTGACCCGCGCGGCGACGGCCTTGCCGTCGATGATCCTAGCGGAAGACGACGGTTCGCTCGCCATTGATCAGCACCCTGTGCTCGAGATGGAACTTGACGGCGCGCGCCAGCACGGTCGCCTCGATGTCGCGCCCCATGGCGACGAATTCGTCCGCCGACATGGAATGGTCCACCCGTCCGACGTCCTGCTCGATGATCGGGCCGCCGTCGAGAACCGGCGTCACGTAGTGCGCCGTCGCGCCGATCAGCTTCACCCCGCGCTCGTAGGCCTGATGATAGGGCTTCGCCCCGACGAAGCTCGGCAGGAAGGAATGATGGATATTGATTGCCCGCCCGAGCAGCGCCGTCGCCATCTCCGCGGACAGCACCTGCATGTAGCGGGCGAGCACGACGAGGTCGATCCTCTCCCGATCGACGAAGGCCATGATCTCGGCCTCCTGCTCGGCCTTGTTCGCCTTGGTCACCGGCCAGTGGATGTACGGAACGTCCTCGGCCTCGACCCGCCGCCGCATGGTCTCGTGGTTCGAGCCGACCGCGACGAGTTCCATCGGCAGGTAGCCGATCTCGTGGCGATAGAGCAGGTCGTTGAGGCAATGACCGAACTTCGAGACGAGGATCAGCGCCCGCGGCTTCGACGCCAGGGCATGGAGCTTCCAGTCGAAGCCGAAACCGAGGGCCACCGGCGAGAAGCCGCGGCTGAACGACTCGACACTGACCGCCGCCGGCGCGGAGAACGATACGCGCATGAAGAAGCGCTCGGTCTCGGCGTCGCCATATTGTGCGCTTTCGACGATGTTGCAGTCCTGGGAGGCGATCGAATTGGCCACCGCCGCAACGATGCCGCGCCGGTCGTTGCATGCAAGCGTGAGAACGAATCGCGCCGGTTCTGCTGCCATCGAAAGCATTCCTGTCAGTGAAGAATATTGAACACCAGTAGCGACGCCGTGGTTCTGCCGCAACCGGCAAAATCGTCACCTATATGCGGGGCTGCCGTGTACCGGAAAATGCGATACGGATCGACCACCGCTTAT
>JBIQKL010000032.1:22280-34188 GCA_044506555.1 Hyphomicrobiales bacterium | reverse complement strand
GGCAGCAGCAAGAAGCTCGCGCTTCTCATCGATGCGGACAACGTCCGCTCGAGCTTCCTGCCGATCATCATCCGCGAGGCCTCCGCGATCGGGACGATCGTCGTGCGCCGGGTATACGGCCACTTCGCGAGCTCGACGATGGCGCCCTGGCAATCGCTGCTCCATGAATATGCCTTGACGCCGGTCCACGTCCCGCCGGCCTCGCGCGGCAAGAACGCGACCGACATGAAGCTCGCCATCGAGGCGATGGATCTCCTTCACCAGAAGAGCCTCCAGGGCATTTGCATAGCCTCCAGCGACAGCGATTTCACGACGCTGGCGAGCCGCATCCGCGAAGACGGGCTCGAAGTGTTCGGCTTCGGCGAGAAGAAGACGACGGCGCCCTATGTCGCCGCCTGCGACCGCTTCTTCTACTGCGACCTGCTGCTCGACCAGGAGAAGGAGGCCTCCAGCCGCCCGCACCGCGCCAAGCCGCCGGTCGACGAGATCGAATCGGCGGTCGACGACGCCTCCGGCGACGACGGATGGGCGACCCTCGGCATGGTCGGCCACGTGCTGATCAAGCGGATGCCCGACTTCGACCCGCGGAATTTCGGGTACAAGAAGCTGTCCGACCTGGTCTCCGACGTCGGTTCCATCGACGTGCGGCGGGAGGAGACGCCCAACGGGCCGTCGATCCTGGTGCGCGTCAAGCCCGCCGCGCCTCCCCCTGCACGGCGCTGACCATCACGGATTGGAAAAGCGGCGAGCGGCATGCTACGCCGCGGATCGCGGCAGCTCGGGGAATACGATGGCGCCAAATGGATCAACGGCAGACGTCATCGCGTTCATCGCCTCGAGTACGGACGAGGCCAGGGCGGCTCGTGACCGGCTCGCAGCGCGCTACGACGGTGCCGACCCGGCCGAGGCCGACGTCGTGGTCGCGCTCGGCGGCGACGGCCTGATGCTGCAGACGCTTCACACCTTCATGAACACCGGCAAGCCGATCTACGGCATGAATTGCGGCTCGGTCGGCTTCCTGATGAACGAGTTCCAGGAGGATGGGCTCCGGGACCGGATCCGCGCCGCGGTGACCACCGCCGTCCACCCGCTCCTGATGCGGGCGACCGACGCCTTCGGCGAGACGCACACCGCCTACGCCATCAACGAGGTGTCGCTGCTCCGGCAATCGTACCAGGCGGCGAAGCTCCGCATCTCGATCGACGGCCATGTCCGCATGGAGGAATTGATCTGTGACGGCGTGCTGGTCGCCACGCCGGCCGGATCGACCGCCTACAACCTCTCCGCCCACGGGCCGATCCTGCCGATCTACGCGCCGCTGCTGGCCATCACCCCGATCAGCGCCTTCCGCCCGCGCACCTGGCGCGGCGCACTGGTGCCGGACCGCGTCGAGGTCCGCATCGAGGCGATGGAGGCGCCGAAGCGGCCGATCAACGTCGTCGCCGACAACGTCGAGTTCAAGTCGGTCGTCGAGGTGGTGGTCGCCCAGGACAACGACGCCGAGAGCCTGATCATGTTCGATCCGGATCACTCGTGGGACGAGCGCATCCTCGCGGAACAGTTCAAGTATTGAACGGGCGCCGGTCCCGGTCCCCTATCCCGGCGACTGCCAGCGCGTGACGATGGCGGCGAGGTCCGGCCGCGGGCGGTCCTGGTACGGCACCGTGGAGGTGCCGATGTGGATGAAGCCGACGAAGCGTTCGCCCGGCTGCAGGCCGAGTACCTTGCCGGCATCGGCGTCGTAGGCGATCCAGCCGGTCACCCATTGCGCCGTGAACCCGAGCGCGTGCGCCGCCAGCACGAGGTTCATCGCCGCGTTGCCGGCGGCGAGCAATTGCTCGAACTCGGGAATCTTGACGTGCGGCGCGGCCCGGCTGACCACCGCGACGACCAGCGGCGCCTGGGCGAGGCGCTTCCGCTCGTCCTCGACCTTCTTGTCGTCGGCCTCGGGATTCTTCTCGCGGAAGAGCGCCGCGAGCGCGTCGCCCGCCTGCTCGCGGGCAGCGCCCTCGAACACGATGAACCGCCACGGCGCCAGCTTGCCGTGATCCGGCACGCGCGAGGCGATGGTGAGAATCTCCGCGAGTTGCGCCGCGTCGGGCCCCGGCGCGGCGAGAAACGAGGATGACACCGACTTGCGGGTCCGAAGGAGATCGAGTGCGTCCATTTCCATCACATAGCCAAGGACGGGCGCCGCGGGAAGCGGCACCCGTCGCGGTGCGCGCTCAGGCCGCGGCCAGCGCCTGGTCGAGGTCGGCGATGATGTCGGCCACGTCCTCGATGCCGACCGAGAGACGGACGACCTCTTCGCCGGCGCCGGCGACGCGCCGCTGCTCGGGCGTCAGCTGCGAATGCGTGGTCGACCAGGGGTGGATGATCAGGCTCCGCGTGTCGCCGAGATTGGCGACGTGCGAGAAGAGCTTGACGTTGGCGACCACCGCGATGCCCGCCGCCTCGCCGCCCTCGACACCGAAGGTCAGCACCGCGCCGGCGCCCTTCGGGCAGTATTTCTGCGCCCGCTGGTAATAGCGGTCGCCCGGAAGGCCGGCATAGCTCACCCAGGTCACCTTCGGATGCTTGGCGAGATACTCGGCGATCGCCTTGGCGTTGTCCGAGTGCCGCTGCATGCGGAGCGGCAGCGTCTCCGCGCCGGTCGCGATCAGGAACGAGTTGAACGGCGAGATCGCCGGGCCGAGGTCGCGCAGCCCCAGCACGCGGCAGGCGATGGCGAAGGCGAAGTTGCCGAAGGTCTCGCCGAGGATCATGCCGTTGTATTCCGGCCGCGGCTGCGACAGGAACGGATAGCGGTCGCTGGCCGTCCAGTTGAACTTGCCGCCGTCGACGATGATGCCGCCGATCGAATTGCCGTGGCCGCCGATGAACTTGGTCAGCGAGTGGACCACGATGTCGGCGCCGAAATCGAGCGGCCGGCAGAGATACGGCGTGGCCAGGGTGTTGTCGACGATCAGCGGCACGCCGGCCTTCTTGGCGACGGCCGCGACGGCTTCGAGGTCGGTCACCGCGCCGCCGGGATTGGCGATCGACTCGACGAAGATGGCCTTGGTCTTCGGCGACACCGCCTGCTCGAAGCTCGAGATGTCGTCGATGTCCGCCCACTTCACGTTCCAGCCGAAGCTCTTGTAGGAGTGGTTGAACTGGTTGATCGAACCGCCGTAGAGCTGGCGCGCGGCGATGAACTCGTCGCCGGGCACCATCATCGCGTGGAGGGCGACGAACTGCGCGGCATGGCCGGAGGCGACGGCGAGGGCCGCGGTGCCGCCCTCGAGCGCGGCGATGCGCTCCTCGAGCACCGAGCTCGTCGGGCTCATGATCCGGGTATAGATGTTGCCGAATGCTTGGAGACCGAACAGCGAGGCGGCATGCTCGGCATCGTTGAAGACGTAGGAGGTGGTCTGGTAGATCGGCGTCGCACGCGCGCCGGTGGTCGGATCCGGCTTGGCCCCGGCATGCACGGCCAAGGTCGCAAATCCGGGCACGTGGTCTTCGCTCATCGTCGTCTCCCTCGTCAGGTTCGGGCGTATCCGGCCCGGGTCGCGGTGTTCTAGCCTCGGGGGCGCACAAAGCCAAACAAATCGCTCCCCCCGGCCAGGCGAGGAGGGGAAAATTCACCCGCGGCAAGGCTCAGCGGCGATTCGGCCGACTCCCATCGCGTTTGCTGCGCGTGGGCATGCTCCTCGACCAGCCCTCAAGTCCGCTCATCCCCGCGCACGCGGGGATCCAGTTCTTCCATCCTCGGACGGCGACTGCGAAAAGCTGGGTTCCCGCATGCGCGGGAACGAGCGGTGGAGATGAACTCCACTACCCGGCCACCCCTCGCAACGTCCGGGACGTCATGCGAACCGAACCGCCGATGACAATCACTTGCCCTCGCCGCGATCCACCACGCCGGGCAAGCGGAACCGCTGGTACTGCACCGTGCCGACCGGGCGGCGCGAGTCGATGATGCGCGAATTGATGCCGGCCCAGGAGTTCTCGCCGACGAGCCGGCCGTATTCGATCTTGGTGCAACGGTCCATGACGACGGTGATGCCCGCCGCCTCGGCCTTGGCCGCGGCCTCGTCGTTGCGGATGGTGAGTTGCATCCAGATCACCTTCGGCTTCGGATCGAGCGCCAGGACTTCGTCGACGACGCCCGGCACCGCGTCGGCCCGCCGGAAGATGTCGACCAGGTCGATCGGCTCGGGGATGTCGGCGAGCTTCGCATAGACCGGCCGGCCGAGGATTTCCCCACCGGCATGCCCCGGATTCACCGGGAAGACCCGGAAGCCCTTCGAGATCAGGAACTTGGTGACGATGTACACCGGCCGGGAGCGGTTGGCCGAAGCACCCACGACGGCGATCGTCTTGACCGAGCCGAGTACCCTCCGGAGAAATTCGTCGGAATAGTTGAGCGGCTTCGGGGCTTCGGACATCGCTTCGGCTCTCTCCTCGGTGCCCGACGCATTGACCAGACCGGCACGCCGAGCGCAAGACGGCACGAGCGCACGTCCGGCGGCGATCGCTGCGGTATCTGACTACCGCTTCGCTATGGGTATGATTTTCCTGTCGATTTCTGCTTGACGAGGCGCCATGGCGCACGTAGATAGCGCGCGGTGGCGGCGCCTGATGCGTCGCCTTTCTGTATCGATGGACCTCAGCCCATGAAGACCTTCTCCGCCAAGCCCGCGGAAGTCGACAAGAAGTGGGTGCTGATCGACGCCGACGGCGCGGTCGTCGGTCGCCTCGCGGCGATCCTCGCCCGACGCCTCCGCGGCAAGCACCTTGCGACCTATACGCCCCATGTCGATTGCGGCGACAACATCATCGTCATCAACGCCGACAAGGTCGTCCTCACCGGCCATAAGCGCGAGGACAAGACCTATTACTGGCACACCGGCCATGTCGGCGGCATCAAGGAGCGGAAGGCTCGCGCCATCCTCGAGGGCAAGTTTCCCGAGCGCGTGCTCGAGAAGGCCGTCGAGCGCATGATGCCGGACGGTCCCCTCGCTCGCCGCCAGCTCAAGAACCTGCGCATCTATAAGGGTTCGGACCATCCCCATGAAGCTCAGCAGCCTGAGAAGCTCGATCTCGCCGCGCTGAGCCACAAGAACATAAGGACCGCCTGATCATGGCCGACCTGCAATCCCTCCAGGATCTCGCCCCGCAGGTGGTCGAGGCTCCGGTGCACGTCCAGAAGCTGGATGCCCAGGGCCGCGCCTATGCCACCGGCAAGCGCAAGGATGCCGTCGCCCGCGTCTGGGTCACCCGCGGTGCCGGACGCATCGTCATCAACGACAAGGACTACACCGATTACTTCGCGCGTCCGGTGCTGCAGATGATCGTCGAGCAGCCGATCATCGCCGCGAACCGGACCGGCCAGTACGACGTGCGCGCCACCGTCTCCGGCGGCGGCCTCTCGGGCCAGGCGGGCGCGCTCCGCCACGGTATCTCGAAGGCCCTCACCTACTACGAGCCGGAGCTTCGAAGCGCACTCAAGAAGGCCGGCTTCCTGACCCGCGACTCGCGCACGGTCGAGCGCAAGAAGTACGGCCGGGCCAAGGCACGCCGTTCGTTCCAGTTCTCGAAGCGCTAGCCGCGCGCTTCGCCGCATCTCAAGAAGGGGCAGCCTCCGCTGCCCCTTTTTTGTTGCCCGGCGAGCTTCTAGACATCGTCGCATGTCCCTCGACGACACCCTCCGCGACCTGATCACGTTCCGCTGGCGCGGCGCGGGCACGCGACGCCGTGCGCGGAAGCTCGATTTCTTCGTCGTCGGTGTGCAGAAGGGCGGCACGACGAGCCTCGACCGCCTGCTCCGCCTGCATCCCGCCATCGAGCTGCCCGCGCGCCGGAAGGAACTCCACTACTTCGACGAGGACGGCCGCTTCGACGGCAGCGCACCACGGGACGGGTACGCCGCGCTCCAGGGCGAGTTCTATTTCGACCGGCCGCTCGCCGGCGAGATCACGCCCTCCTACGTCTACTGGCCCGGCGCTCTCGAGCGCATCCGCGCCTACAACGCGGACGCCCGCATCGTCGTCCTGTTTCGGAACCCGGTGCTCCGCGCCTACTCGCACTGGGGCCACCTCGAGCGGAAGACACGGGAGAACGGCGGACCCGGGGTCGCCTCGTTCGGCGAGCGGCTGGCGCGCGAGGATCGCGCCCGGCGCCGCGATCCGGGCCATCACGACAAGGGCCTGTCGCATATCGGCCGGAGCCTCTACGCGCCGCAGATCGCCCGCCTCCGCGCTCGGTTCCCCGGGGAGCGCATGTTGTTCCTCAAGTCGGAGCGCTTCTTCGCCGACCAGCACGGCATCGCGGACGCCGTCTGCCGCTTTCTCGGCGCCCCGCCGCTCACCGCGGTGGCACGGCCGTCCGCCGTCCACGCCAATGCCGGCAATGCGAGCCCGATCTCGCGCGACGACTGGAACGCCGCCTACCCGTTCTTCGCAAGCGACATCGACGCCGTCGAGCACCTCCTCGGCTGGGACTGCTCCGACTGGCGAACGCCGCCGCGCTTGGGGCCGATCGCGGACGACTGACAAGCCGCGCGGTTCGGGCTACAGGTCTGGCATGAGCGACGATATCCGCCCCCAGACCGACAACGCCGTCTTCGGGCCGCTGATGGGCGGCAGCCTCGACGCGACCTTCGGAGGCGCCCTCTCCTTCATGCGCCGCCGCTACAGCCGCGATCTTGCCGGCGTCGACGCGGTGGTCTGGGGCATCCCGTTCGACCAGGCCGTGTCGAACCGCCCCGGCAGCCGCTTCGGGCCCTCGGCCATCCGCCGGGCCTCGGCGATCTTCGACGGCGACCCGCAATACCCCTTCGGCTTCGACCCGTTCGAGACGCTCGCCGTGGTCGACTACGGCGACGCCGGATTCGACATCACCCAGCCGATGCGCTTCGAAGACGCGATCGAGGCACAGGCCAAGGCGATCATCGCCGCCGGCGCGCAGCTCTTCTCACTCGGCGGCGACCACTTCGTCACCTACCCGCTGCTCCGCGCCCACGCGGCACGACACGGGCCGCTGGCGCTGGTCCAGTTCGACGCGCACCAGGACACCTGGCCCGACCACGGCGGCATCTCGCATGGCGGCTTCGTCGCCCGCGCCGTCCGCGAGGAGCTGATCGACCCGGCACGATCGATCCAGGTCGGCATCCGGACGGTGGCGCCGGAGGACTGCGGCATCGCCATCATCCACGGCCACGCCATCGACTCGCTCGGCACGGCCGGGGTGATCGCCCGCATCCGCGAACAGGTCGGCGAGGCGCCGGCCTACATGACCTTCGACATCGACTGCCTCGACCCGGCCTTTGCGCCAGGCACCGGAACCCCGGTGGCCGGCGGCCTTTCCTCCCGCGAGGCGCTTGCGATCCTCCGCGGGCTCGGCACGGTCGACTTCGTCGGCGGCGACGTGGTCGAGGTCGCCCCGCCCTACGACCACGCCGACATCACGGCCATCGCCGGTGCCACCGTCGGGCTCTACTACCTCGGCCTGCTGGCCGAGCGCCGGCGGGGGTAGTGCCGCGCCATCACCACATCGATTCCCGTGCCCGGCGCGGCCAGGCGCGGTCGTAGTCCTCGCCGCCCACCTGGCCGCCGCTGAGCGCGGCGAGGATGCTGCCCGGCGTCGGCAGCGTCGCCGGGTCGACATGGCGCTCCGGATTCCACAGCTCCGAGCGCAGCACGGCCCGCGAGCACTGGAAGTAGACCGCCTCGACCGACAGCACGACCACCGAACGCGGCGTCTTGCCCTCGACCGAGAACGCCGCGCACAGCGCCTCGTCGGTATCGATCCCGGCACGGCCGTTGACGCGAAGCGTGGTGCCCGAACCGGGGACGAGGAACAGCAGCCCGCAGCGCGGATCGCGGATGATGTTGCGGAGCGAATCGGTCCGGTTGTTGCCCTTCCGGTCGGGGATCATCAGCGTCCGTTCGTCGTGGATGTGGACGAAGCCGGGCCGGTCGCCGCGCGGCGAGCAGTCGAGCCCCTCGGGGCCCGAGGTCGCCAGCGCGACGAAGGGCGAGGCCTCGATGAAGGCGCGGTAATGCGGCGTCACGCGATCCGTCACCTTCACCTTCGCGGTCTCGGCGGGCAGCCCGTAGAGTGCTTCCAGTTCGGTGACGGAGGTGAGGATCGGCATCGGCGAAACCTTTCGTGATTGGAAAAGCGCCATGAGAATACGATATCTGGCGCCCGCATAGGGGTGAGGAGTGATTATTCCATGAGCGACAGGATTCGGATCGGCGTGTTGGGCGCGTCGGGCTACACGGGCGCCGACCTCGTCCGACTTGCCCTCCGCCACCCGCGCATGGAGATCACGGCACTGACCGCCAACACCCATGCCGGCAAGGCGATGGCCGAGGTGTTCCCGCATTTCAGCTTCGTCGACCTGCCGCGCCTCACCACCGTCGAGGACGCCGACTGGGGAAGCGTCGACGCGGTGTTCTGCGGGCTACCCCACGGCACCACGCAGGAGATCACTCGCTCGGTGCTGGCGGAGCATCCGCGGATCAAGTTCATCGACATGTCGGCGGATTTCCGGCTGCGGAATGCCGACACCTACAAGGCGTGGTACGGCAACGACCACATCGCCATGGACCTGCAGGCCGAGGCGGTCTACGGCCTGACCGAGCATTACCGGACCGCGATCCGCGACGCGCGGCTGGTCGCCTGCCCCGGCTGCTACCCGACTGCGTCGCTGCTGGCGCTGCTGCCGCTCGCCTCCGGCCGCCTGATCGACGTCGGCGACATCGTCATCGACGCGAAGTCCGGCGTCTCGGGAGCCGGACGCGGTCTCAAGCAGAACCTCCTGTTCACCGAGGCGGGCGAAGGGCTGTCGCCCTATGCGGTCGGCAAGCACCGCCACATGCCCGAGATCGAGCAGGAGATCTCCAAGGCGTCCGGGCAGGACATCGTGGTCAACTTCACGCCGCACCTCATTCCGATGAGCCGCGGCGAGCTCTGCACGTCCTATGTCCGGCTCGCCGGCGGCGCCTCCGCCGACGACCTCCGCGCCGCGCTCATGGATGCCTATCGCGACGAGACCTTCGTCCATGTCGCGCCGGCCGGCATCCTGCCGCAGACCCAGACCGTCCGCGGCTCGAACTACTGCCATATCGGCGTCGTCAAGGACCGCATCCCGGGCCGTGCCATCGTCATTTCGGTGATCGACAACCTGGTGAAGGGCTCGGCCGGACAGGCCGTGCAGAACTTCAACCTGATGTTCGACATCGAGGAGAACACCGGCCTCATGCAGCAGGCGCTGTTCCCCTAAACGAATCCGCTGCGCTTAGTGAAGCTCGGGGGCAGACTCTCAGCGGTGCGAGGGCGGTCGGGAACCCGTTCCGGCACCGATAGAATTGCCGCACAACGCCGTTTGCTCACGGACATCGCGCGCGCTGCGCGATAAGCTCGCCTGTCGCCGGAAGGCTCCGGAGCGGAGCCCCGGATTCCTCGATGACAGCAGCGGAGCGAGCCGGACGTGAACGTTGTCTTCTACGGATCGAATGTCAGGCCGTTCCGCCGGGACATCGAGAACCTCCTCGACGAACGGCACACGGTTGTCGAATGGGCGGAGGATCACGGCGGCGCCGATCTCTGCCGCGACGCCGACGTGCTGGTTTCCGCCCATTTCGATGCCGGGATGGGGGCTTCGTCGCGCCTCAGGCTGCTCCAGGTCCCGGGAGCGGGATACAACAAGGTGGACGTCGCGGCGCTGCCGCCGCAGACGACATTGTGCAACTGCTTCGGGCATGAGCGCGCCATCGCCGAATACGTCATGGCGGCGCTGCTGGCGCGCACCATCCCGCTGGCCGAGGCCGACCGCCGCCTTCGACAGGGCGACTGGCCTTACTGGGCGGGTCAGGCGGCCCCGGAGATCCGCGGCGAGGTCGGCATGCTGACGATCTGCATCCTCGGCTTCGGCCATATCGGCAAGGCGTTGGCGCGCCTGGCGAAGGCGTTCGGGATGACCGTCCTCGTAGCGAACCGCAGCCCAGTCGAATCCGATTCGGTCGACCTGTCGTCCGGCCTCGGCGACATGGCGCCGCTGCTCGGTCGCGCCGACGTGGTGGTCAACACCCTGCCGCTGACGACCGAGACGGCCTCTCTCGTCGGGCGCGAGGCGCTGGCGGCGATGCGGGGCGGTGCGCTGATCGTCAATGTCGGGCGCGGGCCGGTGGTCGACGAGCAGGCGCTGTACGACGCGCTGAAGGACAGGCGGATCGGCGGCGCGGTCATCGACACCTGGTACGTCTATCCCGACGCCGATGGCCGTCCGACCCTGCCGTCGCGGCTGCCGTTCCACGAGCTCGACAACGTCGTGATGACACCGCACATGTCGGGCCTGAGCACCGGCACCATCGCCCATCGGCGCGAGGTGATCGCTGGGAACATCAACCGGCTGGCGTCCGGCCGACCGCTCCTCAACGTCGTCCGGCCAGCGCTGGCGTGAGCCGCCTCAGCGGCCGTCGGTCCGGTAGCGGGCGACGAAGTCGCGGTCGATCTCGACCCCGAGGCCGGGCCCGGACGGCACCGGCAGGGTGCTATCCTCGCTGCGATGCCCGCCTCCTTGAAGAGGTCCGAGCGGTACATGATGCCGTAGGCCCGCAGTTCGTAGGGAAGGCCGTAGAGGTTCCCTTGCGAATCGTAGGCCATCGGCACGGTGATGACGTCTTCCCGATCCGCCTCGGGCCAGGCGTCGATCAGCGGGTTGAGCGGCAGGAGCGTCCCCGCCGCGACCTGAGCCTGCATGTAGGGCGAATACAGCATGACCAGGTCCGGTACCGAGCCGGCGCGATCGGCGCGGAGCAGCTGGGCCCCGAGTTCGGTCCACTGGATCACGTTGGTGGTGACGGTGGTGAGGCACCGAAGTCGCGGAGGCCAGGGCGGGTCCGCTCGATCTCGTCGTCGGATGCCCGGCGGTGCACTGCGCCACGCCCTTCGCGACCGGATCGAACCAACGCGGATGGTCCCACGCCATGCCTGCGAAGCCGTCGTGGCCCCCGTCAGATTCCCTTGAACTGAGGCGTCCGCTTCTCGAGGAAGGCATCGATGCCTTCCTGGCCGTCCGCAGAGCAATAGAGGCGGAACAGCACTTCCTGCTCGAGGGCGAGCGCCGTCGGCAGGGCGGCGTCGGCGCCGATGCGGATCAGGCGCTTCATCTCGGCGAGCGCCAGCGGCGCGACCTTCAGCATCGCCCGCGCCTTGCCCAGCGCCGTCTCGATCAGCGCATCAGGCTCGCATAGCGCGGCGGCGAGGCCGAGTTCATGGGCGCGCTCGCCCTTCAGACGCCACGCGGTGAGGAGCAGGTCGGCCGCGACGTGGCGGCCGAGCGAGCGGATCAGGCGCTGCGTTCCGCCGCCTCCGGGCGACAGGCCTAGCAGCCCCTCCGGCAAGCCGAGCCGCGCGCTGGTCGAGACCACGATCACGTCGCAGCAGAGCACGATCTCGAACCCGCCGCCGAGCGCATAGCCGTTCACCGCGGCGATGGTCGGCTTCGGAAACGCCTCGAGCCGGTCGTTGATGCGCCGCCCGGCGAACTGGAAATCCATGAACGCCTTGTCGCGGCGGCCCTGGTATTCGGCGATGTCGGCCCCGGCGGCGAAGGCCTTCTCGCCGGCGCCGGTCAGGATCAGGACGCGCACGGCGGGATCGGCCTCGACGGCGTCCAGCGCAGCGTTGAACTCGGCGAGCAGCGCTGTCGACAGCGCGTTCAGCTTCTCCGGCCGGTTGAGGGTGAGGACGGCTATGCCGTCTTCCGGTCTGTCGAGGAGAACGAGCGGCATCGATTGCGTTCCTTCACGGCGGCGGTATCGCGCTGCCTCACGGGAAAGGTGGGGCAATCGGAAGGTCTTGACGCTCCGCACCGCGAGGTCAATCGAAAAGGGCGGGCAAAGTCCGGTGA
>JBIQKL010000032.1:19319-22180 GCA_044506555.1 Hyphomicrobiales bacterium | reverse complement strand
CCACCGACATGCTGCGGATCGCCGCGGCATAGTCGTCCTGGCGGATGGTGTCGGCCCACACGGCCCGGCCGGCGAGGAAGCCCGACGCGCCGTTGGCGCAGGCGATCGCGACGGCATTGGGGAAACGATCGGCGGGGACGCCTTGCGACAGCACGACCCACGGACAGGGCGAGATCGCATCGATCTCGGCGCAGACCTCGGCTATCGCCGAATCGCTCTCCCTGCCCTGGAACGGCACCTCGCATTTGTAGAGATCGGGCTTCACCGCCGCGAGTTCGCGCGCCGCGTCGAGGATCAGCGCCTCGCGGGACTCGGATTCAGACGGACGGACGACGGGTTCGACGATGCCGAGCAGCCCGGCCCGGCGGCTCAGCTCCATGAAGCGGCGGGCGATATAGACGTTGCGGCTCCGGGTCGCGTCGGGCCTCCAGATGAGGAGCAGCTTCAGGGCGATGGCGCCGCGGTCCCGCGCCGCCTCCGGCGAGACCTCTCGGTCGATGTCGGTATCCTCGACCGGCTTGCCGGCCGGCTGCGCCAGTGCGTCGGCCGCCATCATCCGACCGCAGCCCGGCGCGATCCGCCCGGCAAGATCGAAGGACGAGAGGCCGAAGTGGCGGTCGAAGAGCATGGCCGAGGCGATCGGCGCCAGCGCCTCGGTGACGGCCTCCTTGAAGCGGACGAGGGTCTCGTCGGCGATCGGGCCCCCTTGCGCCTCGGCGAACATGCTGCGGAGCGATTCGCGCTGGTCGGTGGCGACCATGGCGAGCGCGCCAGAGGGCCGCGCAAGTCCGGCGAGCGAGGCGGTAGCCGATCCATCCATCTGAACATTGCCCTCGATGTGCTCGCCTACCAGCGCGCCATGATCTTCGTGAACGGTGATAACGTAACAAGATAAATGCTTGATATCCACCATACTTGTTCCATTCGACAAGCAGGAGCTCCTGCCACGGACGGAAAGCGCCGCGCTGCCGGCGGTCACCGCGGCGCGCCATCGCGGAAGCCGGCGTCGCGCTCGCCGCGGTGCCCACCGGCGATCACGGGCAGCATTGACGGCGGCTGCAGCCCCTGCCGGCACTCTGTTCGGCTGGAACGAGAAGACGGCACGCCTCGGTGCTCGGCGGCGTCGCCCTGTTCGGCGGCCCTCGATATGGCGTGGGGCGCGATCGCCGGCGCGCTGGGTTCGCCCGACGATCGGCAACGCATCAACCTTTTCTGCGTCGTCGAGCAAGCCAGTTCGCTTGGCGCGTTATGCCGGACCTGGTACTCGCCATCGTTGCCACGTTATGGCAGAAGGTCGCCGACATCACGTGGCGGCCGGCGACATCGGGGGATTCGTGAGCGGTATCGGGACAGGGGTCGGGGAGCAGCGACAGGCGGACTGCCGCGCGCCCGGTCCGGACGGCGCGGCAGGCTAGCCGATGGCGGGCATGGGATCGGACCCGCAGCGCGTACTGGTGACGGGCGGCGCAGGCTTTCTCGGCTCGCATCTCTGCGACCGCCTGATCGCCCAGGGCCACGACGTGCTCTGCGTCGACAATTTCTTCACCGGCGACAAGCGCAACATCCGGCACCTGATCGGCAATTCCGCCTTCGAGCTGGCGCGGCACGACGTGACCATCCCGCTCTATGTCGAGGTCGACCGGATCTACAACCTCGCCTGCCCGGCCTCCCCGATCCATTACCAGCACGATCCCGTCCAGACCACGAAGACCAGCGTCCACGGCGCGATCAACATGCTGGGGCTCGCCAAGCGCCTGCACGCGCGCATCCTCCAGGCCTCGACCTCGGAGGTCTACGGCGACCCCGAAATCCATCCCCAGCCGGAAAGCTACTGGGGCCGGGTCAATCCGATCGGCATCCGCTCCTGCTATGACGAAGGCAAGCGCTGCGCAGAGACGCTGTTCTTCGACTATCATCGCCAGCACGCGCTGGAGATCAAGGTGATGCGGATCTTCAATACCTATGGTCCGCGGATGCATCCCAATGACGGCCGGGTGGTGTCCAACTTCATCGTGCAGGCGCTCCGCGGCGAGCCGATCACGATCTACGGCGACGGATCGCAGACCCGGAGCTTCTGCTACGTCGACGATCTCATCGACGGGATGGTCCTGCTGATGGACAGCCGGGCAGACCTCACAGGTCCCGTCAACATCGGCAATCCCGGCGAGTTCACCATCCTCGAGCTCGCCGAGAAGGTGCTCGCGCTGGTCGGCGGGTCGTCTCGCCTCGAGTTTCGCCCCCTGCCCCAGGACGACCCCCGGCAGAGGCAGCCCGATATCGCGCTGGCGCGGACGGAGCTCGGCTGGAGCCCGCGCGTGCCGCTCGACGACGGCCTCCGTGAGACCGTCGCCTATTTCCGGTCCGTTCTTGCATAGGCCGTCGATGTCGCGGACCATCGTCGTCACCCCGATCTACGAGGACAGCGAGGCCGCCGCGCGGCTGTTCCGCGAGCTCCGCAAGGCGCTCGGTCCCGACCTCTACATCGTGGCGGTCGACGACGGCTCGGTGCGGGTGCCGGTCGAGCCCGGCATCATCGCCGAAGCCGGCCTCCACGGCGTGGTGCTGCGGCTCAAGCGCAATGTCGGCCACCAGCGGGCCATCGCGATCGGCATCTGCTACGTCGCGGACGTGGCGCCCGATGCGCTCTGCATCGTGATGGATTCCGACGGCGAGGACCTGCCCGAGACGATTCCCGAACTGATCTCGGCACTCGACGCCGCCGGCGCCGACGCCGCCGTGGCAAGCCGCGCCAGCCGCGTCGAGACCGTGCGCTTCAAGGCCTTCTACCAGGTCTATCGCCTGTTCTTCCGCCTGTTCGCGGGCCGCGAGATCAGCTTCGGGAATTTCATGGCGCTCCGGCC
>JBIQKL010000032.1:1519-19219 GCA_044506555.1 Hyphomicrobiales bacterium | reverse complement strand
TCCGCCTGTTCGCGGGCCGCGAGATCAGCTTCGGGAATTTCATGGCGCTCCGGCCGACGGCGGTGAAGCGCCTCGCCGCCATGCAGGAATTGTGGACCCATGTCGCGGCGTGCCTCATCGCCTCGAAGCTGAAGATCGCGCCGCGGGCGATCCATCGCGGGCCGCGCTACGCCGGCCAGAGCCGGATGAACTTCGCCGGCCTGGTCCTGCATGGATTCCGGGCACTGATGGTGTTCGCCGAGGACGTGCTGGTGCGGGTCGGGCTGTTCTGCCTGGTCGTGATGGGCCTGTCGGCGGTGGGGATCGCCGTGGCCGCTATCCTCAAGGCCTTCGGCCTCGCGACGCCGGGCTGGTTCTCGGTCGCGCTCGGCGTGCTGGTCCTGATCCTCTTCCAGACCGGCGCCCTGACGCTCATGTGCCTCATGCTGGCCGGCATCTCGCGCAACTCGGCGCTTCACCCGATCGAGCACGATGTCTTCGTCGATGAAATCCTCGTTGCCGAACCACGCGCGTGAGCCGGCGCTCTTCGTCCTGAACGGACTTGCCGCGACCGGCGTGCACTACGGCGTACTCCATGCCGCGGTGGAGCTGCTCGCGATCTATCCGGTCGGCCTCGCCAACTTCATCGCCGCCTGCTTCGGGATCACCGCGTCCTTCCTCGGCAACCGCCACGTCGCGTTCCGCGGGCGGGCCAACGCTCCGCTGGGCCACCACCTGGCGCGCTTCGGCCTGCTCTATGCGGTGCTGGCGGTCGCCAACGCGGTCGTGCTCTTCCTGTGGACGGATGTCGGCGGCCAGGACTACCGGCTGGGGTTCCTGCTGGCCGCCGGACTGCAGGTCGTCCTAAGCTACTTCGGCAACCGGCACCTCGTGTTCACGCGATGACCGCCCTCGGAAGAATCCTGACCAGCAAGCCGGCGCTGGCGATCCTGCTGACGATCGCCTTCGCGCTCCTGACGATCGCCTTCTACCTCGCGCACGCGCGGTGGTTTACGGTCGATGTCGTCCTCTACGGCGCCCTGCTCGACGCCGCCCTTGCCGCGGTCGTGATGGCCGCGGTGCTGTGGCTTTTCGTGCGCCGCAGGTTCTCCGGCTTCGAGAAGGTGCTGCTCGTCTGCGTCTGGATTCTCGGCGGCTACGCCTTCGCCCTCTCCGGTCCCGCGGTGCTCGACCGTTCGCTGTCCTTCTACATCCTCGAAAAGCTCCAGCAGCGCGGCGGCGGAATCCGGGCCGATGCCATCGGCGACGTCTTCGTCACCGAATACATGCCCGAGTACCGCCTCGTCGACGTCCGCCTCACCGAGCAGCTCGAATCCGGCACGATCGTCATCGAGGACGGCTGCGTGACACTGACGCCGAAGGGCGACCAGCTCGCCTCGCTCAGCCGCTTCATCCGCACCCATTTCATGCCGCGGCATCGCCTGCTTGCGGGCGAATACACCGACGCACTGGTCGATCCGTTCGAGCATAGTCCGAAGGGACCGATGGGCTATGAATGCAGCTAGGGGTGGGACTTGGGTTGCGCGGACCCGGCATGCCTTGTGGGATAGCCGACTAGAGATCCTGGCGATAACCGCCGCCGTCGTCGTTGCCGTCGTGTGGACGATGTACACGCTCGGCCCGGCCAATATCGATCCGGGCAACACGGCATGGGTCTGGGGCGATTTGGCCCAAGTTTACGTCTCCTGGTCTCAATTCATCAGCGATCCGGGTGCGTCGTGGCTGTCTTCGAACAGCATGAGCTACCCGCTTCAAATGAACATCAGCCTGTTCGACCCGATCCCGATCCTGCTTCTCGCGGCAAAGGCGCTGAATGGACTGAACCTGTCCGGGCAGTATCTCGGCGTGTACTTCGTGGCGGCGATGATGCTGCAGGCCGTCTTTGGCTATCTGGCGGTCCGACAAGCGGTGAAGCTGGCAAACCCTGACGTACCGCGCAACCTCGCGACGTATATCGGTTTTGTCGGCAGTCTCATCTGGTTGCTCATTCCTATCGTCAGCCACCGCTTCTTCGGTCACACGGCGCTCTCCTCCAAGTGGGTGCTTACGCTGGCGATCTGGGCTTTTCTAGCGACGACGGCAAGCACGCCGCCGCGCTGGCTTCTCGCCAATTGCGCCGTCCTCTTTCTCGCCTGCGGGATCAATCCGTATCTAGCGCTCATGGTGGGGGGTTCGGGAGCGATCATCGTGATCGTGGACACCATCACCCACCGCCGATGGATTCTCGGGCCGCTCATGATCGGCGTCTATTTCGGCACCGCCATCCTGGCCCTGTGGCTCTTCGGCTTCCTCGGCGCCGCAAGCGTTGGAGGCGGGTCGTTCGGGCATTTCAGCATGAACATGCTTGGCCCTCTCGATTCCAACGGGCTTGCCAGGCTTCTCCCGCTCGATGTCCCCGATCCTACGGGCGGCCAATCCTTCGAAGGCTACAACTATCTCGGCGTCGGCATTCTGGTGCTGCTCGCCCTTACGCTCGTCCTGTCGGTGCTTCCTTCAAGACGCCGGCGATTTCCCCTGTGGTGGGTCATTTTCATCGTCGCGGCATTCTTCATTCTGGCCGTTTCGAACGTCGTGACCGTCGGCAACGTGAAGATCGACATTCCGCTCGGGACCGCCATCACCGATATGCTCTCACGGTTCCGTTCGGGCGGTCGCTTCTTCTGGATGTCGGCGTTCTGGCTGGTCGTCGCCGCTGTGGCGATGAGCGTATGGCGTCTTGGCGCAAAACCAACCGCCTACCTGCTAAGCGCACTTCTCGTCGTGCAGATCATCGACGTGCAGCCAATCGCCACGAACATGCGCCAGACCATCACGGCGTTTCAGCGGATCGACAATTTGTCTCGAGCGGTCCACTTGGACCTGCGTTCGATCAAGGCGGTGCTGGTCTATCCGCCCTGGCAATGCGACATGCAGAATACGCCTGGAGGCGGGCGAAACTACGAGGCGGTCGGCTTCTTTGCCACCGAAAACAATCTCAAGACGAACAACTTCTACGCTGCGCGGACTCTGCGGAAACAAAAGAAATACCACTGCAATTACGATAAGCTTTCTCGCCGGATCTCCGACCAGAACATCTACCTTCTCTCGGAATCGATGAACCAAACGTCGGGCCACCTGTTCGCGGATGGCTTTTCCAGCATGCCCAGCGGATTCGAGGATGGATCCGTCCTCTACTACCCTACTCGGTTGGCTCCGTGACTTCTTTTCCCGCACCGCCGGCATATATTCGCTACGGATTTCTGATACTGCTCGGCATAGCGATAGCAGCCAGCGGACTATCGTTCTTCAACGGCACCGATGTCGCCACATGGCGTCACGACTGGGAGACGCTAGCAAGATGCGTTGCAGAGCCCGCATGTAGTAGCCTGAGCCAATTTCCTATCGCATATCTCCTTAACTCCGGTGCAATCGCTTTATTTCAGGGCACAGCATCGCCGGATGTCGTGCTCTGGATAGCGAACTATCTGTTTCTGCTGCTCCCTATTGCCTCGGCGATCGCAGCCCGGCTGCCGACCCTCGGCAATCGCACAGCGATCTATCTTGCAGCTCTGCTATGTAGCCCCGTCCCTGTCTACTACGTACATTCCGGCGCTCTCGAAGTGCAATCCGGAGTTATGTTGGGTCTTTTCATTGTAAGCCTTTCCAGATTTATGACTTCCGAGCCGACCAGAAATTGTTCAGAAAAACTTATACTACCGCTAATCGCTTTCCTGCTTCCATTGTACAAAGACACCGCTATCGCCCCTCTCGTCGTAGGCGGCGCCTTGTTTGTGATTTTTCTAGCCATATTCGATGGAACTATCCCGACGTTAACTAGGGTTATACGGTCTAATTCAACCCGTTTAGTGTTATTCGTCCTAGTTCCGGTAATTTTATCATTGGCGGTACAGGGGGTATACAACTATCAACGATATCACTCTCCTTTGCCCATGGCGTATATCTCGGTAGCCGCAGAGACATCACCGCCATTGGCAATCAGCGGACGGTTTCTGATTGCGTCGATTCTATCGCCGAACGGCGGAGTCTTGGCGTTCTGGCTCCTGTCATTCGTCGCTGTTGTCATTGGCATTCGCTGGGCGGGCGTAAGACCGAATCGCTATGCGGTTGCAGCTGCCGCGGGGCAGGTGGTGGTGTCGCTCTTTGCCTTCTCATTGTGGTGGGCCCCCTTTGGTTGGGACTCCTGGGGCAACCGCCTGATGATCCCCTCCATGCTGTGCCTTCTCATTGTCGTAGTGTTCACGACAAGCCCGTCGTCCGTGCCGCCCGAGCGTGGCGTTCCACAAGCCCGCAAAGGCATCGAAGCCGTCGCGAAAAGGCGAAGCGGGATTTCGCTCTCCGGCCTTCCTGCGCGCGCAGCCGCCTTTGTGGTCGGTCTCTTCTTTCTGACGTCGCTGGCGATGTCAGCCAACTACATCGCAGCGACCTACTTGAGTCCCTCCGCGTACTTTCGAAGCCTGCACGGGACGGGGCCGAAATGTGAGAAGCTTGCGGTCCGGCTCAGAGATAATCCCGATCTCTCGATTTGGCGTTCCAAGCTCTATTATGCATGCGCCACGGAACGATTTCTGCACGTGCCCTGGTTCTGGCGGTAGTTGCGTCCGCAACGGAACGGCGGAACGCCCTCGCCCAAGAATGACGGCGTGCCCCCCTGTCGAATCCGGACCGCTCCGTTCGTCGTGACGGTGAACATGGAGGAAGCGGACATGCGCAAGATCATCGCAGCGACGTTCATCACCCTCGACGGCGTCATGCAGGCGCCCGGCGGACCGGAGGAAGATCCCAGCGGCGGCTTCCGCTTCGGCGGCTGGCAGGCGCCGCTGTGGGAGGACGAATTAGGCGCGGCGATCGACGAGACCTTCCGCTCTCCGTTCGACCTGCTGCTCGGCCGGCGCACCTATGACATCTTCGCGGCCTACTGGCCCTTCGCGCCGACCGACCCGTCCGCCGAGGGCTACGATCCGGGCACGGCCGAGATCGCCAACGCCTTCAACCGCGCGACCAAGTACGTCGCCACGCACCGGCCGGAGTCGCTGGGTTGGGAGCATACCGAATGGCTGGGCAAGGACCCGGTGGCGGCGCTTCGCGATCTCAAGGACGGCGACGGACCGGTGCTGCTCATCCAGGGCAGCGGCGAACTGATCCACACACTGCAGGCCAACGACCTGATCGACGAGTTCCGGCTGATGATCTTCCCGTTGGTGCTCGGCAGCGGCAAGCGGCTGTTTCGCGAGGGGGCCGCGCCGCGGACGCTGAAGTTCGTCAAGTCATGGACATCGCCGCGCGGCGCCATCGTCGCCAATTACGAGCGGGACGGCGAAGTGAGAATCGGGTCCTTCGCGGCCGAAACGCCGAGCGACGCCGAAGTGGAGCGCCGGAAGGAGATGAAGGACGGAGCCTCGCCGCTGATCGCGGCTACCGGCCGAGCGTCTCCTTGACCGCGATGGCGAGCTGCTTGAGCGAGAAGGGCTTCGGCAGGAAGTGGAATTCCTCGCCTTCGGGAAGGTTCTTCCTGAAAGCCTCCTCGGCATAGCCCGAGACGAAGATGATCTTGAGCTCGGGGCGGGTCTTCCTGAGCTCGCGAAGCAGGGAGGGTCCGTCGAGCTCGGGCATCACGACGTCCGAGACGACGAGGTCGATCTGGCCGCCAGCCTCCTGCATCACCTCGAGCGCCTCGACGCCCGATCCCGCCTCGTGGACGCGGTAGCCGCGCGATACCAGGGCCCGCGCCGCGAAGCTCCGGACGGCCTCCTCGTCCTCGACGAGGAGGATGGTGGCGCTGCCGGTGAGGTCGGAGATGCGCGGCTCGACCTCGGCGACGGCGACGCCTTTCTCGCCTTCCGGCGCCACGTAGCGCGGGATGAAGACGCGGAACACGGTTCCCTTGCCGACGGTCGAGTCGACGTAGATGTACGCCCCGGTCTGCTTGACGATACCGTAGACGGTGGAAAGGCCGAGCCCGGTGCCCTTGCCGACTTCCTTGGTCGAGAAGAACGGCTCGAAGATGCGCTCGCGGAGCTCGGCGGGAATGCCCGTGCCGGTGTCTTCGATCTCGAGGAGCACGTAGTCTGCCGGCGGCAGCGGCCGATACGGATAGGCGGCGACCTCGGCGGCGAGCAGGTTGCGGATGCGGATCGTCATCGTGCCGCCCGCCGGCATCGCGTCGCGGGCGTTGACCGCGAGGTTGACGATCACCTGCTCGAACTGGTTGAGGTCGGCCTTGATCGGCCAGAGGTCCGGGCCTGCCGCCACGTCGAGGCGGACGTTCTCGCCGAGCAGGCGGCCGAGCAACGCGGAAAGGTCTGAGATCAGGTCGCCGAGCTGCAGTATCTGGGGGCGAAGCGTCTGGCGGCGCGAGAAGGCGAGCAGCTGCCGCACCAGGCCGGCCGCCCGGTTGGCATTCTGCTTGATGTTCATGATGTCCTGGAAGGACGGGTCGCTCGGCCGGTGGTTGGCGAGGAGCAGGTCGGAAAAGCCGATGATCGCGGTCAGGAGGTTGTTGAAATCGTGGGCGATGCCGCCCGCCAGCCGGCCGACCGTCTCGAGCTTGTGGCGTTGCGAGAGCTGCTGCTCGAGCGCCCGGTGCTCGGTGACCTCGATGGCATTGACGATCACCGCGTCGCGACCGTCGGCCCCGTCCTCCACGGCGTTGATGTAGAAGCGGGCGCTGCGCTCGCCGTCGCCGACGATGCCGACGTCGATCGGCGGGATTACGCCCGGCCGCCTTGCCGCCGATTCGAGCACGGCCGAGACCGCCTCGCGATCGGCCTCGGCGACGAGGTCGATCAGGCGCCGGCGGCCGGTCCATCCCGCTAGGCCGCCCTTGAACAGCCGCAGGAACGCGGCGTTGGTGCGGCCGATGCCGCCGTTCCGATCGACCGCGGCGATGGCGATCGGCGTATTGTTGAAGAAGCGCGTGAAGCGTACCTCGGCGGCGCGGAGCGCCTCCGCCCCCTCCTCCCCCGGACTCCGGTTGAGGACGATCGTCCGGGTCGCGCCGGGCGCGCCGCCGGCGGCGATCGGCACGCGATGGAGGAGGCGGACCGGCAGGCTCTGGCCGCTCCGCTTCACCAGGTCGAGATCGATGGTCTCGGTGCGGTCGTGTCCGCGCTCGGCGAGGACGCCGGCGAGGAGGGCCACGCTCTCGCCGCGCACCAGGTCCCGGAGGGTCAGCGCGCCCGCGTCGAAGCGGGCGATGTCGATCCCCAGCCATTCCGCCAGGGTCGCGTTGAGATAGACGATCCGGCCGTCGGGCTCCGCCGAGAAGAAGCCGGCGGGCGCATGGTCGAGATAGTCGATGGCATGCTGGAGCTCGAGGAACACCGACTCCTGCTGCGCCCGCTCGCCGGTGACGTCGGCGATCGTCCAGGCGGTCAGCCGGCTGCCCCCGGCCGGCGCCGAGACCGGCGTGACCCGGAGCCGGTACCAGCGCGCGCCGTCCGGCCCGGGAAGGCGAACCTCCTCCTCCGCGGCGCGGCCTTCGCGAGCCGACTGGGCGACCCGGTACACGGCCTCCGCCGCCTTGGCGTCGCCCGCGAAGATCCGTTCGACGTTCCGCCCGTCCCCGCCGGCATCGCCTGCCAGCAGGCCGTAGGCGCCGTTGGCGTATACGATCCGGCCGGCCTCGTCGGCGATCATCACGCCTTCTTCGAGGTTGTCGAGATACCCGCGCGCGAGATCCTGCCCGGGCTTGCGCACCCCGATCCGGACGAGGCCCAGCGCCATCAGCAGGAGCATCGCGACGCCGACGATGGCGAGAATCGCGAGCAGCCCGAGCATTAGCTGGTCCGTCTGCTCGCCGTCAACCAGCATGAAGCCGACCGCGACGCCGACCAGTCCGCAGACGACGATGATCAGCCGCCCGACGCCGCCGATGCCCTCACGCCGATCGGGCGCGCTCGGGTGGCGCGCCACGGTCTCGGCGGGATCGTCGTCGGTCATGGCCGGATGCGCCATCGCTGTCCCCTGCCGCACGGCATGTTCCTGCGGCTCGCCACCTCCGCCACCTCGCCCCGTCTCCACGCCGCCGCAATTCTGCCTTCCGGGTGCCTCATGGGCCTGCCCGCGCGGCGCGTGCCCGCCCCTTGCTTTCCAGAGGCTCCGCCCGAAAACTGTGACCGTCCAACGAATCGCCACCGACGAATGTGCCGTTCACGGCCATATTGAGCAAGTTCGACGATCCTCGGCGGCGTCAGGAAATGCCTAATGCAGGACATGCTGGTCCCCATCTTCGGCGACAATGGTGCAATCATAGTCCAGTACGCGATCACGCTCGTCGTCATTGTCGCCCTGATCGCGCTGGTCGTCTGGGGCATGCGGCGCTACGGCAACAGCGCGATCCGTCCGGCCGCGCGCGGCCGCCTGCCGCGGCTGGCGATCGTCGACACGCTGCCGGTCGACAACAAGCGGAAGCTCGTCCTGCTCCGGCGCGACAATGTCGAGCACCTGCTCCTGATCGGCGGCCCGAGCGACGTGGTGGTCGAATCCTCGATCGTGCGCCAGCGCGTCGGGCAGCGTCCCGGACAGGCGACGGCACCTCGATCGGGAGCGTCGGCCACCCCGCAGGGGGGCGGCGCGGCACAGCCTGCTTCGGCGGCGCCGGAAGCGGCAGCGGTCGCCGTCCGGTCTCATGAAGCAGCGGCGGCGGCAGGAACCGCGTCCGGCGAAGCCGACACGGGCGCCACTTCGACCATCCATTTCCCGGTACGCCGCGCCGGCACCCATGCCGGCATCGACCGGATCGCCTCGTCCCGGCGCGAGCGGGCGGCGGTGCATGCGTCGTCGACCCATGCGGCGGAGCCGGCGCGGAGCTATCGCGCCCACGCGACCCCGGTCGCCGATTCCGAATCGAGCCCGACCACCGTGCAGCGCGAGCCCCTGACGACGCGCCCGGACTTCGCCGCCGCACGCGCCGAGCGCACGCCCGATTCCAGGCCGGAACCGGCATCGCGGTTCGCACCGGCCGCTGCGACCGGCGCAACCGAACCGCTCGACGGGCCCGTACCCGGATACGAGCCGGCGACAGAAGATCACGATGCGGCGAACGCCTTCGCGCCGCATCGGCCGAGGACGGAGCCGACAAACGATTCGGGCCCAGCCGAATCGGAGCCGAACGCGGAGGAAGCCGAGGTCGCGGCGGCCACGCCCGCCGCCTCCGGCGAGCCGCAGGAGGATACGGCGACCGACGAGACCGTCGGCGACCTCGAGCAGGAAATGGCCCGGCTCCTCGACCAGATCTCGACCACGCGCCGCGAATAAAGTCGCGGAGAATCACGGCTTTGAGAGCGCCTTGCTCGCGCCGCAATCGGCCTCACAACACCCTCATCAAACCGTCACCGAAACAGGGCTAAGCGGTTATTGTCGCGGCGGGATCGCATCGCTATATTCCGCGCCGCTCAGAGCCGAGTAGAGGTCGTCCATGCCGCGTTCAGCAACCCAAGCCAGTGTTCGCGAGTACCGGCCGACAGACACGGAGCCGTTCATGAACGAGCGGCAGCGGGATTATTTCCGAACCAAGCTGATCGCCTGGAGAGATGAGATCCTGAAGGAAGCGCGCGAGACGCTGCAGCATCTCCAGGACGAAAGCCAGAATCACCCCGACTTCGCCGACCGCGCCTCGTCCGAGACCGATCGCGCGATCGAACTCCGCGCCCGCGACCGGCAGCGCAAGCTGATCGCCAAGATCGACGCGGCGCTGCAGCGGATCGAGGACGGCACCTACGGCTATTGCGAGGAGACGGGCGAGCCGATCAGCCTCAAGCGCCTCGACGCCCGCCCGATCGCCACCCTGTCGATCGAGGCGCAGGAGCGCCACGAACGCCGCGAGCGCGTCTACCGCGACGACTGATCGCATCGCGCTGCGCACGGCGGCCGGCGGCGGGTCCGCCCTCCCTCCCTCCCCGCACCTGTGGCGCGGTTCTCTTGCCATGCATCGGCCTTTGTTCCATGTAACCCGCCTCGGAGGGTGGCAGGTTGTCCCGGCACGCCGAAATGCAGTCGGCTCCGCGGCGATGGACTGACACGAGAAGGAGACACGGATGAAGATTGCGCTCTCTGCCCTGGCGTTTGCGGGTGCGCTTGCGCTGGGCACAGCCGGCGCGTCGGCGCAGGTCGATCCCTATTGCGACCAGTATGCGCGGGACTATGCCAAGTCTCATGCCGGCGGTGCCGCCGTTGGCGGCGCGGTCGTGGGCGGTATCGGCGGCGCACTCCTCGGCGGCGTCCTCGGCGGCAAGAACGCGATGCTCCCCGGCGCGGCGGTCGGTGCGCTTGGCGGCGGCGTGGTCGGCGGCTCGGCCTGGAAGAAGCACTACAACGCGGCCTATGTGGACTGCATGACGTCGCGGCGCGCCGCCGTGGCGCCGCAGCCGATCTACCTGCCGCCGGTCGGCTCGAACGACTGGAAGCAGATGTGCTCGCGGAAGTACCGGTCCTTCAACTGGGACACCGGTTACTATCGCGGCTACGACGGCCAGTTCCACCTCTGCGCACTGCCGTAGCGCCGGCTGACGGTACTTCAGGAATCATCGAAGGGCCCGCGGGGAGCATCCCGCGGGTTCTTTCGATTCATGGCCCGTCCGCGGCGCTCGCCGCAACCGTGTCGCGTCCTTCCGAATCCCGCTACGGTTCCGGCAACGGGCCGGGATCGATTCGGAAATGCCAAGGCTTCTCCTTCTCCGCCATGCCAAGTCGTCCTGGGGCGACCCCGGACTGCCCGACATCGAACGGCCGCTCTCGCCCCGCGGGCGGCGGAATGCGGCATCGATGGCAAAGGCCATCGCCGCGGATGGCATGATCCCCGACCGGATCCTCTGTTCGCCCGCCCGCCGGACCCGCGAGACCCTCGCCGCACTTCTCCCCTATCTCGACGACGAAGGGCGCGTGACGATCGATCCCAAGCTCTACGGCTCGACCACCGGCGACTATCTCGCGGCGATCGCCCGCTCCGGCGGCGAAGCGCGAACGCTGATGGTGATCGGCCACAATCCCACGATCCACTCGACGGCGCGGCTTCTGGCCGGCGGCGGCGAGCCCGGCCTCGCCGCCGAGCTTGCCGCCAAGTATCCCACCGGCGCCCTCGCCGTGATCGACATCGGCCATGTCGGCTGGAACCATCTCGATCCGGGCTCCGGCCATCTCGCGGCCTTCATCAGGCCCCGCGATCTCGATCCTGCCGACGACGGCGACGACGGCGACGATTGACGCCTCGGTCTTTTCCGTAGCCGGGCAAAGCCTTAGATGGTGCAGAAGACGGCTTCGGGGGATCCCACGGCTTGCAGATCTCGACCATCACCGACGAGACCCGGCTTGCGCTTTCGACCCTGGTCGAGAAGACGGTCGGGATGCGGACGCGATCGATCCGCCTCGGCGTGACCGGCCTCGCCCGTGCCGGCAAGACGGTGTTCATTTCCGCCCTCGTCCACAATCTCATCCACGGCGGCCGGCTGCCGCTGCTCAGGGCCTATTCGAGCGGCCGCGTCACCGGCGCCCGCCTCGAGCCCCAGCCCGACGACGCCGTGCCCCGCTTCGACTACGAGAGCCATGTCCGGGCGCTGGTCGACGAGCGGATCTGGCCGGAATCGACGCGCCAGATCAGCGAGCTGCGCCTCACCGTCGCCTTCGAATCCGCCTCGTTCCTAGGTCGGACTCTGGGCAGCGGCCGTCTTCATCTCGACATCGTCGATTATCCCGGCGAGTGGCTGCTCGACCTGCCGCTGCTCGGAAAGGACTATGCGACGTGGTCGCGCGACACGCTGGCTGCGGCGCGTGAGGGCGATCCCGCCATGGCGGCGGCGTGGCTCGCGCGGCTTGCCGCGATCGACCCGGCGGCGCCCGCCGACGAGGCGGTCGCTCGCGAGCTCGCGGGCCTGTTCACGGCCTATCTCCACGCCGTCCGTGCCGATGCCGGCACGCTGTCCACCCTGCCGCCGGGGCGCTTCCTCATGCCCGGCGACCTCGAAGGATCGCCGGCCCTGACCTTCGCGCCGCTCGATCTCGACGACGGCGGCATCGCGGCGCGCTCGCTGGCGGCGATGATGGCGCGGCGCTATGAATCCTACCGCGCGGCGGTCGTGCGGCCCTTCTTCCGCGACCACTTCGCTCGTCTCGACCGCCAGATCGTGCTGGTCGATGCGCTCGATGCCCTCAATGCCGGTCCCGCCGCCGTCGCGGTCCTCGAGGCGGCGCTCGGCGAGATCCTCGCGGCCTTCCGCGTCGGGCGGACGAGTTGGCTCGGCAGCCTGATCACACACCGGATCGACCGCATCCTGTTCGCCGCGACCAAGGCCGATCACCTGCACCATCGCGACCACGACCGGCTCGAGGCGATCCTGGCGCGGATCGTCCAGCGTGCCATCGGACACGCAAAGTTCGCCGGCGCCGCGATCGACGTCATCGCCCTCGCCTCGGTGCGGGCGACGCGCGAAGGCACCGTCACCGCCGGCGGCGAGCGGCTGCCGTCGATCATCGGCACCCCGCTGCCCGGCGAGCGGGTCAACGGCGAGATGTTCGACGGCCATACGGAGATCGCCCTCTTTCCCGGCGACCTGCCCGCCGACCCGGAGGCGGTGTTCCGGCCGGATGCCGAGCCGGTCGCACTGCGCTTCGTGCGCTTCCGGCCGCCGAAGCTCGAGCGGACCGCCGAAGGCGTCACGCTGTCCCTGCCCCATATCCGGCTCGACCGGGCGCTCCAGTTCCTGATCGGGGACCGCCTCGCATGAAGCCCGCCCAGCGGCGGCCCGCCGCCTTCAAGCTCGACGACCTGACCACGGTCTCGGCCGACTACGTGCCCGGCCTCGGCGCCCGGGCCGTGCTGACGCCCGAGGCCGATCCGTTCGCCGAGGCGACGCCGCCTCCGGCGGTGCTGCCGAAGCGGCGGATCCGATGGAGCCGGCTCCTGCTGACCGGGCTCGGCGGGCTCGTCGCGCTCGCCATCGGGCTCGCCATCGACGCGCTGATCCGCGACCTGTTCTCGCGGAACGATGCACTCGGCTGGCTCGGCGTCGCGCTCGCGGCGATCGCCGGACTAGCCGTGCTGGCCATCCTGGTCCGCGAGATCGTCGGCCTTTTCAGGATCCGCACCGTCACCGCGCTCCACGCCGCCGCGGTCGAGGCCGTCGCCAGCGACGACCGCGACGCGGCACGGAAAATCGCCCGCGAAGTGGTGGCCCTCTACGAGCGGCGGCCGGAAACCGCGCGCGGCCGAGCCGCGCTTGCCGCACACATGAGCGAGATCATCGACGGTCGCGACCTGATCGGCCTCGCCGAGACCGAGGTGATGCTGCCGCTCGACGAGCAGGCGCGCCGGCTGGTGCTGTCGGCGGCGAAGCGGGTGGCGCTGGTCACCACGGTCTCGCCGCGCGCCCTGGTCGATGTGCTGTTCGTCGCCGTGCAGATCGTCCGCCTGATCCGCGAACTCGCAACGCTCTATGCCGGCCGGCCGGGAACCCTCGGCTTCCTCCGCCTGACCCGCGCCGCCGTGACCCATCTCGCAGTGACCGGCGGGATCGCGGCGGGCGATTCGCTGGTCCAGCAGATCCTCGGGCACGGTCTGGCGGCGCGGCTCTCGGCGCGTCTCGGCGAAGGCGTGATCAACGGCCTGCTCACGGCCCGCGTCGGCATCGCCGCGATCGAGGTCTCGCGGCCCCTCCCCTTCGTCGTCGGCAAGCCGCCGCGGCTCGCCGACGTGATGGCCGAGCTCCGGCGGATGAGCAGCGAGCCCAAGACCGTCAGCCCGGACGCGTAGCGCTCCAGTAGGCGGCCATCGGGCCGTCGCTGCCGCCGACCGGATCGCGGTCGGGCAACGCCACGCCGGAGACCCGGCGCCGGACGCCGGCCTTGTCTTCGACGCCCTCGCGCATCAGGTCCGCGTGCTGGCCGCCCGGATAGGCGCCGACGACGAGCAGGTCGTCGCTGGCGGAAAGGCGCTTGTGCCCCACGCCGGCGGGGATCAGCACCGCGTCGCCTGCCCGCACGGTGAGGGTCCGCCCCTGCTCGCCGCCGAAGCGGACTTCGGCGGTGCCGGCGGCGATGCCGAGCACCTCGTGCGCATTCGAATGATAGTGGTGGAAGGGATAGATGCCGTTCCGCCAGCTACCGCCCCAGCCGTTTTGCTGGAACATCGCCTCGAAACCGGCTGCGGCGTCGCCGGCACGGGCGTCGATCGCATCGTGATAGACGATGAGCGGCAGCGGGTTGTTGGGAACGTCGCCGTCGTCCTCGAACTTGAATGTGCTGCTGTTCACGATTTCGTGCCCTCCCGCGACATCCTGTGCATGCTCGAAGTTTGACAGTGTCGGCCGCAACGGTCAAAAGGAGCCGCCTGAGCGTGCTTCGCTCGCGCTCACCATGCCGACCTGGACAGGCTTCTGGAATGGCCGCCGGCGAATTTCTCAAGATGCCTGAACCCTCCTCTCCCGCAGCCACCGCGATCGCCCTCTGATGTGGTCCATCGGATTCGGCCTGGAACGTGTCGCCTGGCTCGCCCTCTATCGGCCGCGCCTCACCGGTCTCGTCGCGCTCTGCCTCGTCGCGGCTTCCGTCTTCGGCCTGTCGCAGGTCAAGTTCGACGAGGACCTCCGCGCCGTCTTCGCCGGCGACAACGAGACCTATCGCAATTACGTTCGGATCACCGAGGAGTTCGTCGATCCGGAGAACGAGAACCTCCTCCTCATCGAGGGTGCCGATCTCGGTACGCCCGACAATTTCACCAAGCTCCAGCAGCTCCAGTTCGAGCTGCAGTTCATCGAAGGCGTCGACAACGTCTTCTCGCTCTTCGCGCTCCGCGATCCGCCGGACGCGAACGGCGACGCCACCCTCGTCGTCAACGACGCGAGCCACGGCCTGACGCCGGAGCTCGCCGCGGCCGTCCGCAGCCATCCGCTGATGGGCGAGAAGCTGCTCTCGTCCGGCGGCGACGCAATGCTCTACGTGGTCACGCCGACCGAGCGGAAGGCGCCGCTGGACACGGTCCGCATCCTCAAGGCGGAGATGGAGCGGACGGCGTCCGAGGTGCTCGCCGGTTCCGACCTCCAGGCCACGGTGACCGGCTTCCCGGCGATGCGCGCCGGGATCATAGACATCCTGATCCGCGATCAGCTCCGGCTGAACCTTGCCGGCGTGGTTGTCGGATTCCTGGTCAGCCTGGTCGTCTTCCGCTCCCTGATCGGCGCCATCATGACCGCCGTCCCCGCGATCGTCGCCGGCCTGATCGTGCTCGGCGGTATGGGACTCCTCGGCATCCGCGTCGACGCTATGTCGAACATCATTCCGGCGCTGGCGATGATCGTGGGTTTCGCCGACGGCATCCATCTCAGCCATTCGTGGCGACACAACCGCGACACCGGGATGTCGCCGTGGGAGGCGGAGAAGCTCGCCCAGTCGCAGGTCGGCGCCGCCTGCATCCTGACCGCGATCACCACCTCGGTCTCGTTCCTCGCGCTGACCATTTCCGATGTCGGCATCCTCCGGAACTTCGGCTGGACCGGCGCGATCGGCATGCTGATCTCGGGCATGATCGTGCTGGTCATGCATGCCCTGCTCGCCCAGCTCGTCGGACGCTTCTGGAAGAAGCGAGGCGGCTCGGTTCCCGACCTGTTCAAGCCGTTCGCCGCGCCGTGCGCCGCGGTCTGCCGGGTCGCGGTCAACCATGCGCGGGCCATCGCGGTGCTGATCGGCATCCTGTTCGTCACGCTGACCTTCGCCTACACCCAGTTCCCGGCCGATTACTCGGTCCGCGAGCACCTGCCGCAAAGCGACCCCGCCAACGCCGCACTCGGCCGCATCGACGAATCCTTCGACGGCGCCTTCCCGCTCCAGGTCGTGGTGCCGCTCGGCGGGGTCTCCGCCACATCGCCCGAGGGCCTCGCCAAGATCCGTTCCGTGCACGAGGCGATCGCCAAGGTGCCCGGCGTCGAATCGCCGCTGTCGCTGTGGAGCCTCGTCCTGTGGCTGGGCGGGAACGCCGACGAGGCGACCTCGGCCCGCCTCACCGCCGACCTCGAACAATTGTCGCCCGCGGCGCGGTCCCGATTCCTGGGCCACGACGGCAAGGCGGTGCTGGTCTCGGCGAGCGTCAAGGAGATGCCGACCTACGTGACCCTGCCGCTGATCGCGGAGGTCGAGCACGCGGCCGAGCAGGCCGGCGGGCCGGACGTCATCGTCACCGGCGTCACGGTGGTGACGGCGCGCGAGAGCACGCGCACCATCGACGATCTCAACGTGAGCCTGACCTTCGCGATCATCGGCGATCTCACGATCATGATGATCGCCTTCCGGAACTTCTGGGTCGGCTTCCTGGCGGTGTTCTCCAACACCCTGCCCGTGCTCGGCACCTGCGCGATCCTGTTCCTGATGGGCCGCGGCATGCAGCTCAACACGGTCATCGCGCTCATCGTCGCCTTCGGCGTCACCGTCGACGAGACCACCCACTACCTCAACCACTTCCTGCATCATGGGCGCTCGCAAGGGCTGAGGGAGCGGCTCGTCGAGACCACGCGGCTCGTCGGCCCGGTGATGATCAGTACGACCATCATCATCCTGTGCGGGCTCGCGACGACGCTCGCGAGCGGCCTGCCGACGGTGACCATGTTCGGCCTGATCACGGCCCTGACGCTGCTCTTCGCCCTGGTCGGCGACCTCTTCTTCCTGCCGGCGCTGATCGCCGGCCCCTTCCGGCGCTGGTTCGAGCGGCGGAAATATGCGGTGACCGAGCCGGCGGAGGAGCCCGCCGCCTGAACGGCGCCGTCCTGCTCATATTTCGGCCACTCTCGCGTGTTCTGCCCAAGTCGGCGGCGGTACGATCCCGCTGTGACCGCCGTCGTTGCCGATACCACGGGCGTACATTATCTCAGGGTGCGAGAAGCCCCGGGAGCCGCGAGGAGCCGATTCCACGATGAACCAGACGCAGACCAAGGCACGGCCTGCCGCCCCTTTCCTCACCGTGGCCGCGGGGGGCTTGGCGGCGGCGCTGCTCGCCCTTGCGCCGACGCCCGCCCCGGCGGCCGGTGACCCGATCCTGTCGCAGCTCGCCGGCAACTGGATCGGCCGCGGCACGATCAAGCAGAGCGCCAACGCCCAGGCCGAGCAGGTCTACTGCAAGATCGCCAACAAGCTGGTCAACGGCGGCTCCGCGCTGGAGCAGAAGGGCCGCTGCGCGGTCGCCACCAATTCGGGCGCGATCCGGGGCACCATCCAGGCCAGCGGCGGCAGCTATAGCGGGACGCTCGACACCTTCAACACGAAGGGTCCGGCCAAGATCTCCGGCAAGGCGGCGAGCAACACGATCAATTTCAGCGCCGAGTTCGTCGACCGCAAGACCAATCGTCCGACCCGCGCCACCATCAAGCTGGTGGTCGCCGACGGCAAGTACCGGCTGGTCTCGAACGCCGCCAACGACGCCTTCGTCGCCAGCGACATCGTCTTCACGCCGCAGTAGATGCTTCGTACACCCGCTGGGCGGTGCCCCGGCGGTGATGTCACCTCACCGTCATCCTCGGGCATGACCCGAGGATCGGGTGCCGGCACGCAACGCAGGCAAGCGAAGACGCCTTCGTCGTGGCGGACACCGTCGACACGCTTCACGCGATCCTCGGGTCAAGCCCGAGGATGACGGCGGTGGGAGCAGAACGACCGGGACCCGAGCCGCCGCCCCGCCTCAGATCACCCCGAGCTTCTTCTGGAGGCTCGATGACGAGGTCGTGTACT
>JBIQKL010000032.1:0-1419 GCA_044506555.1 Hyphomicrobiales bacterium | reverse complement strand
CCGCCTCAGATCACCCCGAGCTTCTTCTGGAGGCTCGATGACGAGGTCGTGTACTGGAACACGACCTTCCTGTCCGGTGCGCAGATGTGCACGGCGGCCTGCGCCATGAGCGCGGCCTCGTGGAAGCCGCTGAGGATCAGCTTCAGCTTGCCCGGATAAGTGTTGATGTCGCCGATGGCGAAGATGCCGGGCTCCGAGGTCTCGAAGCGGGCGGTATCGACCGGAATCAGGTTCTCCTCGAGGTTCAGGCCCCAGTTCGCGACCGGGCCGAGCTTCATGGTGAGCCCGAAGAACGGCAGCATGCGCGTGCAGGCGATCTCGATTTCGCCGTCCTTGCCCTTCACCACCGCCCCCGAGAGCTGGCCGCCATCGCCCTTGAGGCCGCTCACCTGACCGGTGACGAAGTTGACCTTCCCCTCGGCGACGAGCGCCCGCATCTTGTTGACGCTGTCGGGGGCGGCGCGGAAATCGTCCCGCCGGTGGACCAGCGTCAGGCTCTTCGCCAGCGGCTGGAGGTTGAGCGTCCAGTCGAGCGCGGAGTCGCCGCCGCCGACGATCATCAGGTCGTGGCCGCGGTAGTCCTCCATCCGGCGCACCGAATAGAACACCGACGTGCCCTCGTAGGCCTCGATCCCGGGGACCGGCGGCCGCTTCGGCTGGAAGGAGCCGCCGCCGGCCGCGATCACCACGACCTTGGCGACGAACGTTTCGCCGCCATCGGTGGTCAGGCGGAAGCGGTTGTCGGGAAGCCGCTCCAGCGTCTCCACCATCTGGCCGAGATGATAGCTCGGCTTGAACGGCGCGATCTGCTCCATGAGCTTCTCGACCAGCCCCTCCCCGGTAATCATCGGGTAGGCGGGGATGTCGTAGATCGGCTTCTCCGGATAGAGCTCGGCGCACTGGCCCCCGGGCTTGTCCAGGATGTCGATCACGGCCGCGCTGAGGTCGAGAAGGCCTAGCTCGAACACGGCGAACAGGCCGACGGGCCCCGCGCCGATGATGACGACGTCCTTCTCGATGACGGCGGATTGCGCGGTGGGCGCGAGGGAGAGGTCGTTCATGAGCTCCGACAGCCTGCTTCAGGATTGCCGCGACGGATAAAGGCTTGCCGCGGCAAAGCAAAGCAACATTGTTCCGCGGTGCCGCGACCGGGGAGCAATTTTGCGCGAGGCGGGCAGCGCCCGCGACAATGGCGCCCGAACGACGCCGTTCGGCTCAGCCCTGACGCTCGGGGACGGTGACGACCAGCCCGTCGAGCTCGTCGCGGACGCGGATCTGGCACGACAGGCGCGAGTTCGGCCGCACGTCGAAGGCGAAATCCAGCATGTCCTCTTCCATCGGCTCCGGCTCGCCGACGATCTCCTTGAACGCCTCGTCGACATAGACGTGGCAGGTCGCGCAGGCGCAGGCGCCGCCGCA
>JBIQKL010000154.1:0-6200 GCA_044506555.1 Hyphomicrobiales bacterium | reverse complement strand
CTCGCCCACGCGATCCTCGGGTCAAGCCCGAGGATGACGGTGGTGAGGCGGCGAAACCTCGCTCCGGCTCACACTGCAGCTTGGGGACGAACATCTTAGCAGCGTAAGGGGCACCGCAACCCGTCATCCTCGGGCTTGACCCGAGGATCGGTCGCCACCGACGCATCGCTCCGGAATTGGCTGCAACGCCAACGCACACTGCCGGCACCGAGTGCTCGCCCACGCGATCCTCGGGTCAAGTCCGAGGATGACGGAGGAGGGTGCCTAGCCGGAGCCTCGAAGCATGCAAGCCCGAACGAGCCTTACCCTTTCGTCTCGCTGAAGCGGATGCTGTTGCCGAAGGGGTCGGTGACCGTCATCACCCGCGCGTTCCACGGCGCCTCCTCGATGCCGGGGCGGAGATAGGGATAATTGTGCGCCATGATCTCGGCGTGGAAGGCGTCGAGGCCGGTGATGTCGACGAAGACGGTCGAGCCCGGCGTCCCGTCGCCGTGGTGTTCGCTGAGGTGGAGCGCCATACCGCCCCGCGAGACCTGCATGTAGAGCGGCGCGTCGTCCGCGAAGCGATGCTCCCAGTCGACCACGAAGCCGAGGAAGCCGCAGTAGAATTCCCGCGCCTTCGCAACGTCGAAGATGCGGAATATGGGAACGACGCGCCGCGCCTCCATCGCCTCAGTGCACCCAGGTGCCGCCGAGCTGGTCCTCGATGTGGATGCGGATGATCTCCTCGAAGCTCTGCTCCGCCTTGAAGCCGAGCGCCGGCGCCCGGACCGGCGAGAAGTTGCGCGGCCAGCCCTCGACGATCTTCATGATCACCGGATCGGGCTCGCGGCGGATGCGGCCTGCGACCGCGTCGCCGGCGACCTTGCGGAGCGCTTCGATCTGCTCGCCGACGGTCACCGACACGCCGGGCATGGTCAGGTTCCGGCGCGGGCCGACCTTCTCGCCGTCGAGCTCGGCGGCATGGACCAGAAAATTGACCGCCGAGCGCGGGCTCGCATGCCAGTGGCGGACGTCCTCGGAGACCGGCAGCAGCGCCTCGTGGCCGGCGAGCGGCTCGCGGATGATGCCGGAGAAGAAGCCCGAGGCTGCCTTGTTGGGCTTGCCGGGACGGACGCAGATGGTCGGCAGCCGGATGCCGATCCCGTCCATGAAGCCGCGCCGGGTGTAGTCGGCCAGCAGCAGCTCGTCGATCGCCTTCTGCGTGCCGTAGGAGGTGAGCGGCGTGTGGTGGAACTCGTCCGGGATCGCCTCGGGGAACGGTGCGCCGAAGACGGCGATCGACGAGGTGAACACGACCCGCGGGCGGTATCCGTCGCCCACCTTCCGGATCGCGTCGAACAGGTAGCGGGTGCCGTCGAGGTTGATTCGGTAGCCCTTGTCGAAGTCGGCTTCGGCCTCGCCCGAGACGATGGCCGCAAGGTGGAAGATCACGTCGGGACGGTCGGCGACGAGCTGCTCGGCGGCACCCGGCGCCGAAAGGTCGGCCGCGCGGGTCGATACCGGAAAGGGCGCGTCGGCCGGCTTCGCCGGCTCGATCACGTCGACCAGCGTCAGCTTGTCGATCGCCTTGCCGTTCAGCGCCTTGTCCTTGATCAGCCGCTGGGTGAGCTTGACGCCGACCATGCCGGCGGCGCCGATGATGAGAATGTCCATTGCCGTCCTTCTTTCCCTTGGCCCCGATGCGGCTTTGGAACGGAGCGTAGCGCCGTTCCTCGATCGTCGGCGTCTCAATGGCGCGGATCGGCCGGGGAGACAAGTGGCCCCGTGCGCCGAGACGTGGCAGAGAGAAGGTCGTCCGATCCTCGTGCCGCGGGCCGCATCGATGAAGGTGATCCTCCTTGTCTCGTCCTGTCTCGTCCTCGCCGCGGCAGTCCCGGCCGCCGCCGCCGAACTGACGATCGTGAACCCGGAATCGGCCTATCCGGAAGGGCCGTCGGTGGTCGACGGCGTCCTCTATTATGCCGAGATGGGGAGTGACCGGGTGATGCGCTTCGACGGCGGCGGCAACAGCGTCGTGTGGTCGCGCGAGGGCTGCGGCCCGACCTCCGTGGTGCCGGCCGGAGAGACACTGATCGTCCTCTGCCACCGGGAAGAGGTCCTCGCGCGGATCGACCGTGACGGCGAACTCGTCGAGATCATCGACCACGACCGCGAAGGCCGTCCCTTCGCCGATCCCAACGCCGCCGTTTCCGACGGCCGGGACGGCGTCTATTTCTCGTCGTCGGGGGTGTTCGGGCCCGGCGCGCGCGCGACCGGCGCCATCCTTCATCTCGATGCCGATGGAACCCTCGCGCGCGTCGCCGAAAACATCCGCTACGCCAACGGCGTCGTTCTTTCGCCGGACGGCAGGACGCTTTTCGCCTCCGAGCATCTCGCCCGGCGGGTGCTCGCCTTCGACGTCGCGGCCGATGGGTCGCTCTCCGGGCGGCGGGTCTTCGTCGCCCTCGACGACCTCGAGGGCGAAGACCCGGGGCGGAGCTGGGAACTGGGACCGGACGGGCTCGCCATGGACCGCGACGGCAACCTGATCATCGCCGAATACGGTGCCGGCCACCTGCTCGTCGTCGGGCCGGATGCGAAGCTCCGCGCCACGGTGCCGGTGCCGCAGGACTACGTCACGTCCTCCGCCCTCGATGCAGACCAGACGATGCTCTACATCACCGCGCCGGCGTCGCTCGCCGCGCCCGACGAGGCCGGTGCGGTCTACGCGACGCCCTACCCGGTCGAGCCGTAGCCCCTATTTGAGGCCGGGATCCTCGTAGAGCCATCGGCCGCGCTGCTTCTCGCCGATCAGGCAGTCGATGCGCGGCGGCTGCTCGAAGGCGGCGACCTTCATCAACCGCGGCTCGGGCATGCGCCCGGCGATCTCGAGCACCAGCTTCCGGCGGATCGCGACGGCGAAGCGCGACATGTCGTCGACGGTGATCATGAAGGCACCGGGACCGCCGATCACGCAGTCCTCGTAGTAGATGTCGAGATCGGGAATGTTGTAGAGGCCGTAGGACGAGGCCGGCTTGAGCATGATCGGCAGGCCGTTGATGGTGATGCCATCGGCGACGATCCGGTCGCGGACCGGGACCACCGGCAGGCCCATGTTGTTGGGGCCGTCGCCGGAGACGTCGATGGCGCGACGCATGCCGCGGGCGCCGCTGCCGGCGAACAGGCTGGCGGCGAAATCGAGTCCCTGGCTGATCGAGGTGCCGCGCTCGCGCACCAGCGGCGCCGCCGCCACCTCGGACGCGAAGGCCTCGGCGTCGGCCCGGCCGGCGACGATGGCCCACGGCACCACCATCGCCTGGTGGAAGGGCCCGGCCCATTCGACATAGGCGACGGCGATGCGGCCGGTGACGCCCGACTGGATCGCCTGGATCACCTCCGGGTGGCGGAGCGCCGCCACGTAGCCGTCGCGCTGGAGCTGCTGCTCGTCATAGTCCATCGAGCGCGAGATATCGACGGCGAGGACCAGTTCGAGATCGACTTCGACCTGGGCCTCCGCCGGTGCCGCGGCGAGCGCCGCGCCAAGGACGAACGGGACAAGACATCCGCGATGCATGGCCGACCCTCCGCCCGCCACGATGATCCCCCGGCAACGAATGGTAGCGCGGCGCGAAGGCCGTTCAATTCACGCTTTTGACAGTTGCGGGGGATGGTGCCGGAGGGAGCGACGCCGGTCAGGCGTCGCCGAGATAGGACTTCACCGTCTCGATGAACTTGCCCACCGAGATCGGCTTCGACATGTACGCCTCGCACCCGCCCTGGCGGATGCGTTCCTCGTCGCCCTTCATCGCGAAGGCGGTGACCGCGATCACCGGGATCGAACGGAGGTCGTCGTCCTCCTTGATCCATTTGGTCACCTCGAGGCCCGACACCTCGGGCAGCTGGATGTCCATCAGGATCAGGTCCGGGCGGTGCTTGCGGGCGAGCTCCATCGCCTCGAGGCCGTTGCGCGTCTCGACGGTCCTGTAGCCGATTCCTTCGAGAAGGTCGTGGAAGAGCTTCATGTTGAGCTCGTTGTCCTCCACGACCAGCACGGTCTTGGGCATGATCTCAATTCCGGGTGCCGCCGGCGCGCCGCCGCTCGCGCTCGGCGCGCTGTGTCAAGGCGGTCACAGTAGCGGCGATTCGTTGGCAAAAGACAAATGGGGACGCGGGCGGCGGCATTCCATGGCCGAACTCGGGTGGGAGCGGTTCTCTCCGGCCGACAAACACGCTACTCCCTCGGCATGGAGACGCTCGAGATCAGCCTTGACGGCTATACCGACCTGCCGCCCGGCAAGATCGCCAATGTCGTGACCTATCTCGAGCTGTTTGCGAAGCCACCGCCGCTTGCCGAGCCGGCGCGACCCGATCTCGGCTTCCGCCGCGTCGTTGCGCCGGAAGTCGGATGGTATCGGCAGACAATCCGCGCCGTCGGCGAGGAATGGCTGTGGTACTCGCCGCTGGTGATGCCCGAGGACCGGCTGGCCGCGATCATCCAGCACCCGCAAATGGCCGTCCATGTGCTGGAACGGGACGGCGAGACGGTCGGCATCGCCGAGCTCGACCGGCGGGTCGCGGGCCAAGTCGAGCTATCCTTCTTCGGCCTCTCCGCGTCGGAGATCGGCACCGGCGCCGCGCGCCTCCTGATGAACCGGGCGCTCGATGCTGCCTTCGGGCCGGGCATCGGCCGCGTCTGGGTCCATACCTGCACCTTCGATTACCCGGCGGCGGTCCCCTTCTACCGCCGCGCCGGCTTCTCGCCCTACAAGTTCGCGATCGAGGTGACCGACGACCCGCGGCTCACCGGCCATGTTCCCGAAACGGCCGGGCCGCATGTGGCGCTGATCCGGCCGCGGTAGCGCCGATCAGCGCGAGCCGGCGCTCTGTGCAGGGGTTCGGTCGGCCGACCGGTCGTGGTCGCGGCCCGCGATCGCCTCCATCTTGTCGAGTTCCTGCTCGGCTTCGCTGCAGTCGGCAACCGCCGCCGCGAGCTGTCCCTTCAGGTCATCGACCGAGGCCAGCAGGTTGTCGCGGCGCTGGATCGCGGCCTTGGCGAAGGTCGGGTAGGCGAAATGGCCCACGTCCCGGATGCCGCTCCGTTCCTGTTCGGCGACGATCTGGTCGTTGAGATCCCGGGCCATCCGCTCGAACTCGGCAATCATCGTCTCGATCTGCACCACCTGGCGCCGCTTCTCGCGGACCTGGAAGCGCTTGAGGCGGATCAGCCCATCACGTGATTTCATCGCCAAAGCACCACACTCCCCCTAACGCGCACTCTTCCACCAGGCGGCCTGCACCGCCTCTTCACCGCCCAATTCCCGCCCCGGCGGTAACCATTCGTTTACGTCTCGCGTTAATCATGGCGGACGACCGCTTAATTCAGCGTAAACCCGACCTCTCGCAATCGACCGGCTTTCGCGAGTCCGTTGAGTCACTTAGCGCTGTTTCATCAAGTTGGTTGGCAGGACGTTAACAGGCGACATTCGTCGAGAATTCAACGAAATGGGACAAGAACTGCAGATTTGTCGTTAATCCGCTTGTGCTGCCGAATCAGTGTTTGTTAACCATTGACGTGTAGCGTGCGAGTCGAGGTTAACCTCCGTGGTGGCGACGGCCCGGCGCCGTCGTGCCATACCCGAAGGGCAGGCCAGGGGGATTGGCATGCGAGTGCTTCTGATCGAAGACGACAGCGCTACAGCGCAGAGCATCGAACTGATGCTCAAGTCGGAGAGCTTCAACGTCTATACGACCGACCTCGGCGAGGAAGGCGTGGACCTCGGCAAGCTCTACGACTACGACATCATCCTCCTCGACCTGAACCTGCCCGACATGTCGGGCTACGAGGTTCTCCGGACGCTCCGCGTCTCGAAGGTCAAGACCCCCATTCTCATCCTCTCCGGCCTCGCCGGGATCGAGGATAAAGTCCGTGGCCTTGGTTTCGGCGCCGACGACTATCTCACCAAGCCGTTTCACAAGGACGAACTGGTGGCGCGCATCCACGCGATCGTCCGCCGTTCCAAAGGCCACGCCCAATCCGTGATCATCACCGGCGACCTGACGGTGAACCTCGACACCAAGACCGTCGAGGTCCACGGCCAGCGCGTCCATCTCACCGGCAAGGAGTACCAGATGCTGGAACTCCTCTCGCTCCGGAAGGGAACCACGCTCACCAAGGAGATGTTCCTCAACCATCTCTACGGCGGCATGGACGAGCCGGA
>JBIQKL010000031.1:30295-40695 GCA_044506555.1 Hyphomicrobiales bacterium | reverse complement strand
CCGATGTCGGCGATCACCACGGGGATGTTGGCCTGCTTGGCGAGGTCGAGGACGGCCGGGGCGGTCGAGCTGTCGGTCGGCGAGATCAGGATGCCGGCGACGCCGCGGGCGATCGCGTCCTTGGCGTTCTCGAGCTGGGTCTGGGCGTTGTTGCCGGAATCGAGCGCCTGGTACGAGTAGCCGGCTTCGGTGGCGACGTTCTCGATGCCCTTCGAGAGATAGCGCCAGAAGGCGAGGTCGAGGCCTGGCGTCAGGTAGACCAGTTCCTTCGACTGGGCGAGGGCGCCGGTCGCCGTGCCGGCGATCCCGGCGAGCGCGACGAGGCCGGCCATTGCGGTGGCGGTGAAGAGGCGTCTTGTCAGCATTTCCAATCTCCTCCTGATGAGCTGTCGTAAGTCACTGCGGGGCATTCATTCCCGCGCTTCCCGCACCCCTACGAGAAGAGCTGCTTCGTCGTCGCGTAGATCCGCGTCTCGTGGATCGCGAATGCCTCCGCTGCCGCGGTCGGGTCGTGGGCGGCGAGGCCTGCGAGTATAGCCCGGTGATCGGCGATGCTCCTGGCGATTCGACCCGGCTGGGACACCGCGCGCCGGCGATGATCGAGAAGATACGAGTAGAGGTCCGACGCCATGTCGGCGAGAACCGCATTGCCGCTGGCGCGATAGATCGTGGTGTGGAACTCGCGGTCGCAGATCAGGAAGCGGACCGGATCGCGGCGCGCCGCCTCCTGGGCCGCGATCGAGGCGCGAAGGGCGTCCACCGTGGCGGCATCGATCCGGCGCGCAGCGGCGCGCGCCACCTCCGCCTCGATCAGCAGCCGGGCATTGTGCACGTCGTCGAGGCTGTAGGACGAGATGTCCCGGTAGAGGGCGGCCTGGATGGCGAGGTCGCCGACGTCGTCCGAGGCGACGACGGTCCGCGTCCCCTGTGCGACGGAAAGGATGCCGCGGGTGGACAGGATGAGGATAGCGCCGCGGATCGTCTCGCGGCTGACGGAAAGCGCCGTGGCCAGTTCCCGCTCGCCGGGCAACGGGTCGCCGACGTTGAGCACGCCGGTGGCGATGAACGTCGCGATCTTCCGGACCACGAAGTCCTTCATCGACGGCTTCGGGACGCCGCTGAGCGCAGAGCCGTCATTGCCGACGAGGGCGCGAAGGTCCATTTCCTCCCCGAGGCGCAGAGATCGCCGATAGGCCTACTGGTCCACTCAGCGGACCAGTAGGCGCAACCGGAATTCCTGTCAATCAGGACCGCGTGGCTTCGATGCGGTTGAGCATGTCGACGAGATCGTCGGCGTCATCGGCGCTCAACCCGGTCTGCGGGGAGCCGCTCACCTCGGCCACCCGGCCTGTCGTGGCGTCATAGACCGACCACCCGTCGGCGTCCTTGCGGGAATGGTAGCGCTCGCGGGCCATGCGCCGGAACAGGCCGCCCTTCTTCGACGCAGTCCGCCGCTTCGCCTCCACGGCGTTGAGCATTTCCAGGACCTCGTTGGCGTCGTCGGCGGTGAGCCCTTCGTGCGGCACGCCGTTGCTTTCGGCGATCTGGCCGGTGCTGCGATCGAAGATGCTCCAGCCGCCGCCGGCCGCATCGCGTCGGGAAGTATAGCGAGCCCTCATGAAAGGAATGGTAGCAAACCCCTCCGCCGTTGTATCGCCTGTCGGGGGCGACATGGGCCCGAGCGGCGCGGAGAAACTGCATGTTCGTCAACTTTTCAACAGATGCGAACGGCGGACCGGTGGCGGCTCGCCCACTTCGACCGCACACCGGGCCGGCCGGACCGCTCCGCGGGCGGTCCGCTGCCGTGCTCCCACGGATCCGCCGGCCTGGAGGCTCGATCGTGAAGGCGCTTGCCCTTGCCGTTCTCTGCTTCGCGCTGCCGATGGCGGCGCATGCCCAGCCGCCGATGCCGGAGACCGGCTCGGTGCCGGGCAAGTGCGAATGGCAGTGGAAGACCGGCGCCGGCATCGGCATCTGGGCCGAGCGCTGCGACCTGGAGACCGGCGTCTGGGAGCCACGCTACGATGCGGACCTCCCCGGCTTCGTCCTGACCGTCGACGGCACGGACCAGGGCACGATCCTCCAGATCTTCGAGAAGCCCGCCGATGCCGGGATCGCGTCGATCCTGCCGGTGCTCCGCGAGCGCGGCTACATCCCGGACGATGACGAATGCGTGTTCGAGGCGGCGGCGATCCGGCCGGCACCGCGAACGGTCGCCTTCTACGAGATCCGTCCGACCGGCTCCCGGCTTGCGGCCTTCGACGCTACGCCGGAGGATGAGGTGCCCGAGCCGCCCTGCGGCGAGTACGGCTGGGGAACCCACGGCGTGCGCTATTTCATGACCGATGTCCGCTTTCCGGAAATGGCGGTCTACGTCAATCTCGGCCAGGACGGTACGATGTTCGACCCTGCGACCGTCACGCTCGGCCTGGAGTGACGTTGGTCGCGTTGCCCCGTACACCGGAGGTGCCATGTACGGCCTGATCGGCAAAATGACCGCAAAGCCCGGCCAGCGCGATGCGCTGGTTGCGGCGATCCTCGACGGCAGCGGCAGCATGCCCGGCTGCAGGAGCTATGTCGTGGCGCTCGACGCCGCCGACGCCGACGCGATCTGGGTGACCGAGGTGTGGGACGACGAGGCTTCGCACAAGGCGTCGCTCGAGCTTCCCGCGGTGCGGGCCGCCATCGCCCGCGCGATGCCGCTGATCGCCGATTTCGGCCCGAGCATTCCGACGGTGCCGATCGGCGGCACCGGCGTCTGACCGGGCCACGTTGTGGCGCCGGTCTCCACCCGCTATAGAGGCCGACCCGAGCTTTTCGAGACGTGATGATGGACGTGACGATCGACCAGGAGACCGAGGACGGCATCGCCAAGGCGCGGCTGATCTCGGCCGCCCTCCCATACATGCTCCGCTACGACGGCAAGGTCGTGGTGGTGAAGTACGGCGGTCACGCGATGGGCGATCCGGCGCTGGCACGGGCTTTCGCGCGCGACATCACGCTCATCGAGACGTCCGGCGTGCGGCCGGTCGTGGTCCATGGCGGCGGCCCGCAGATCGGCGAGATGCTCAAGCGGCTCGACATCAAGTCCGAGTTCCGCGGCGGGCTCCGCGTCACCGACAAGAAGACCATCGACGTGGTCGAGATGGTGCTCGCCGGCTCGATCAACAAAGAGATCGTGATGGCGATCAATGCCGAGGGCGGCAAGGCGGTCGGCCTCTGCGGCAAGGACGGCAACATGGTCGTCGCCGAGAAGCTGACCCGGACCGAGACCGATCCGGATTCGAACATCGAGAAGGTCGTCGATCTCGGTTTCGTCGGCGAGCCCAAGATCGTCAACCGCGCGGTCATCGACATGGTGCTCGGGGCCGAACTGATCCCGGTCATCGCGCCGGTCGCCCCCGGTGCCGACGGCGAGACCTACAACGTCAATGCCGATACCTTCGCCGGCGCGATCGCCGGCGCGCTCGGCGCCGCCCGCCTCCTGTTCCTGACCGACGTGCCGGGCGTGCTCGACAAGAACGGCAAGCTGATCAAGGAACTGACCGTTGCCGAGGTGCGCGCGCTGATCGCCGACGGCACCATCACCGGAGGGATGATCCCCAAGGTCGAGACCTGCGTCGAGGCGCTCGGCCGCGGCGTCGAGGGCGTCGTGATCCTCAACGGCAAGACGCCGCATGCGGTGCTCCTCGAACTGTTCACCGACCGCGGCGCGGGGACCCTCATCCGGCCATGAACGATACCGGGCCGCTGGCCGGCGGCCGCGATCAGCCGGCGCACGATCTTTCCCGCTTCGCCGTGGTCGATGCCTGGATCTTCGACCTCGACAACACGCTCTACCCGCGCCACACCAACCTCTTCGCACAAGTCGACCGGCGCATCCGCGAGTATGTCGAGCGCCTGCTTTCGGTCGATCCCGAGGAGGCGCACCGCGTCCAGAAGGACTACTACCGCCGCTACGGCACCACGCTTCGCGGGCTGATGGAGGAGCACGGCATCGCGCCGGACGAGTTCCTCGCCTATGTCCATGACATCGACCATTCCGTGGTCGAGCCCGATCCGGTCCTCGCTTCGGCCATCGAGCGGCTGCCGGGCCGGAAGTTCATCCTCACCAACGGTTCGCGGGTGCATGCCGAGAAGGTGGCGGAGAAGCTCGGCTTCACCGATCATTTCGAGGACATTTTCGACATCGTCCGCTCGGAGCTGCTGCCCAAGCCGGCGCGCCGGACCTATGACCGCTTCGTCGCCGCCACCGGCGTGATCCCGGCTCGGACGGCGATGTTCGAGGATCTGTCGCGGAACCTCGAAGTGCCCTCGTCGCTCGGCATGAAGACCGTGCTGGTCGTGCCGTCGGGCACGCGGGAGGTCTTCCAGGACGACTGGGAGATGGAGGGCCGCGACGCCCCCCACGTCGACTACCTCACCGACGACCTCGGCACGTTCCTCGGCGAAGTCCTGGCGGCGATGCGGAAATGAGCCGCGGGCGAAGGACGCGTCACGGTCGACGAAAACGGCGGGCCACCGGGGCCCGCCGTGATCTTGATTCGCGGGTGGCGGGGCTATTCCTTGCCGGCGTAGGCCGCGTCGAGCTCCTCGATGTCGAGGAAGCCGTCGCCGTTGGTGTCGAGCGCCTTGAAGTCGGCCAGCTTCTCGTTGACCACCTCGATCACGACCAGCCCGCCGCTCTTGTCGGCATCGCCGTCCGCAAACTCGGGGTCGGCGGCAAGCTCTTCGCCGATTTCCGTCGCCTCGAGAATGCCATCGCCATCGAGGTCGGAGGCGGTGAAGCCCTTCATCGCATCGAGGACGACCTCCGCCTCGCTGAGCTTCAGGTCGCCGTTGACGTCGGCCTTGATCAGCCCGATCTCGACATTCGTCGGCTCGGCATTCGCCACGCCGGCCGAGGCCGCCAGAATCGCCGCAACCGCAGCGGCCGCAATCTGAATCTTCACGTTTCGACTCCTGGGTTCTTCGGTTGCGACTAGGAGGCCATGCAGGCGTCGTAGGCCTGGGTATAGAGGGTGTTGTAGTCCGTCACCCGCTTCACGCCGCCGGCTGCGCCGCCGGTGCCTCCGCCGATCGCCGCGCCAAGCGCCGCGCCGGGCGGTCCGCCGAGGATGCCGCCGACGATCGCTCCGCCGATGGCGCCGAAGGTGACGCCGCCGGCGATCGGCCCGCGGGAGTTCCGCTTGGCATAGTCCCGTGCGAAACCGTCGCAGACCTGCGGGTTTCCTGCCGCAAAGGCCGGCGTTTCAATGGCAGCCAGCGGGGCGACGCCAATGATCGCAGCCAGCACAAGAGTACGCGCTCTCGCCTTCATTCTGTCCTCTCTGAGATGATCTACCGAAAGCGTGACAACCGTCCGCGTTCGATGGCCCCCGGGCAGGCGACGGTCTTCCCGCCGTTTCGACGCGCTCAGTATGTCCTGTTCCTCGGGGGGAGGAAAGGCGCTCGATCACACCCTTCGCCCGGTGTCGCGGAAGCGCGGCCGGCGCCCTATCATTGCGTCCTGACGCCTCTGGGAGACCGGGAATGCCCCTGATCGAAGCCCTCGTCGTCCTCCTGCTCATCGTGGTCAACGGTGTGCTCGCGATGTCGGAGCTGGCGATCGTCTCGTCGCGGAAGGCGCGGCTCGAGGCGATGGCCGCGAACGGAAGCGCCGGAGCCCGCGTCGCGCTGGGCCTGATCGAGGATCCGAGCCGGTTCCTTTCCACCGTGCAGATCGGCATCACGCTGGTCGGCATCTTCGCCGGCGCCTTCGGCGGCGCGACGCTCGCCGCCCCGCTCGGCGCGGCGCTCAACGGCGTGGCCTTCATCGCCCCGAACGGCGAGGCGGTCGCCTTCGTCGTGGTGGTGGTGATCATCACCTACCTGTCGCTGGTGATCGGCGAGCTGGTGCCGAAGCGGATCGCGCTCGCCAATCCCGAGCGCACCGCCGCGCTCGTCGCGCGCCCGATGCGCGTCCTGTCCCGGATCGCGGCGCCGGCGGTCTGGCTCCTCAAGCACTCGACGGATGCGGTTCTCCGCCTGCTCCGTCTCGGCGGCCGCCGCGAGGAGACGATCACCGAGGACGAGGTGAAGGCGCTCATCGCCGAGGGAACCCGGGCCGGCGTCTTCGCCCCCCAGGAGCGCGAGATGATCGACGGCGTGCTCCGCCTCGCCGACCGGAGCGTGCGCGCGGTCATGACACCCCGGCACGACGTGACCTGGATCGACGTCAATGCGGGCCGCGAGGATCTGGTCCGCCTGGTCGAGGCGTACCGCCATCGCCGCATCCTCGTCTGCGACGGATCGATCGACCATGCCGTCGGGTTCATCGATATGGCCGACGTGCTGGCCACCGTGCTCCGTGGCGGCGACATCGAGATCGCCAAGCTGGTGCAGAAGCCGCTGGTCGTCTCGGAGGGCCTCGGCGTGCTCCGCCTCATCGACATGTTCCGCCGCGAGGGGATCCACTACGCCGTGGTGGTCGACGAGTACGGGACGACCGAGGGCATCGTCACCGCGATCGACATCCTCGAGGGGATCGCCGGGTCGCTGCCCGAGCGGGGCGACGAGGGAGAGCCGATGGTCGTCGCCCGCGCCGACGGATCGCTGCTGGTCGACGGGCTGATGCCGATCGATGCGTTCGAGGCGGCGGTCGGTGTCCGCGGCATTGCGGCGGACGGCGACTTCGAGACCGTCGCCGGCCTTTTCCTCCACGCCCTCGGCCGCATCCCGGCGGTGGGCGACCGGGCCGAGATATCCGGCCTGGGCCTCGAAGTGGTGGACATGGACGGTCGGCGGATCGACAAGATGCTGGTGACCCGGCCGCCCGAGCCGCCCACATCCGCCTGACCCGGATTGCGCGGCGCGGCGCCTTCCCCTAGGTTCGCGCGCGACCGAAGCGACAGCCTGTGAGGGACGGAAATGGCGGATTTCGCCGCGCTCGAGAAGACCATCGACGCCGCTTTCGAGGATCGGGGCAACGTGAGTCCCGCCACCACCGGCGCCGTCCGCGCCGCGGTCGAGGAGGCGCTGTCGCTTCTCGACCAGGGCAAGGCCCGGGTGGCCGAGAAGGGCGCCGACGGCTGGACGGTCAATCAGTGGCTCAAGAAGGCCGTGCTGCTCTCGTTCCGTCTCAACCCGATGGCGGTGATCAAAGGCGGCCCCGGCGATTCGACCTGGTGGGACAAGGTGCCGTCGAAGTTCGACGGCTGGGGACCGGACGAGTTCGAGGCGGCGGGGTTCCGCGCAGTGCCCAACTGCGTGGTCCGGTTCTCGGCCTTCGTCGCTCCCGGCGTCGTCCTGATGCCGTCGTTCGTCAATCTCGGCGCCCACATCGCCGAAGGGACGATGATCGACACCTGGGCGACGGTCGGCTCCTGTGCGCAGATCGGGCGGAACTGCCATATCTCGGGGGGCGCCGGCATCGGCGGCGTGCTCGAGCCGGTCCAGGCCGGCCCGGTGATCGTCGAGGACAACTGCTTCATCGGCGCCCGCGCCGAGGTGGCCGAGGGCGTCGTCGTCGGCGAGGGCTCGGTGCTGTCGATGGGCGTCTATCTCGGCGCCTCGACCAAGATCGTCGACCGCGCCACCGGCGAGGTCTTCGTCGGCCGCGTGCCGCCTTATTCGGTGGTGGTGCCGGGCACGATGCCGGGCAGGCCGCTGCCCTCGGGCGAGCCCGGGCCGTCGCTCTATTGTGCGGTGATCGTCAAGCGCGTCGATGAGAAGACCCGCGCCAAGACCTCGATCAACGAGCTGCTGCGGGACTGATCGGCGAGCCTCCGGGCCGCCCCCGAGGCTGTCGGGCCGGTGCGACTCAAGCTACAGTCGCACCTGCCATAGCCTTGAGGCCACGGAGGGGCGACATGGATTTCGGCTATATCCTCACGTCGACGGAAGGGCGCATCCCGCGGAGCCAGTGGTGGGCCGGGGTGGTCATCATCGCCGTCATCGGCATCGTGCTCGCGCTGGTCATCGGCTGGGCTTTCGGCCCGACGACGATCGGTCTCCTCGCGACGCTGATCCTGCAGGTGCTGCTCATCTACCCGTCCTATGCGCTGTCGGCGAAGCGCTTCCAGGACCGGAACAAGCCGGGCAGCCTCGCCCTGATCGGGATCGGCCTGGGCATCCTCCAGACGCTCGCCCGGGTCGTCGGCCTGAGCAATCCGTTCGCGCCCACGGCGATCGACTGGATCCTCAATATCGCGCTCCTGATTGTCGGCATCTGGTACCTGATCGAGCTTGGCTGCCTGCGGGGCACGGTGGGCCAGAACGACTACGGTCCGGACCCGCTCGAGGGCCGCTGAGACACCGCTCCGCTTGACAGGCAGGGCGCGCGCCGTACGGTTCGCGCCCTGCCGTTGCGCTTGGCCGGGGAGTCGCCCGGACACCAGGAATGACATTGCCCGACGCCGTCGAAATTCTCAGCCATCTCATCGCCTGTCCGTCGGTGACGCCGGACGATGCCGGCGCCTTTGCCTATGTCGAGCGCCTGCTTGCCGAGGCGGGATGGCGGACGGAGCGCGTCACCTTCGCCGCGCCGGGGACGCCCGACGTGGCCAACCTGATCGCGACGCGGGGAACCGGCGCGCCGCACTTCGCTTTCAACGGCCACGTCGACGTCGTGCCGCCGGGGGACCTTGCGCGCTGGCGCCTGCCGCCGTTCTCCGGCGCCGTGGCGGAGGGCTACGTCAACGGCCGCGGCGCGGTCGACATGAAGGGCGGGATCGCGGCGTTCCTCGCCGCAGCCGTGCCGTTCATGGCCGGCCGGGAGACCGAGACCGGCACGGTCACGCTGCTCCTCACAGCGGACGAGGAGGGCCCCGCCGTCAACGGCACGGTGAAGCTCCTCGACCATGCGCTGAAGTCCGGCATGCGTTTCGACGCGGCGCTGGTCGGCGAGCCGACGTCGCGGGCGAAGCTCGGCGACATGGTGAAGATCGGCCGCCGCGGCAGCCTCTCGATGACGCTCCGCGTCGCAGGGCGGCAGGGCCACGTCGCCTACCCGCACCTCGCCGACAACCCGGTGCGGAGACTGGTGGCGCTGCTCCACCGGCTCACGACGCTCCGGCTCGACGAGGGCAGCGACGACTTCCAGCCGTCGAATCTCGAGATCACCAGCGTCGATGTCGGCAACCCCGCGACCAATGTCATCCCGTCCGAAGCCGAGGCGCGATTCAATGTGCGTTTCAACGACCGCTGGTCGTCTGAGAGCCTCCTCGACTTCCTCCGTGCCGAACTGGACGGGGCGGCAGACGGTGGCGCCTACGAGCTCGGCGTCGTGTCGCGGAGCGAATGGTTCCTGACGCGCTCCGATGCGCTGGTCGCGCCGCTCGCCGCCGCGATCCGGGAAGTCACCGGCATTGCACCGGAACTGTCGACGTCCGGTGGCACCTCGGATGCGCGCTTCTTCAAGGGGGTCTGTCCGGTGGTCGAGTTCGGGCTCGTCGGCGACACCATGCACCAGGTCGACGAGCGCGCGCCGGTGGCCGACGTCGAGGCGCTGGCGCGCATCTATCGCGGCCTGCTCGACCGCTTCTTCGCGGCTTAGACGGCATGCTCACCGTCGACGAAATCTCGCGTTCGCTCGCCGGCGCATGGGAGCTGTTCCTCGACCGGCCCGGAGCGATGAACCGGTTCGACGTGAGCCTCGAGGGGTTCTGGCGATCTTTCGCCGCGGTTGTCCTCGTCGCGCCGTCCTATGCCTTCGCCGTGCTCGCCGATCGGCACATGGCGACCGGCGATCCATTGGCCGTCGCCGAGACCGGCACGAACCTACTCGTCCACAACGGCATCGGCCTGCTCCTCGACTGGGCGGCGCTGCCGCTGATCCTCGCGCTGCTCGCGCGTCCGCTCGGCATCGGCCGGCGCTACGGCGCGTTCGTCGTCGCCCGGAACTGGTGCGCGGTGCTTGCCGCGATCCCCTTCGGCGTCATCGGGCTTCTGCTCGTCCTTGGTCTTCTCGGCGACGAGCTCGCCAGCGTGCTGATGTTCGTCGCGCTGATCGTGGTCCTTCGCTACAACTACGTCATCGCCCGCCGCGCGCTCGATACGACCGTTGGCTTCGCCATCGGCATCGTCGTGCTCGACTTCGTGGTGAGCCTGACGCTGGCGCTCGCGCTCGACGCGGTGTTCGCGCCTCAGTAGTCCACGGCGACGAGATAGAGGCCTTCTGGGGGCGCAACCGGACCCGACCGCGACCGGTCGCGGGCGGCGAGCGCCGCGGCGACCTCGCCGACCGGCCAGCGGCCTTCGCCGACCTTCTTCAACGCCCCGACCATCGACCGCACCTGGCTGTGAAGAAACGAGCGGGCGCTCGCCCGGACGGCGATCTCGGCGCCCTCGCGGCTGACGTCGAGGCGGTCGAGCGTCTTCACCGGCGAGCGGGCCTGGCACTCGGCGGCGCGGAACGTCGT
>JBIQKL010000031.1:12862-30195 GCA_044506555.1 Hyphomicrobiales bacterium | reverse complement strand
AGCGCGTGGACGCCGGCATCGGTCCGCCCGGCGCCCTTGACCACGACGGTTTCGCCGGTGAAGGCGTGGACCGCGGCCTCGATCGCCTGCTGCACCGATGGGCCGTTGGCCTGGCGCTGCCAGCCGACGAACGGCCCGCCGTCATACTCGATGGTGAGCTTGTAGCGGGGCACGGGTGCTCAGCCCAAGGCGGCGGGCAGGCTGCGCAGCCCGGCGAGGAACGCCTCGGCCTTCATCGGCTGCTTGCCGGCGCGCTGGACCTCGATCAGCCGCACCGCGCCCGCGCCGCAGGCGACGGTGAGATCGCCGCCGAGCAGGGTGCCCGGCGGGCCCGAACCCTCCGCCCGGGTCGACCGCAGCGCCTTGATCCGTTCCGGTTCCTTGCCGAAATCCGCCTCGAACCACGCTCCCGGCCACGGCGACAGGCCGCGGATATGGTCGTGGACCTCGGCGGCCGGCCGCGACCAGTCGATGCGGGTCTCGCCCTTGTCGAGCTTCTTTGCATAAACGACGCCGTCCTCGGCCTGGGGGGCGAAGGCGAGCCCGCCGCGGGAAAGCGCCGCGAGGGCACGGGCCATGAGGTCGGCCCCGAGTCGCGCCAGGCGGTCGGTCACCTCGCCGGCCGTCGCATCCGGGCCGAGGGCCACCCGCTCGACCATCGCCACCGGACCGGTGTCGAGCCCTTCTTCCATGCGCATCACCGCCACGCCCGTCTCGCGATCGCCGGCCATGATCGCCCGGGCGATCGGCGCGGCGCCGCGCCAGCGCGGCAGCAGCGAGGCATGGAGGTTGAGGCAGCCATGGGTGGGCGCATCGAGGAACGCCGGCGGCAGGATCAGGCCGTAGGCGACGACCACCGCGACGTCGAGACCGAGGTCCGCGAAGCGCGCGGCTTCCTCGGCATTCCGGACGCTTCGGGGCGTATGGACGGGCAGACCAAGACGAATGGCCGTCTCGTGGACGGGCGACATGCGCTCGGCCATGCCGCGTCCAGCAGGGCGAGGCGGCTGCGAGTAGACGGCGGCCACGTCATGGCCGTGACCGACGATTTCGGTGAGGGTCGGCACGGCGAAATCCGGCGTGCCGAAAAAGGCGAGACGAAGCGTCATGCCGGCGGGATAGCGTCACTGCCGCTACCCCGCAAGGCGTGACCCCGCGCGGGTCCGATCCGCGCGCGGTCGAGGATGGCCGTCAGCAGCGCTCGCGATACGTCCGGCCCTTATACCTGTAGGTGCACCAGCCGTTCGACGATTCGACCAGAATCGCGCCGGCAAGCGCGCCGACGGCGCCACCGACGAGGGCGCCGCCGAAGCTGTCGGTGGCGAGACCGCCGATAGCGGCACCGGTGGCGCCGCCGACCAGCGCGCCTTGTCCGGTCGTGCATGCGCTGAGGGCGATGCCGGATGCGGCGACGGCCGCAATAACAGTCATTCTCATGTTGGACTCCCGACTTTGGGCGTCGCGACCCGCGACCCGGGCCATCCTGCCTCACCTGCCGCAAATGCGGGAGAGGCTCCTTTGTTCCCTGTGACGGGCGTCACAACCCTACAGAGCGTCGGATTTCGGCGAGAGTCGCGCCTGCTTGGCAAACTTCTTGATGACCATGTCGCGCTTGAGCTTCGACAGGTAGTCGATGAACAGCTTGCCATCGAGGTGGTCGACCTCGTGCTGGACGCACGTCGCGAGCACGCCCTTCGCCTCGATCTCCCGCTGTCGCCCGTCCCGGTCGAGGAAGCGGACGCGGAGCTCCGCCGGGCGCTCGACCTCGGCGTAGTATTCCGGGATGGAAAGGCAGCCCTCTTCGCGGACCAAGGTCTCGTCCGAGAGCGTGAGGATCTCGGGATTGATCATCACCATCGGATCGCGCGGCGCCGACTCGTCCTCGCGCTGGGCGACGTCGAGCACGAGCATCCGGCGTGGCACCCCGACCTGGATCGCGGCGAGCCCGATGCCCGGAGCCTCGTACATCGTCTCCAGCATCTGGTCGGCAAAGCGGCGCAGGTCGTCGTCGATCCGTTCGATCGGATCGCTGACGAGGCGGAGTTTCCTGTCCGGGAGCTTTATGATGTCGAGCGGTGCCACGCGCGTCAGATATGAGAGGGGCGCGACGCGGTCAACCGTCTCGGGAAACACGATGGCGAAGAAACGCAAGCCACCCGCAGCCAAGCCTCGGAACCCGCATGCCAGGGCGCTCCGCACGCCGCTGTTCAAGCCGAAGGTGGCGAAGGACCCCGACGCCTATGTGCGGCGGCCGCGGCACCGGAAGCCGGCGAAGACCGAAGCAGAATCCGAGGACTAGACAGTTCGTTCGTATTTTGTTCTAGTTCCCGTTCGAATCGGGGCAGAGCGGGCGCATGGACGGCATCTTCGAGATCGGCGGCAGGGCGTTCAGCTACGGCGAGGCGGGGATCGCGGTCGCGGCGCTCGCCATGGTGCTGCTCGTCGTCCTGCTCCTGGTCGCCTGGCGGCGCGCGCTCTCCCGGTCCGAGCGCGGGACGGTGCTCGAGACGCAATTCGCCGAACTCGTCCGCGCCCAGAGCGAGATGCAGGGGCGGATGCAGACCATCGCCGAGGTCTTCGGGTCGCGCCAGTCGGAGCTCGTCCGCGGCCTTTCGGAGCGCATGGACGGGCTCGGCCACAAGCTCGGCCAGTCGCTCACCGACAACACGCGCCGCACCCATGACGATTTGACCCGGCTCGCCGAGCGGCTCGCGGTCATCGACAAGGCGCAGCAGAACATCACCTCGCTGTCGAGCCAGGTGGTCGAACTCCAGAAGGTGCTCTCCAACAAGCAGACCCGCGGCGCCTTCGGCGAGGCGCGGATGCAGGCGATCATCCAGGACGGGCTGCCGAACGGCGCCTACAAGTTCCAGGCGTCGCTGTCCAACGGCAACCGGCCGGACTGCCTGATCCTGTTCCCCAACGAAGCGCCGTCGCTGGTGGTCGACGCCAAGTTTCCGCTCGAGGCGTGGAACGCGATCCGCGCCGCCGAAACGCCGGAGGCGGCCAAGCAGGCCGAGACCGCGTTCCGCCGCGACACGCTCAAGCACGTCCAGGACATCGCGGCGCGCTACCACATCGTCGGCGAGACCCACGACACCGCGTTCATGTTCGTGCCCTCGGAATCGATCTTCGCCGACATCCACGAGCGTTTCGAGGACATCGTCCAGCGCGCGCACCGGGCGCGGGTGGTGATCGTGTCGCCGTCGCTGCTGATGCTGTCGGTGCAGGTGGTGATGTCGCTGCTCCGCGACGTGCGGATGCGCGAGCAGGCCCACGTCATCCAGCAGGAGGTCATCAAGCTCCTCGACGACGTGCGCCGCCTGGACGACCGGGTCGAGAAGCTCCGCGGCCACTTCGCGCAGGCGAACAAGGACATCGAGGAGATCGCGACCTCGAGCCGCAAGATCACCCGGCGCGGCAGCGGGATCACCGACGTCGAGATCGAGGAGGCGGAGCGGCCCTCGCAGAAGCGTCCGGCGCCCGCCAACAGCGACGGGCCGCCGGAGCTGCCGTTCCACCGCTACGGCGCGTAGCGGCCCGCGCAGCTAGTAGCCGCGGCCGCCCTTGAGGAACTCGACCTCCTCGGGCGTCGACTCGCGGCCGAGCATCACGTTGCGATGGGGGAAGCGGCCGAACTTCCGGATGATGTCGCGATGCTTGGTGGCGAAGTCGAGGCCCATGCGGCGGTCGTCCTCCCAGCCCTCGGGGGCGTCGACCGCCATCCTGGCGAACAGATAGACGGCATGGTCCTGGTCGGCGACCGCCTCGCTGTGCTCGAACGGGACGCAGACGAAGGTCTGCTCGTGCAGCCAGAAGCGGTCGAGCCCGTCGGCGATCAGCCGGGCCGCGATGCGGCGTGCCTTCTCGTCATAGGCGAAGGCCTGCCCGGTGGTGCGGTAGATGTTGCGGGGGAACTGGTCGAGGAGGACGACGAGCGCGACCTGCTCCTCGCGGGAAAGGGCGCCGAGGTCCCAGTCGATCGCCGCGGCCCGGTCGATGTACCTGCCGTAGGCGTCCCGTATGTGGGCATCGGTTGCGTCCGACTGGCGGAACCAGGTCGCTGCCTTCTCCGGATTGGCTCCGGTCGGCGAAGCGATGTCGCCGAACCAGTAGCGGTGGATGTCGCGGAGGACCGGCTGGAGGGCGATCTGCTCTGATGACGGCATGGCGGCGAGGCTCGTGTTGATGGACCGGACCTCCCTTCTAATCCAGCAGGCGGGAAGGCTCAAAGGGACGGTTGCCTTCTCGCCGCCGTGCGGCGACGGTGGCGCGGACCTACATAGGGGCGAGATGAAAGCCTTCGCATCGCTTCTCGACCGCCTCGTCCTGACCCCGCAGCGGAACGTCAAGCTGCGGCTGATGACCGACTATTTCCGCACGGCGCCCGATCCGGACCGAGGCTACGCGCTCGCGGCACTGACCGGCGACCTCGCGATCCCGAGCGTCAAGCCGGCCATGCTCCGCGCGCTGGTCGCGGAACGGGTGGACGAGGTCCTCTTCGCCTATTCCTACGACTATGTCGGCGATCTCGCGGAGACGATCTCGCTGGTCTGGCGGCCGAAGGCGGGCGGCGATGCACCCGCACCCCCGGTCGGTCCGCTGCCGCAGGGAGGTCGCCCGTACGATCCGCAAGGCGTCCTGCCGATCGAGGGTCATGGCGGTGGGACGAGCGGATTCGGAACGGTGTCGGAGGGAGAAAGCGACCTCCGCCTCGCCACCGTCGTCGCCCGGCTGCGCGGCGCATCGCGGGCGGAGGGGCCGCGGCTGGTCGAGGCCTGGCTCGACCAGCTCGATGCGAGCGGCCGTTACGCGCTGATCAAGCTGGTCGCGGGCGGGCTCCGGATCGGGGTCTCGGCGCGGCTCGCCAAGCAGGCGCTGGCTCTTCTCGGCGGCTGCGCGGTCAACGAGATCGAGGAGGTCTGGCCCGGGCTCGAGCCGCCTTACGAAGCGCTGTTCGCCTGGCTGGAAGGTTGGGCCGAGCGGCCGCGATCGAATGTGCGGGCGCCGTTCCGGCCGGTGATGCTGTCGCATGCGCTGGCCGACGAGGAACTCGCGCTGATCCGGCCGGAGGACTACGCGGCGGAATGGAAGTGGGACGGCATCCGCATCCAGGCGGTGCGGGAGGGCGATACTGCCCGGCTCTATACGCGGACCGGCGACGACATATCGCGGACCTTCCCCGACCTGGTCGGTTCGCTCGACTTCGAAGGGGCGGTGGACGGCGAGCTGCTGGTCGGCACGCACGGCGCCGACGGCATCCGCCCGGGCTCGTTCGCCGACCTCCAGCAGCGGCTGAACCGGAAGGCGGTCTCGGCGAAGCTGATGGAGACGCACCCGGCGGTGGTCCGCGCCTATGATTGCCTCGTCGACGGCCCCGACGACCTTCGCGCCCTGCCGTTCCGCGACCGGCGGCAGCGGCTCGAAGCGCTGGTCGCCCGGTCACGGTCTCCGCGGATCGACCTTTCGCCGCTGGTCCCGTTCACGACCGGTGCCGAGCTGCAGGCGCTCCGCATCGCGCCGCCCGAATCGATCATCGAGGGGCTGATGCTGAAGCGCTGGGATTCGATCTATGAGCCGGGGCGGCCCAAAGGCCTGTGGTTCAAATGGAAGCGCGATCCGCATATTGTCGACGCGGTGCTGATGTATGCCCAGCGCGGCCACGGCAAGCGGTCTTCGTATTACTCCGACTACACCTTCGGTGTCTGGGATGCCGGCGACGAGCTGGTGCCGGTGGGCAAGGCCTATTTCGGCTTTACCGATGAAGAGCTGGTCGAGATCGATCGATTCGTGCGCAACAATACCATCAACCGCTTCGGGCCGGTGCGCGAAGTGGTGCACGAACCGGCGAAGGGACTGGTCATCGAGGTCGCCTTCGAGGGACTGCAGCGTTCCGCGCGCCACCGCTCCGGCGTCGCCATGCGCTTCCCGCGCATCGCCAGGCTGCGCTGGGACAAGCCGCCCTCGGAAGCCGACCGGCTCGAGACCCTCGGCAAGCTGCTGCGGGACTGACCCTTCCCAACCCCTCCGGCGATTTCCTATATGTGGGCCGGAGGAGGGCACGGAGATCGAAATGGGCGAAAGCGCGTTTTCACGTTTTCTCGGCGGCTCGCCGAGCCGCATCGCGATCCAGTTGATCGCGATGTCCTTCATCGTCGGGGTCATCCTCAGTGTTCTCGGCGTCTCGCCCTACGACATCGTCGCCGGGCTCCAGCGCCTGGTGACCCGCATCTACAACATGGGTTTCGACACGGTCGAATGGGTGTTCCGCTACTTCCTGCTCGGCGCCGTGGTGGTGATCCCCATCTGGCTCGTCATGCGCCTTCTGAAGATGGGCCGCCGGCAGCAGCAATAGCCGACCGGCAGGATCGATTGTGCTAGAAGCGGGCCGCGAGCTCTTCCGGTCCGGTCCGTGCCTGCCGATACATCCATCCGTCCATTCGAGGTGACGCACCGCGGCGTGCTCGCGATCGCGGTGCCGATGACGCTCGCCTATCTCTCGACACCGGTCGTCGGCGTGGTGAACCTCGGCGCCATCGGGCAGACCGGCGATCCGGCGATGGTGGGCGGCGTCGCGATCGGTGCGCTGATCTTCACTTTCGTCTTCGCCACGTTCAATTTCCTCCGCTCCGGAACCACGGGTCTGGTGGCGCAGTCGGTCGGCGCCGACGATCCCGTCGAGGCCTCCGCCTGGCTGGCGCGGGCGCTCCTCCTGTCGCTCGGCATCGGGCTTGCCGCGGTTCTGCTTCGCGAGCCGATCGCCGATATCTCGATCGCGGTGATCGGCGGCAGCGAAGCGGTGCAGGCGGCGACGCGGGAATATTGGGACGTCCGGGCTCTTGCGACGCCCTTCGCGCTGGCCAACTACGTCATTCTCGGCTGGCTCATCGGCCTCGGCCGGGCGGGCCTCGGCCTCGGCCTCCAGATCGTGCTCAACGGCGTCAACGTCGTTCTCAGCCTCGTCTTCGTGCTGAGCCTCGGGATGGGCGTGGCCGGCGTCGGCTGGGCGAGCTTCGCCGCCGAGGCGGGGACGGCGGCGGCCGGCACCGTGGTCGTCCTGCGGCTGACCGGCGGCGAGCATTGGCCACGGCTCGGACATATCCTCCAGCGCACCGGCTTCCGGCGCATGATCGCGGTCAACCGCGATATCATGATCCGTTCCCTGGTGCTGCTCTTCGCCTTCGGCTTCTTCACCGCGCAGAGCGCCCGCGGTGGCGACGTGGTGCTTGCCGCCAACGAGATCCTCCTCAACTTCGCCGCGCTGGCCGCCTTCTTCCTCGATGGGCTCGCCGCTGCCGCCGAGCAGTTCGCGGGCCGCGCCGTGGGGGCGGGCTACCGGCCGGCATTCGAGCGCTCGCTTCGCCTCGTCCTCGGCTGGGGCTTCGTCGTGGCGGGGCTGGCCAGCGTGGCGGTGCTGCTGCTCGGCCCCTGGCTGATCGACACGATGACCACCAGCGCCGAGGTCCGCGCCGCGGCGCGGCACTATCTGCCGTATGCGGCGCTGATGCCGCTCGCCGGCACGCTCGCGTACCAGATGGACGGCGTCTTCATCGGCGCCACCTGGTCGGCCGAGATGCGGAACATGATGCTGCTGTCGGTGGCGGTCTACCTCGTCGTCTGGGTGGTGCTGGTGCCGCCGCTCGGCATCACCGGGCTGTGGATCGCCTTCCTCGTCTTTCTCGGTGTGCGGGGGGTTACGCTGCTGGCAATGACGCGGAAGAAGGCCGACGCGGTCTTCGCGTCCGGGTGACGGCATGTTCGGGCACGGCACCTTCGTCTACCAGCCGGACGTGACGGTCGAGACGTTCGGCACGCCGGCAGCCGTAGCTGCCGCGATGCGGGAGATGGACATGGGACACGCTTGGCTCCGCGTCCATGGCCGCGACGGTGCCTGGCGGACGGAGGCCAATGCCGCCCTCGCCGATGCGCTGCGTGCCGGCGGCATCCGGGTCGGGGTTTGGGGCTGGTGCGACGGGAACGACGTCGCCCGGGACATCGCCAACGTGTTCGCCGCGATCGACGCCTTTGCACCGGATGCCTACATCGCCGACATCGAGCCCGGGATCCGCGGGGCGCGGTGGACGCCGGCCGATGCCGCCGCCTTCGCGGTCGCCGTCAAGGCGAAGCTCGGACCGCGCCCGCTGGTCGTGTCGGGGGCGGGACTCATTGCGGATGGCGCGCCGGCGGTGATGGCGGCGATGGATTCGGCCGCCGATGCCTTCGCGCCGCAGGCCTACTGGTTCGAGGAGGATCCCGCGCCTCATGTGGCGCTCTGCCTCAGCCAATGGCGGCGGGTGACGACGAAGCCGCTGATCGTCACCGGCCAGGCCTATTGGGGCGAGCGACCGGGATGGACGCAGGAGCGGGCCGAACGGCAGCTCGAGGCGTTCCTTGCCGGCTTCGACGGCTACGGGGAGATCGTCGGCCTGAACTGGTGGAACCTCGCGGCGCCGGACGCGATGTCGGCGCGCATGCGGAGCGCCATACGGACGGCGCGCCTCGATCAGAGGGGCTTCGCGCGATAGGCCTTCGGGTCGCTGCCGACCGCCGCCGCGATGGAGGCGAGGCGGCGCCGCGCGAGCAGCCGCGGCAGGCCCGAGACGATGGCGCCGGGCAGGGTGGGTCCCTTGTAGATCAGGCCGGTATAGACCTGCACCAGATCGGCACCGGCGAGGATCTTGGCGAACGCCGTCTCCGGCGAGTCGACACCGCCGACGCCGATCAGCACCATCTCCGGCCCGGCGAGCGCTCGGACCTTCGCCAGTATCGCCGTCGAGCGCGCGAAGAGGGGCCGGCCGGACAGCCCGCCGGCCTCGCCCGCGTGGCGATGGCCGGCGACGCCCTCACGGGTGATCGTGGTGTTGGCGACGATCAGCCCTTCGATGCCGGCATCGCGCACGATGCGCACGATCTGCCCGAGTGCCGCGTCGTCGAGGTCCGGCGCGATCTTGACGAGGAGCGGCACCTGCCGCGTCGCCGTGTCGCGCACCTCCGCGACCGCGCGGAGCAGCCGGGCGAGGTCGCTCGCCTCCTGGAGGTCGCGGAGGCCGGGCGTGTTGGGCGAGGAGATGTTGATCGCGATGTAGTCCGCGACGTCGGTGAAGCGCGCGACGCCCAGCGCATAGTCGGCGATGCGGTCCGCACTGTCCTTGTTGGCCCCGACATTGACGCCGACGATGCCGCGCCGCGGGCGCCGGGCGAGCCGCGCATGCGCGGCGTCATGGCCCTCGCTGTTGAAGCCGAAGCGGTTGATCAGCGCGTCGTGCTCCGGCAGTCGGAACAGGCGGGGGCGGGGATTGCCCGGCTGCGGCCTCGGGGTGACGGTGCCGACCTCGACGAAGCCGAATCCGAGCCCGAGCAGACCGTCGGCGACCTTGGCATGCTTGTCGAAGCCGGCGGCCATCCCGAGCGGATTGGGGAAGTCCAGGCCGAGCAGCATGCGGCGGAGCCTCGGATCGGGCTGCGGCCCTCGCGGCATCAGCCCGGTCGACAGCGCCCGGAGCGCGAGCCGGTGGGCGGTTTCCGGATCGAGGCCGAAGAGGAACGGCCGTGCGAGCGGCCAGAGGTTGGTCACGGCACCTCGTCCGGGAAGACATGGACGCCGTCCTCGCCGAGCGGCAGCGGCTTCGCCCAGCGGACGGCCGAGAGCGGCAGCGGCGCGTAGAGGTGCGGGAAGAGCTGGCCGCCGCGCGACGGCTCGTGACGGAGCGCATCGCCGAGCGCGTCTGCCTCGACCGCGACGAGGATGAGGTCGCGCTGGCCTCTGAAATGGAGCCGCGCGGTCTCGCGAGCCTGGCCGGCGGTCGAGAAATGGATGTAGCCGTCGCGGACGTCGATCGGCGCGCCGGCGAACGCGCCGCTCGCCTCGGCCTCGCGCCACAACGCGACGGTGGTGATCTTGTAGATGATCATGCCGACTTGAACCGTTCGGTTGCGGCGACCAGCTCGCGCACGATCCCCGGCTCGGTCATGGCATGGCCGGCGTCGGGGACGATGCGGAGGTCCGCCTCGGGCCAGGCCCGGTGCAGGTCCCAGGCGATGGTGACGGGGGTGCAGAGGTCGTAGCGGCCGTGGACGATCACGCCGGGAATGTGGCGGATCAGGCCGGCGTTGGCGATGAGCTGGTCGTCGCACTCGAAGAAGCCGCGGTTGACGAAGTAGTGGCATTCGATCCGCGCGAAGGCGAGGGCGTAGCGCGGCTCGCCGAAGGCTGCGACCCGGCCCGGATCGGGCAGGAGCGACAGCGCGGCGCCCTCCCACATGCTCCACGCCCGCGCCGCCGCGATCCGCGTCTCCGTGTCGTCGCCGGTGAGCCGCTTGTGGTAGGCGCCGATCATGTCGTGGCGCTCGTCCGGCGGGATCGGGGCGACGAAGTCCTCCCAGGCGTCGGGCAGGAGGTTCGACGCACCTTCCTGGTAGAACCAGAGCAGTTCCTTCCGGCGGAGCGTGAAGATGCCGCGGAGCACCAGCTCGCTCACCCGTTCCGGGTGCGTCTCGGCATAGGCAAGGGCAAGACAGGAGCCCCATGAGCCGCCGAAGACCTGCCAGCGCTCTATGCCCAGCATCTCGCGGATCCGCTCGATGTCGGCGACGAGGTCCCAGGTCGTGTTCTCGGCGAGCTCGGCATGGGGGGTGGACCGGCCCGAGCCGCGCTGGTCGAAGACGACGATCCGGTAGGCCTCGGGATCGTGGAAGCGCGGCATGGTCGGGTTGGAGCCGCCGCCGGGGCCGCCATGGAGCAGCACCACCGGCTTGCCGCCAGGGTTGCCGTACTCGGCGACGTGGAGCTCGTGCAGGTCGGATACGCGGAGGCGGTGCACCCGGTAGGGGGCGAGCGCCGGAAACAGTTGGGTCTGGGTCATCGGGGTCAGGTCGCGTGGTCCTCGAGGATCGGGTCGGGGCTCGGCCGCCGGATCGCGTCCACCACCTGGCGCCGTCCGGGACCGGGCGACGCCGTCAGCAGGCTGACGGCGACGGCGACGAGGAAGCCGAACGGCACGCCGACGATGCCGGCGGCGGCGGCGGACAGTCCGGAATCCGTCAATCCGGGGAGGGGCAGCGGCGCCATGCCGGCGGAGACGACGAGGAAAACGTAGGCGGCGGTCGCGCCGCCGCCGCCGATCATGCCCGCGAGTGCGCCCCAGAACGTCGCCCGCGTCCAGAACACGCCGAGCAGCAGCGCCGGAAAAAGGCCGGCCGCCGCGATCGAGGGGGCGGCAATCGCCCATCCGAAGGCGGTCTCGGGCGTGCGACCGGCGACCCACGCTGCCGCGGCGGTCACCGCGATCAGGACGAGCCTGGTCACGACCAGGCGCCGGCCGCCCGACGCCCGGCGGGCGACGAGGCGCGAGACCAGGTCGTTGCCGAGCGAGCCCGACAGCGTGACCGCTGCGGCCGCCGCGGTGCCGAGCGCGGCGGCGATCGCGCCGGTGGCGATCAGCGCGGTCAGGATGTAGGGAAGGCCGGTGATGTCCGCGAAGCCGAGGGTGACGAGGTCCGCGCTCATCGCGATGTCGCCCGGCACCAGCCCGTTGACGACGGTGCCCGCGCCGCAGGCGGTCCCGATCGCCGCCGCGGAAAGGGGGGCCGTGCCGCAGATCGCGATCAGCCCTGCGTGGCCGTAGTCGAAGATCCATTGCGGCAGGTCGGCCAGCTCGGCGCCGACGACGTCGCGGAGAATGGCAAGGCGGACAAAGGCGGCGATCGCCGGTGCGGTCGCCGCGAACAGGCCGAGGACAACCAGCGCCCAGCCGGCGGTGCGCCGCGCCTCGCCGGCGCCCGTGGCGGCGCCGAAGCGGGTGACGAGCTGCGGAAAGGCGGCGACCCCGAAGGCGAGCGAGACGGCGAAGGCCAGGATGTTGAAGCCGTCGAGGCTGTCGAGCGGCAGGACGTTGCCGTAGGTGACGGCGATGTTGCCGGCTTCGGCCGCCGCTTCTTCCATGGCGTAGCCGAAGGTCAGTTGCGGTACCGGAAAGCCGTATTCCTGCACCGACAGGATCGCGGTCGGGATCACGACCGCGATGAGCGCCACGATCGCCTGCGCGCCGCCGGTGAGGGTGGTGGCGCGAAGGCCGCCGAGGAGCGACGTGACGAGGACCATGGCGAGCACCGAGGTCGCTGCGATCCGCGGCGAGACGTGCAGCGTCGCGACGGCGATGTCCGCCGCCACCCGCATCGTCGCGACCAGCACCGGGAACGTCGCGACGCAGAGGATCAGGACCGCGACGAGCCGTATCAGCGGGTTGCCGTAGCGGACGGCGAGATAGTCGGGCAGCGTGACGCCGCCGGACTTACGGTAATAGGGCGCGACGACGACCGCGACGAGGACGAAGCCGGCCACCAGGGCGGCAACCGTCGCGAGGCCGAGCCGGAGATCGGCGAGGAATGCGCCCGCCAGCCCGATGAAGGGGAAGAACAGGATCGCCGCGGCTGCGGCCATGCCGTTGAGCCCGGCGGGGACGAAGCGGTCGGCGAGAAAGAAGCCGGAGAGCGAGAGCGTCCGCGACACCAGGCCCATGACGAGATAGGTGACCAGCGTGATGAAGAGCACGAGGAACGTGGTCACCGGTTCGGGCAGGCCGAACTGCGAGAGCATGGCGACGACGAGCACGAACAGCACGTAGGCGGCGCTCAACAGGCCGTAGAGCTTGCCGCGGCGCCGTGCCTCTTCGAGGATGCCGGCCATGGTCAGTCCTCGTAAAGCCCGTGGTGCCGGTCGATCCGCTCCTGGCGGGCGGCGAACCAGAAGACCAGCAGCGCTCCGGCGAGCGGCAGCCCGATGACCGCGACGACGAGGCCGAGCGGGTAGCCGGGCGTGCCGGGCGGCGCGACCAGGGAGACGAAGAACATCACGACCACGGCGAGTGCGACGACGACCGCCAGCGCAAGGCGGGTGGTGTCGCGCCAGCGCTCGTCCCGTCGCGTCTCGCTCATCGAGCTCACCTTCGACCCAGCCGATTCGATTCCGCGCGGCGAGGAAAGCATGCCCGCCGCGGATTGGCGACCCCGCGCCCGATGCCGACGCCCCACGCGCCAAGATTGCCAATTCCGGCGATGGGGGTTACCAGAATCGGCAGGCGACCTCACGGAATGCCGATTCTCCGCCGGGGGCGCCTCGGGCGAGGAGATTGCTGATGCTTAAGGAATTCCGTGATTTTGCCCTTAGAGGGAACCTGGTCGACCTGGCCGTCGCCTTCATCATCGGCGCGGCTTTCACCGGGCTGGTCAATTCGCTGGTCAACGACATCATCATGCCGATCATCGGACTCGTCACCGGCGGCATCGACTTTTCGGAGATGTACATCCAGCTCTCCGGCGAACCGCAACCGACGCTTGCGCAGGCGCGTGAGGCCGGTGCGACGCTCGCCTACGGCAACTTCATCACCCTCGTGATCAACTTCGTGATCGTCGCCTGGGTGCTGTTCCTGGTGATCAAGGCGATGAATACGCTCAAGCGCGAGAAGGCGTCGGAGCCGCCGCCGCCGGCGCCCCCGACCAAGGAAGAGGTGCTCCTCGCCGAGATCCGCGACCTGCTGGCGAAGCGGGCGTAGCGCCGCCTCTGCGAACCGCGTAAGCGGGACTGCATCTCGGGCCGCCGCGCCGATCGGCGCGGTGGCCCTTTCACCGTCCGTCCTGGTGCCTCATGGAACCCACCGCCGACCATCCCCTCCTCGCGGGGCTTCGCCCGGAAGCGCGCGACGCGCCGGAGAGCGGCATCGTCGAGGTCTTCAACTACGGCCGCGAGCGGCCGGGCCTCATCCCGATGTGGGCCGGGGAGGGCGACCTGCCGACGCCGGACTTCATCTACGAGGCGGCCGTCCGCTCGCTCCGCGAGGGTGAGACGTTCTACACCGCCCAGCGCGGCATTCCCGAGGTCCGCGCGGCGCTGGCGCGCTATCACCGGCGGACCTACGGCGGGACCTTCGCCGACGAATGCTTCTTCATCACCGGCGGCGGCATGCAGGCCATCCAGATCGCCGCGCGGATGGTCGCGGGCTCAGGCGACGAGGTGCTGGTGCCGGTGCCCTCGTGGCCGAACATCACCGCGGCGATCGCCATCAACGGCGCCGTGCCGGTCGGTGTGCCGCTCCGCTTCGGCAACGACGGCTGGCGGCTCGACCTCGACCGGCTGTTCGACAGCGCCACCGCGCGCACGCGCGCCATCTTCATCAATTCGCCGGCGAACCCGACCGGCTGGACGGCGAGCCGCGAGGAGTTGCAGGCGATCCTCGATTTCGCGCGGGCTCGCGGGCTCTTCATCGTCGCCGACGAGGTCTATCACCGCTTCTTCTATGCCGGCGACCGCGCCCCATCCTTCCACGACGTCGCGACCGCCGACGACCGCGTGATCCACGTCAACACCTTCTCCAAGAACTGGGCGATGACCGGCTGGCGGATCGGGTGGATCTCGACCTCGCCGGCGCTCGGACAGACCATCGAGAACCTCGTCCAGTACTCGACCTCCGGCGTCGCGACCTTCATGCAGCGCGCCGCGGTGGCCGCGCTCGAAGAGGGCGACGATTTCATCGCATTGCAGGTCGGCCGCGCCCGGGAGAGCCGCGACGTCGCGGCCGCCGGGCTGGCGGCGACCGGGCGCGCGCGGGTCCATGCGCCGGAGGGCGCCTTCTACCTCTTCTTCGCCGTCGACGGCGAGGGCGACACGCGGGCGCTGGCGAAGCGGATCGTGGACGAGGCCAATGTCGGCCTCGCCCCCGGCAGCGCGTTCGGACCGGCGGGCGAGGGCTATATGCGCCTTTGCTTCCTGAGCCGGCCGGATGTCGTCCGCGAGGCGACGGACCGTCTCGCCGGCTGGCTCCGCCGCGGTTGAGGCCTACTGTTCGACGAGGTCGACGCGCACCGCACGGATCTCGACCGCGGTGCCCGAGCCGGGGATTCCCGGCTCGATGACGATGTAGTCGCCGGCCGGATCGGTGCGCATCGTCGGCACCCGCCACACCAGCCCGAACTCGGTGAAGTCCGCGCCGAGATTGGCCGCCTGCCAGTGGCTGATGGCGAAGCCGCTCTGATAGGCGAAGCGCATCGAGGCGGCGCCGTTCTCGCGCGCCGAGCGGGCATCGATCGTGACCCGGATCGTCTTGCCGGCGAGGCGGCTCGACAGGCCCGCCCCGATGATGATCTTGGCGCCCGACGACGCGGCCGAGGTGGCGATGCGGGCAAGCTGGCCGTCGAAGCGGACAGGATTGTCGGGATCGCTCGCGAACACGGTCGGGTCGCGGCCGTCGAACAGCGAGAAGCTGCTGGTAACGGTCACCGCCGCCTTCGGCAACTGGATCGCGGTGTCGGGATCGCTGATCCCGCCCGGCACCTCGGTCCGCAGCACGACCGGTGGGCCGGCGGTCGGCGACGTGCCCGGCAGCAGCAGCCAGACCAGGCCGGAAACGAACAGCACCGCGAGCACGACCACCAGCCCGATCAGGAGCCGGAGGCGGGAGCCGTCCGACGCCGGAACGGCATCCGTCAGCCTCCGCCCCAGCGATGCGGCCCGCATGCGCAGGTCGTGCCAGGCCGGCGTCAGGGCCGTCATGGAGAATCGCGGCGCCGTTTCCGGCGGTGAATCGAGCGATGGCGCCTCCGCGACGGGCTCGGGCTCGAGGACGTCGTCGTCGTCCACGGCATGCGGCTCGAATTCGGTCCCCGGCTCCGGCTCCGGCCAGCCGGCGAGTTCCTCGTCGTGGGCGGCAACGGCGTACGGCGCCGCGGAAGGATTCTCGTCGAATTCCCGAAGCGCCCTTTCCACCGCAAGGCTCGTCTCGTCGAGGCTTCGCCGGAGCGCACGGGGAGCGGGAGGCCGGGATTCATCGTCGTCGGTTTCATGGAGGACGTCGCCGTCCCCGGATGGGGCTCCGCCGAACGCCGGTGGATACCCGTAGTCCTCCGCATCGCCGTCCGGGAGCGGACGATCCTCCTCGTCCTCATCCTCCTCGGCGGCGGGCATCGCGGCGAAGACCGCGACCACGTCGTCCTCGATCCGGGCGACGGCGGTGTCGAACTGCCCGATGCGGTGGTCGATCTCCTCATCGGCAAGTGGCGGATCGTATGACCACAGCCGGTTTATCATCGCGCGTCGGGCCTGGGCATAGGCCTCCTCCCGCGCTGTCGACGAACTGAGGCCGCGGTCGATGATCGACTGCCTGAGAACGGAATAGAAGTCACCCATGCAGCGCCATCTCCGGGCCGCCGAGGATCTTGGGATCGGTGGATCCGACCGCCTTCTCGTCCTTGCCGGGATAGGCGAGGCGGGAAAGCACGTGTCGGATGATGTTGAGGCGCGCCCGCTTCTTGTCGTTGGCACGCACCACCGTCCATGGCGCCTCGGTGGTGTCGGAGGCCGTGAACATCTGGTCGCGCGCCCGCGAATAGGCATTCCACTTGCCCATCGCGGCATAGTCTACGGGCGACAGCTTCCAGATCTTGAGCGGATCGTGCCGCCGCTCATAGAACCGCTTGAGCTGCATCTCGAATCCGATCGATAGCCAGAACTTGAAGAGCTGAGTGCCTTGATCGACCAGCATCCGCTCGAACTCCGGTACGGAATCGAGGAACACGCGATGTTCGGCCGGCGTGCAGAAGCCCATGACGGGCTCGACGCCGGCGCGATTGTACCAGGAGCGGTCGAAGAAGACCATTTCGCCCGCGGTCGGCAGTTGCGCGACGTAGCGCTGGAAATACCACTGGCCGCGTTCCACCTCGGTCGGCGCCGGCAGCGCCACCAGGCGGGCGGTCCGCGGATTGAGGTACTGGCGGAAGGCGAAGATCGAGCCGCCCTTGCCGGCGGCATCGCGCCCTTCGAAGACCAGGGTGATCCGGGTGCCGCTCTCGTTGACGTGCCGCTGCAGCTTCACGAGCTCGATCTGAAGGCGGGTCAGTTCGTCCTCATAATCCTTGTCCTTGATCGATTCGTCATAAGGATAGCCGCCGGAGGCGAACGCCTTCGCCTCGATCCACTCGGGCAGGACCGGGTCGTCGAGGTCGAACGAGCCGGCTCTTGTCGTTATCCGCGGCGCATCGGTCTCGGGGCGGATGACTTTCGGGATCGGAGCCTTCTTCTTCCTGTCATGCTTGCCGTGCGATTTGTCCTTGGCCATGCGCCAGCTTTCGCGCTCCCTCGAGAATTTGGCCCGACGGGCCCCGGCTCATGCGAGCGGGACTTTACATCCCGCACCTGCCAGCGGTCACTATCGCATTGATTCGGCCAAACTCGTGGCAGGCCGCGGAGCCGGTGTGATGACGGAACCCGACCCGGCGGGCAATCGCTCCCGCGCCACTTTCTTCGAGGCGGTCCGCCTCCGGCTCGCCGAAGCGCGCTGGCTCCT
>JBIQKL010000031.1:0-12762 GCA_044506555.1 Hyphomicrobiales bacterium | reverse complement strand
CGCCGCGGCATCGTCCGCTACGCCAACCGCCGCGCGGCGGAGATATTCGCCGTGCGGCCGGGCGACCCGATGACTTTCCGGTTGCGCGTGCCGGATCTCCTCGCCGCGTTCGAGCGCGTCGCGGGCGGGGGAGAGCCCGAGCGCGTCGCCTTCGTCGAGCGTGTGCCGACGGAGCGCTGGTACTCGGCCTGGTTCTCGCGCCTCGACGACGGCCCGCGTGTCGGTCGGTTTCTGGCGCTCGTCATCGACGACCACACCGAGCACAAGCGCATCGACCGGATCCGCGTCGATTTCGTCGCCAATGCGAGCCACGAGCTCCGCACGCCGCTCGCCTCGCTCGTCGGCTTTATCGAGACGCTGCAGGGGCCGGCGCGCGACGATCCGGCCGCGCGCGAGCGGTTCCTCATCATCATGCGCGAGCAGGCGACCCGCATGAGCCGGTTGATCGACGACCTCCTCTCCCTGTCGCGGATCGAGATGAAGGCCCATGTCCGTCCCTCCGCCAGCGTCGACCTGGTCGCCGCCGTCAGGCACGTCGCCGACGCCCTGGAGCCGCTCGCCCGCGACCTGGGCGTGACGATCGAGACCAGTCTCCCGGAAGGCCCGGTCACCGTCGCCGGCGAACGGGACGAGCTCATCCAGGTGATCTCGAACCTGATCGAGAACGGCTGCAAGTACGGCCAGTCCGGCGAACGTGTCGAGGTCGTCCTGACCCCCGGCGGGGAGGGAGGCGGACCGAGCTTCTCGGTCCGTGATTTCGGGCCGGGTATCCCCGCCGAGCACCTGCCGCGCCTGACCGAGCGCTTCTACCGTGTCGATGTCTCGGAAAGCCGCAAGCACCGTGGCACCGGGCTGGGGCTGGCCATCGTCAAGCACATCCTCGCCCGCCACCATGCCCGGCTCAGTATCGAAAGCAGGCACGGCGACGGCGCGCTGTTCACGGTGACGTTTCCGTCGCAAACGGCTCGTCCCGCCCTCGATGCGCAGAGCAATTCGTATTATTTGCCAGATGCTTAGCCTGTCGCAAAACTGTCATCCAGACGTCATAGAACCATTGCCTGCGGTTACTAGTTTCCGGCTCGCACGAGGGACGCCGATCGGGTGTACCCCCGCAAGCAAGGTCCCAACCTTCCAGGGAGCTACCCAGGTGACAACCAAGATCCTCTCCACTGTCGCGGCCTTCGCCCTCGCGTCGACCGTCATGACCGGCGCCGCCTTCGCCCGCGACCAGATCCGCGTGGTCGGGTCCTCGACCGTCTATCCCTTCACCACCGCGGTCGCCGAGCAGTTCGGCAAGATCGGCCAGTTCAAGACGCCGGTCGTCGAGTCGACCGGCACCGGCGGCGGGTTCAAGCTGTTCTGCGAGGGCGTCGGCGAGAACACGGCCGACGTCTCCAACGCCTCCCGCGCCATCACCAAGAGCGAGTTCGAGACCTGCGCCGCCAACGGCGTCGACGAGATCGTCGAGCTCAAGGTCGGCTTCGACGGCATCGTGATCGCCGAGTCGAAGGAAGGCGCGCCGCTCAAGCTGAACCGCACCCAGGTCTTCCTCGCTCTCGCCAAGCAGGTTCCGGGTCCGGATGGTGCGCTGATCGACAACCCGAACATGGCGTGGTCCGACATCGATCCCTCGCTGCCCAACGTCAAGATCGAGGTCCTCGGCCCGCCCCCGACCTCCGGCACCCGTGACGCCTTCCTCGAGCTGTTCATGGACACCGGCGCCCGCGGCATCGAGTCTCTCGCCGCGCTCCGCAAGGAGGACTCCAAGGCCTATGAGGTGGTGTGGAAGTCGCTCCGCGAGGACGGCGCCTATATCGACGCCGGCGAGAACGACAACCTGATCGTCCAGAAGCTCGAGGCCAATCCCGACGCGGTCGGCATCTTCGGCTACTCCTTCCTCGAGGAGAACGCGTCGAAACTGCAGGGCGCCGAGATCGAGGGCGTGGTCCCGACCTTCGAGGCGATCGCCGACGGCACCTATGACGGCGCCCGTCCGCTGTTCGTCTACTTCAAGAAGCAGCACATCGGCGTCGTCCCCGGTCTCCAGGAGTTCCTCAACGAATACGCCTCCGAGAAGGCGCTCAGCGAGGACGGCTATCTTTCGCCGAAGGGCCTGGTGCCGCTTCCGGCCGAGGAGCTGACGCGGCAGATCGAGGCCGCCAAGGCGCTCGAGACGATCTCCGCGCCGACCTCGTAAGGCGCTTCGCGACTCTGCGGGCGGCGGCCGTCGAAGGCTGCCGTCCGTCTGTCTCCGTCAGGCGCCGTAAACGGCGCCGTGCAGGTGCAAGGCCCCGATGCTCCTCATCTACCTGCTCATGATGCTGGTCGTGGCGGTTGGCGCATTCGTCGCGGGCCGGGGGCGGGGGCGGAGCATGAATGCCGGCGGCGCCCGGCTGCATTCGCTGCCGACCTATCACGGCCTGTTCGTCGCCTCGGCGGCGCTGATCCCGATGTTCGCCGTCCTGGTGCTGTGGGGGCTGACCGGCCCGCGCATCGCCGAGCACTTCGCTTTCGCCGCGCTCCCCGTCGACCTCCAGCCGGCGGACGCGATGGCGTACAGCGCCACGCTCCGCGATATCCAGATCGCTGCCGAGGGCCGCGGCGACCCGAGCCCGGCCATCCGTGCCGCGGGTGACGTCTATGCCACCTGGCATGCCGTCCTGAATGTCGGCTTCCTCTTGGGCGGGGCCATCCTCGGCGTGCTCGGGGCATGGTGGGCGCGCTCCCGCCTCGGGCCGCTGTTTCGCGCCCGCAACCGCTTCGAGGGTCTGGTCAAGCTGGTACTGATCGCCTGCTCCGCGGTCGCGGTCCTCACCACCGTCGGCATCGTCTTCTCGGTGCTGTTCGAGACGATCCGCTTCTTCGCCCGCTATCCGGTCACCGACTTCCTCTTCGGCCTCCAATGGAGTCCCCAGACCGCCATCCGCGAGGACCAGGTCGGTTCGTCCGGCGCGTTCGGCGCGGTGCCGCTGTTCGCCGGCACCACCCTGATCATGCTGATCGCGATGCTGATCGCCGGGCCGATCGGGCTGTTCTCGGCGATCTACATGGCGGAATACGCCTCGCCCCGGGTCCGTTCGCTCGCCAAGCCGGTCCTCGAGGTACTGGCCGGCGTCCCGACCGTGGTGTTCGGCTTCTTCGCGGCGCTGACGGTCGCCCCGCTCCTGCGCAACCTCGGCGATTCGGTGGGGATCGACGTCGCATCCGAGAGCGCGCTCGCCGCCGGCCTGGTGATGGGCGTGATGATCATCCCGTTCGTCTCGTCGCTGTCCGACGACATCATCAACGCCGTCCCGCAGTCGCTTCGCGACGGCTCCTACGCGATGGGGGCGACGCGCGCCGAGACCGTCAAGAAGGTCGTGCTCCCCGCGGCGCTGCCCGGCATCGTCTCGGCCTTCATGCTGGCGATCAGCCGCGCCGTCGGCGAGACCATGATCGTCGTCATGGCGGCGGGCCTTTCCGGCAATCTCACCTTCAACCCGCTCGAGGCGGTGACCACCGTCACGGTGCAGATCAAGACGCTGCTCGTCGGCGACCAGGAGTTCGACAGCACCAAGACGCTGTCCGCCTTCGCGCTCGGCTTCGTCCTCTTCTTCTTCACCCTGTCGCTCAACGTGATCGCGCTGCGCGTCGTGCGGAAGTATCGGGAACAGTATGACTGACCTCACCGCCAACGGCCTCGGGCCGCGTGCGATCGACCTGACCAGCGACGCCGCGCGGGCCCGGATCAGGAAGCGCTACCGCGCCGAGGCGCGGTTCCGCGCCTACGGCGTCTTCGCGATCCTGTTCGCGCTCGCCTTCCTCGTCTTCCTGATCACCGACATCACGATCAAGGCGGTCCCCGCCTTCACGGTGTCGAACATCACGCTCCAGGTCGAGGTGAGCCGGGATGCGGTCGACCCGGAGGGGACCGGCGATCCGGCGGTGATCGCCACCGGCGACTTCATGGCGCCGATCCGCGCCGCGCTCCTCGAGGCTTTCCCCGAGGTCGCCGACGACCGGCGCGGCCGTTCTGCCTTGACCGGGCTCGTCAGCTCCTCCGCGCCGGATGCCCTCCGCGCCGCCGTGGTCGCCGACCCCGCGCTGATCGGCACGACGACCACCGTGACGGTGCCGCTCTCGGACGACGCGGACCTCTTCGTCAAGGGCCTCGTCACCCGTGTCGACCATGTCGTGCCGGACGGTACGGCGACGCCGTCAGGCACCGTCGATACGGTGGAGATCCGGTCGTCCTCGGACGATTTCGCCGCACGGCTCGCCGATATCAAGGCGGTGCTCGCCGACGACGCCCGTGCGATCCGCATGGAAGTGACGCGCTTCGAGGGCCTGCTCGGCGAGACCGATGCCGCGCTTGCCGATACCCGCGCGGCGCTCGAGGCGGCCCGGATCAACGCGCCCGGGGACGTGGCGACGCTCGAGGGCCGGGTCGCGAAGCTCACCGCCGACGCTGCGAGCCTCACCCGCCAGATCGAGAACCTGTCGGCGCAGGCGGTGGAAATGGAGGCGCGGGCCGGGGCTGCCGACGCGCCCGAGCAACTCGACGAGCGCCTGCCGAGCCTCGTGGTCGAGATCGATGGCGGCGTCGTGAAGGCGACCGAGATCGGCAACGACTACCTTGCCGGCAACGTGCTCATCCCATTGACCGCGGCCACGCCGGCCGCACCGGGCGACTGGCGGCTCATCACCTTCGCGACGCCCGAGGGGTCGCGGAAGCTGTCGGACCGCGAGCTGGTATGGCTGACGGCGCTCGACGAGCGCGGGGTCGTCTCGACCGGGTTCAACTGGGGCTTCTTCACCAGCGGCGACAGCCGCGAGGCGGAGCTCGCCGGCATCCTCGGCGCGCTGGTCGGATCGGCGCTGACCATGCTGGTGACGCTGATCATCTGCCTGCCGGTCGGCGTCGCCTCGGCGATCTACCTCGAGGAGTTCGCGCCCAAGAACCGCTGGACCGACGTGATCGAGGTCAACATCAATAATCTCGCCGCCGTGCCGTCGATCATCTTCGGGCTACTCGGCCTCGCCATCTTCCTCAATTTCTTCGGCCTGCCGCGCTCGGCGCCGCTGGTCGGCGGCCTGGTCCTGGCGCTGCTCGTCCTGCCGACCATCATCATCGCCTCCCGCGCCGCGCTGAAGGCGGTGCCGCCGTCGATCCGCGAGGCCGCGCTCGGCGTCGGCGCGTCGCATCAGCAGGCGGTGTTCCATCACGTCCTGCCGCTCGCCATGCCCGGCATCCTGACCGGAACCATCATCGGCATGGCGCACGCACTCGGCGAGACCGCGCCGCTGCTGCTCATCGGCATGGTCGCCTTCATCGTCGACGTGCCGACCGGCATCACCGACGCGGCGACCGTGCTGCCGGTGCAGATCTTCCTCTGGTCGGACTTGCCGGAGGTGGGATTTCGGGCGAAGACGTCGGCTGCCATCCTCGTGCTGCTCGGCTTCCTCTTGATCATGAACGGATTTGCCATCCTCCTCCGCAAGCGCTTCGAGCGCCGCTGGTAGGGGTTTCGGGAGAATGACCATGAACGACGCAAGCATGAGCAACGCGACGGCCGCCGCCGTAGCCGCCGTCGCGGTCCCGGCCGCCGCCGCGGAGTCGGAGACCAAGGTCAGCGCGACCGACGTCAATGTCTACTACAACGAAAAGCATGCGTTGAAGAACGTGTCGCTGGAGATCCCCTCGCGGAACGTCACCGCCTTCATCGGCCCCTCCGGCTGCGGCAAGTCGACGTTCCTGCGCTGCATCAACCGGATGAACGACACCATCGCCGGCTGCCGCGTCACCGGCGAGATCCTGATGGACGGCGGCAACATCTACGATCCGCGCCTCGACGTGGTCGAGCTCCGCGCCCGGGTCGGGATGGTGTTCCAGAAACCGAACCCGTTCCCCAAGTCGATCTTCGAGAACGTGGCCTATGGCCCGCGCATCCACGGTCTCGCCGGGTCGCGGGCGGAGCTCGTCGAGATCGTCGAGCAGAGCCTCCGCAAGGCCAGCCTCTGGGAGGAGGTCAAGGACCGGCTCAACGATGCCGGGACGGGGCTTTCCGGCGGCCAGCAGCAGCGCCTCTGCATCGCCCGCGCCATTGCCGTGTCGCCCGAGGTCATCCTCATGGACGAGCCATGTTCGGCGCTCGACCCGATCGCGACGGCGCGCATCGAGGAGCTGATCGACGACCTCAAGGCCAACTACACCATCATCATCGTCACGCACTCGATGCAGCAGGCGGCGCGGGTGTCGCAGAAGACCGCGTTCTTCCACCTCGGCAACCTCATCGAGACCGGGCCGACGGAAGAGATCTTCACCAATCCGCGCAACGAGCGGACCCAGGACTATATCACCGGGCGCTATGGCTGAGACGGATAACGTCAGATGATCATCAAGGAACACATCGTCGCCTCCTTCGACGAGGAGCTCGGCGAACTCTCTCAGCGCATCGCCGAGATGGGCGGCATCGCCGAGCAGCAGCTGGCCGACTCGGTTCGGGCCCTTGCCCGCCGCGACGGCGAGCTGGCGCAGAGCGTCATCGCCATCGACCGGCGGATGGATCAGCTCCAGCGCGAGATCGAGGACAAGGCGACGCTGATGATCGCCAAGCGCCAGCCGATGGCGCAGGACCTGCGCCAGATCGTCGGCGCGATGCACATCGCCAACGATCTCGAACGGGTCGGCGACCTCGCCAAGAACACCGCGAAGCGGGTATTCGCCATCGAGGGCAATTTCGGGGCGCAGCGTCTCGTCGCCGGCGTCGAGCACATCGCCGAGCTCAGCTTCGCGCAGCTCAAGAACGTCCTCGACGCCTACACCGCCCGCGATCTCGCCGCAGCCCACGCCGTGTGGGAGAAGGACGACGAGATCGACGCGATGTACACCTCGCTGTTCCGCGAGCTCCTCACCTACATGATGGAGGACCCGCGCAACATCACGTTCTGCATCCATCTCCTGTTCTGCGCGAAGAACCTGGAGCGGATCGGCGACCACGCCACCAATATCGCCGAGACCATCCATTACGTGATCACCGGCGTCCCGCAGACCGACGAGCGGCCGAAGAAGGACACCACCAGCTCGATGCCGGTCGAATTCGTGCCGAAGGAGTGATGCCCGTGATCGCTGCCGCAGCGCGTCCCGCGTCCGGCACGCCGGCGTCCGCCGTGGAGGGAGTGTGCAGATGACCCCGCGCGTGATGATCGTCGAGGACGAGGAGCCGCTCTCCCTGATGCTTCGTTACAACCTCGAGGCCGAGGGCTACCAGGTCGATACGGTCGAGCGCGGCGACGAGGCCGAGACGCGTCTCCGCGAGACGGTGCCCGACCTGCTTCTCCTCGACTGGATGCTGCCGGGCGTGTCGGGGATCGAGCTGTGCCGGCGGCTCCGCAGCCGCGCCGAGACCCGCGCGCTGCCGATCATCATGCTCACCGCCCGCGGCGAGGAGCAGGAACGCGTCCGCGGGCTCGCCACCGGCGCCGACGACTACGTCGTCAAGCCGTTCTCGGTGCCGGAGCTGATGGCGCGGGTCCGCGCCATCCTGCGCCGCTCCAAGCCGGAGCTGATCGCCTCCGTCCTGAATGCCGGCGAGATCGAGCTCGACCGCGAGACCCACCGCGTCCGCCGTCGCGGACGCGAACTGCACCTCGGGCCGACCGAGTTCCGCCTGCTCGAGTTCCTGATGCAGGCGCCGGGCCGCGTGTTCTCCCGCACGCAGCTTCTCGACGGGGTGTGGGGCCGGGACGTCTATGTCGACGAGCGGACCGTCGACGTCCATGTCGGCCGGCTCCGGAAGGCACTCGGCCCCGGGCGTGACCCGATCCGCACCGTCCGCGGTTCCGGCTACTCGCTCGACGAGGGCTTCGTCGGAGCGAACTGAGCCGCGGGTTTACGCCGGCATCCGCCAGTCCGCGCTCCAGGACAGGTCTCGCTTGGCCTTCGCGCTGGTCACGGTGCCGTCGTCCTCGGCGATGTTGTAGATGCCCGGCGTGCCGTGGGTGGCGGCAAGCGTCGCAGCTTTGGCGGCGGCGTCGACGTGGAGCGGCGCGGCGCCGGCCGGCCGGTCGAAGCCGGTGCCCGGTCCGTAGAGCCGGCCGTAGCGAAGGACGATGCCCGTGAAGGGCGCTTCCAGCACCTGCCGTTCGAGGCTGGCGACGCCGCGCGCCGAGAGTCCGGTGCGTCCTTCCGCATCCACCGCCAGCGGATCCTCCTCGCGGTGAGGCAGTCCCGCCTCGGCGTAGGCGAAGGCGATGCTCTGGGCGACGAAGCGACGTACGCCCGCTTCCGTGGCGGCTCGAACCAGGTTCCGCGTGCCTTCGTCGCGGATTCGGGCATTGCGCTGCGTGGCCTCGGCCATGAGCGCAGGGTCGAGCCCCGGGGGAAGGTCGGTCAACTGATGGATCACCGCGTCGGGCGCCGCGTCTGCGACCGCCGCCACCAGCGCCGCCGCATCGAAGACGTCGACGATCACCGGGTCGACGCCGAGATCACGGAGGCGGAGGGCCTTGTCGGATGAGCGGGTCGTTCCCACTACGCGCCATCCGTCGGCAATCAGGAGCGGCGCGAGCCGTATGCCGACAGCACCGGCAGCCCCGGCAAGGAATACGGTTCCGCTCATGGCGTAGCGTGCGGCACGGCGACGCCAGCGCTGCGTTCAGCCCCGGTCGCGACGCCGATCGTTGACCGGCTGGTATGCGAGCCGCGAATGATACTCGCAATAGGGCAGGCTGTTGAAGCTGCGATGGCCGCAGAAGTGGAAGCCCTCGGCGCCAGGATCGCCGATCGGCCACTTGCACATCTGGTCGTTGAGCGCGAGCAGCGACACCCTGAGGCTGATCGGCACGACGAGATCCTCGAACGGCACCTGCGCCGGCGCGCGGCGCGGGGCGGGGTGCGGTTGCATCTTGAGCGCGGCATTACCCTGGATGAGGGCACGCGGCGCGGAAGGCCGGTGCGCAGGGGCGGCGCCGCCGGCGCGGGCCTTGCGCGGGCGCGCCGGGCTCGAAGCCGGCTTCGCCCGGCCGGAAAGATTCAGGCGGTGTACCTTGCCGATCACGGCATTGCGCGTGACGCCGCCAAGTTGAGAGGCGATCTGGCTCGCGCTCAGTCCGTCAGCCCAGAGTTTTTTGAGCAACTCGACGCGTTCGTCGGTCCAATTCATCTCGGGGTCACCCTTCTTCAACGCGGCGAAATCGGAATCACACTTCGCGCGCCGGCCCGCTCCGCCAGCCAGCGCCCAACGCGTCACAAATGGATACTGAGTTCGCCGCAGGAAACGCGTGTCGGTCGCACCCGACGAGGGGAAACCTACAGACCCGGTGACTCGCTGACAAGCGTCCGGGCTGTTCCATTGGTGTTTTCCCCAAGTCGTCCGTCTGGTCTTCAACCGTTGATTCCCGCCGCGACGACGGTCGCGCTCACCGATTGACACCGCTTCCCCGCCCGATGCTATAAGTTGGAACTTCCGGGAGTGCTGCCCTGCGGCGGCACTCCTTGATTTTTCCGGAACCTTGCCGACAAGAGGCGGACAATGGACCGCTCTCCACTCTTTGATACCTTCGCGCGGGCGCCCATCGCGTTCGAACGCGGCGAAGGCGCGTGGCTCACCACCACCGATGGCCGGCGCATGCTCGACTTCGCGAGCGGCATCGCGGTCAACTCCCTCGGCCATGCCCATCCGGCCCTGGTGGCCGCGCTGAAGGACCAGGCCGAGAAGCTTTGGCACGTCTCCAACCTCTATCGCATCCCGGAGCAGGAGAAGTTCGCCGAGACGCTGTGCCGCGCGACCTTCGCCGACAAGGTGTTCTTCGCCAATTCCGGTGCCGAGGCGGTCGAATGCGCGCTCAAGACCGCGCGCCGCTATCATTTCGTCGACGGGCATCCCGAGCGCTTCCGGATCGTCACCTTTGCCGGCGCCTTCCATGGCCGGACGCTGACCGCGCTGGCGGCGACCGGCAACGCCAAATACCTCGAAGGCTACGGTCCGGTTGCCGATGGCTTCGACCAGGTCGAGGTCGGCGACCTCGAGGCGGTGAAGGCGAAGATCGGTCCGGAGACGGCAGCGATCCTCATCGAGCCGATCCAGGGCGAGGGCGGGGTGCGGCTGGTGCCGGGGCCGTTCCTTCGCGCGCTCCGCGAACTCTGCGACCAGCACGGCCTGCTGCTCATCTTCGACGAGGTGCAGACGGGCATCGGACGCACCGGCAAGCTCTTCGCCTACGAATGGTCGGGGGTGACGCCGGACATCCTCACCGCCGCCAAGGGCATCGGGGGCGGCTTCCCGATCGGCGCCTGTCTCGCCACGGCCGAAGCGGCCAGGGGCATGACCCCCGGCACCCACGGCACGACGTTCGGCGGCAATCCGCTCGCGATGGCCGTGGGGCAGGCGGCGCTCGACGTGATCCTCGCGCCCGGCTTCCTCGACGACGTGCGGCGGAAAGGACTGATCTTCAAGCAGCGGCTCGCCGCGGTCGTGGACGCCCATCCCGACCTCGTCGACGAGGTCCGCGGCGAGGGCCTCCTGGTTGGCGTCCGCTGCAAGGTGTCGGTCGCCGAGGTGGTGGCCGCCGCCCGCGATCATGACCTGCTCGCCGTCGGCGCCGGGGAGAACGTGATCCGTCTCCTGCCGCCGCTGATCGTCGGCGACGCCGAGCTCGACGAGGGTGCCCGCCGCTTCGACGAGGCGCTCGGCGCCCTCGAGCCGTCGAAGAAGGCCGGCTGAGCCATGGTCCGCCATTTCATCGACCTTGCCGACATCGACGGTCGGACCCTCCGGGCCATCCTCGACGAGAGCCGCCGGTTGAAGGCCGAACGCCACACGCCCGGGGCGGCGCGGCCGCTTGCCGGCCGCACGCTGGCGATGATCTTCGACCGGCCGTCCACGCGGACGCGCGTTTCCTTCGACGTGGCGATGCGCGAACTCGGCGGCGATACGATCGTGCTCACCGGCCAGGAGATGCAGCGCCGTCGCGGCGAGACGATCTCCGACACGGCGAAGGTCCTGTCGCGCTACGTCGACGCGATCATGATCCGCACCCACGACCATCGGATCGTGACCGATCTGGCCGCGGCGGGCTCGATTCCGGTGATCAATGGCCTCACACCCCATTCGCATCCCTGCCAGATCATGGCCGACGTGATGACCTTCGAGGAGCATCTCGGCCCGATCGGCGGCAAGTCCGTCGCCTGGCTCGGCGATGCGAACAATGTGCTCACCTCGTGGGTCCATGCGGCGGGCAAGCTCGGCTTCAGGATGCGCATCGCCTCGCCGCCCGACCTCGCGCCGAAGCAGGATCTCGTCGAGTGGATCGCGGCGAGCGGCGCCGACGTGTCGGTGACGCGGGATCCCGGCGCAGCCGTCGCCGGGGCCGACTGCGTGGTCACCGACACCTGGGTGTCGATGGGCGACGAGGAGGCGGACCGTCGCCAGAGGCTGCTCCATCCGTATCAGGTCAATAACGGGCTCATGGCGCTGGCGCGGCCGGGGGCGATCTTCATGCACTGCCTGCCGGCCCATCGTGGCGAAGAGGTGACCGCGGAGATCATTGACGGCCCGCAATCCGTGGTGTTCGACGAGGCGGAGAACCGTCTCCATGTCCAGAAGGGCATCCTCGCCTGGGTGTTCGGCTGGGAGCCGACGATCTGACGATGGCGGACGCTCCCGGGCCGCGACCTGCCGGCGACGATGCGGTACTGCCGTTCGAGGTGGCGGCGCTCGACGTGCGCGGCCGTGCGATCCAGATGGGGCCGGCGATCGACGCGCTGCTGGAGCGGCACGACTATCCGGACGCGGTCTCGAAGCTCGTCGCCGAGGCGGTCGTGCTCGCCGTCCTCCTCGGCTCCTCGCTGAAATTCGACGGCAAGTTCATCCTCCAGACCGAGACGGATGGACCGGTCGACATGCTCGTCGCCGATTACCGCACATCGGGGGCGGTCCGGGCCTATGCGCGCTTCGACGTCGAGCGGGTGGCGGCTGCGGCGGCGGCCGGCGATGCGACGCCGGCGGCGCTCCTGGGACACGGCACGCTGGCGATGACCGTCGATCAGGGCGCCTATATGAGCCGCTACCAGGGCGTCGTGCCGCTCGAGGGACAGAGCCTCGAGGAGGCCGCCCATACCTACTTCCGCCAGTCGGAGCAGATTCCGACCCGCGTGCGGCTTGCGGTCGGCGAGATTCTCCAGCGTGGGAACGGCGAGACGATGCGGGCCTGGCGGGCGGGCGGCCTCATCGCCCAGTTCCTGCCGGATGCGCCGGAGCGGATGCGTCAGCCGGACCTCCCCGGCGGAGACCTGCCGGAGGGAACGGACGAGGATTTCGGTGAGGAGGACGACGCCTGGATCGAGGCGCAGGCGATCGTCGGCACGGTCGAGGACCACGAACTGACCGACCCCGCCGTGCCGGTCGAGCGGCTGCTCTACCGACTGTTCCACGAGCGCGGCGTTCGGGTGTTCAAGCCGCTCGCCATCGCTGATGATTGTTCGTGCTCCCGCGAGCGGATCGCCGGCATGCTGGGACGCTTCTCCGCCGAGGAGATCGCCGAGAGCGTCGAGGAAGGCCGGATCGTCGTCACCTGTGAGTTCTGCGGGACCCGCTACGAATTCGATCCGGACGAGTTCGGAAAGGAACCGGATTCATCCGGGTGAGCCCCGATCCGGGCTCGGCGCTCAGTGCCGGCTTTGCTGCTGCTCCGTTCGCGCATCCGCCGCTCGCGCTCGATCTCGCGCTCCCGGTTGGTCTCCGTCTCGTCCTCCGCCCCGGCCGAGACCTGGCCCTGAGGAGG
>JBIQKL010000030.1:18955-40988 GCA_044506555.1 Hyphomicrobiales bacterium | reverse complement strand
CGCGATTTCGGCAAGGGCAGCGGCCACCCGGCGCGGCTGAATTTCGGCGATTGCTTCGCCTATGCCCTGGCCAAGGCCAAGACCGAGCCGCTGCTCTTCAAGGGCGACGACTTCCGCCACACCGACGTCCGCCGCGCGATTTCCTGACGACCTGCATCGTGGTTAACAATCGTTAACCACTCGCTGCACAGAGTGACTCCTGCGAGCCGCGAATCAGCGGCGAGGAGGGGTCTTGGCGAAGCACGTCGCGGTTCTCATGGGCGGGTGGTCGAGCGAGCGGCCGGTGTCGCTGTCGTCCGGCAATGCCTGTGCCGACGCGCTCGAGGCGGGTGGGTTCCGCGTCACCCGGGTCGACGTCGGCCGCGACGTCGCGCAGGTTCTCGCCGCACTCGGGCCGGACGTGGCCTTCAACGCCCTCCACGGTCCGTTCGGCGAGGACGGCTGCATCCAGGGGATCCTCGAGGTCCTCGACATCCCCTACACCCATTCCGGCGTGCTGGCCTCGGCGCTCGCCATGAACAAACCCAAGGCCAAGGACGTCATGAAGGCGGCCGGAATCCCGGTCGCCGAGGCCGTTCTGGTCCATCGCCTCGAGGCGGCGGAGCGCCACGTCATCGCGCCGCCCTATGTCGTCAAGCCGCCGAACGAAGGCTCGAGCTTCGGGGTCATCATCGTCAACGAGGACGCCGCGCACCCGCCACAGCAGCTCTATGCCGACGATTGGCCCTACGGCGACATCGTCATGGTCGAACGCTACGTCGCCGGGCGTGAGCTGACCTGCGGGGTCCGCGGCGACGAACCCCTCGACGTCATCGACGTCGTCACCGGGGATCGCTTCTACGACTACCACGCAAAGTATGCCGCGGGCGGCTCGCGGCACGTACTTCCGGCGCAACTTTTACCGAATGTTTACCAAAATGTACGGATGCTGGCGCTGCGGGCTCACCAGGCGCTGGGCTGTCGTGGGGTCAGTCGAGCGGATTTCCGATACGACGACCGGCCTTCGGGAACGGGGCAACTGATCTGCCTCGAGGTCAACACGCAGCCCGGGATGACGGCAACGTCGCTGGTGCCCGAAATGGCGGCATATGCCGGCATGGATTTCGTTTCGCTGGTGCGTTGGATGGTGGAGGACGCCTCGTGCAGACGGTAGGGGCAGGCGAGATCGGCGGCCGCAGGCTCGTGCTGCCGCGCGTCCTGCGTCGTCCGGCGCGGGTCCTGGCGCGGACGGAGTGGGTCGTCCCCCGCCGCATCGGCCTGAAGCTCGCCGCCGCCTTCTTCGCGCTCACCGGGCTCACCGGCATGATGATCGGCGGCCACACCCAGGCCGTCGCCTCCGCCGTCACCGCCTGGTCGGGGCTTGCCATCGACCGGGTCGAGATCAAGGGGCAGAGCGAGACCTCTGAGGTCGAGGTCCTGCAGCAGCTCGCGCTCGGCGACTATCCCTCGATCGTCACCCTCGACGTCACGGGCGCGCGCCAGCGCATCGAAACGCTGCCCTGGGTGAAGGAAGCGACGCTCCGCAAGATCTATCCCGACAAGCTCCTGATCGAGATCAAGGAGCGCACGCCGGCTGCAGTCTGGCAGCACGACGGCGGCTTCTCCCTCGTCGAGGAGGGCGGCCGCGTGATCAGCAACCATGTCGGCGCGCGCCACGCGGGCCTGCCGCTGGTCGTCGGCAAGGGCGCCGATGCCCGGGCTGCCGAGTTCATCGAACTGATCGCCGAGTTTCCCTCGCTGCAGCCGAGAGTGAAGGCCGGGGTCCTGGTCTCCGAGCGGCGCTGGAACATCGTGCTCGACAACGGCGTCGAGATCATGCTGCCGCAGAACGATCCGGACATTGCACTGATCCAGGCGGTGGCCCTCGACGACGGTCACGGCGTGTTCTCGCGCGAGATCGCTGCCATCGACATGCGGCTCCCGAGCCGTCTCGTCTTCCGGCTCACCGAGGCGGGCGCCAAGGCGCGCGCCGACCTGCTCAAGGCGCGCGAGAAAGCGAAGAAGGGGTCGGCCGCCTGATGACCCTTTTCCGCCCCTCCGAGCAATCACGGCGCCCGACGCCCCGGCGGTCCTCGGTCGTGGCGGTACTCGACGTCGGCTCGACCAAGATCTGCTGCCTCATCGCTCGGCTCGTCCCGCACGAGCCCGGCGCCGAGGCGCTGCGCGGCCGCACCCATGCGGTCGAGGTGCTCGGCATCGGCCACCAACGCTCCCGCGGCATCAAGTCCGGTGTGGTCGTCAATCTCGATGCGGCGGAGCAGGCGATCCGCCTGGCGGTCGACACCGCCGAGCGCCAGGCGGGGATCACGGTCGATTCGCTGATCGTCAATTTCTCCGCCGGCCGCCTCGCCAGCGAGACCTATGCGGCCAATGTCGCGCTTGCGGGCAAGTCGGTCGAGGAGATCGACATCGGCCGCGTGCTCTCGGCCGGGCAGCGCCATACGGTGAGCCCCGGGCGGACCGTGATCCATGCGCTGCCCACCGGCTACTCGCTCGACGACGACACCGGCATCGCCGATCCGCTCGGCATGGTCGGCCATCGGCTCGGGGTCGACATGCACATGGTGAGCGTCGACGCCCAGCCCGCGGGCAATCTCGAACTTGCGATCAACCGTTGCCATCTTTCGCTCGAGCGGCTGGTCGCCTCGCCCTATGCGAGCGGGCTGTCGTCGCTGGTCGACGACGAATCCGAGCTCGGCTGCGCCTGCGTCGACTTCGGCGGCGGCACCACCACGATCGCCGTTTTCATGAAGGGCGAATTCGTCCATGCCGATGCCATCGCCATCGGCGGCCAGCACGTCACCAACGATATCGCCCGCGGCTTGTCGACCCGGCTCGATGACGCGGAGCGGCTCAAGACCATGCACGGCAGCGTGCTGGTCCATGCCGCGGACGAGCGCGAGATCCTGACCATGCGGCCGATCGGCGACGAGGACGAGCCGGCCCACCAGATCACCCGCGCCGGCCTCAACCGGATCATCCGGCCGCGCGTCGAGGAGATCCTCGAACTGGTCCGCGACCGGCTCAACGCCTCCGGCTTCGCCGGCCTGGTCGGCAAGCGGATGGTGCTCACCGGCGGCGGCAGCCAGCTCACCGGGCTGGTCGAGGCGGCGCGGAAGGTGCTCGCGCGGAACGTCCGGGTCGGACGGCCGCTGGGTGTCGGCGGCATGCCGGAACTGGCCAAGGGGCCGGCCTTCGCCACCGCCGTCGGATTGCTGGTCTATCCGCAGGTGGCGCGCATGGACCAGATCGAGGCGGGTGGCGCGCATTACGCCATGACCGGCACGGGCGGCTACTTCGCCCGCGTCGGCCGGTGGATCAGAGAGAGCTTCTAGTCGCCCGGGCGAGGGCGTCGGTCTCCGCGGCGGCGGGGTCCGGTTGGGGTCAGGAAGAAGGCCGGAACGCAGACGGCCGAATGGGTCAGGACGGTGCCATGACGATCAATCTGAAAATGCCCGACATCAAGGAGCTCAAGCCCAAGATCACGGTCTTCGGCGTGGGCGGCGCTGGCGGCAACGCCGTGAACAACATGATCCGCTCGGGACTCCTGGGCTGCGAGTTCGTCGTGGCGAACACCGACAGCCAGGCGCTCGCGTCGTCCAAGGCCGAGCGGATGGTCCAGATGGGCGTGGCGGTGACCGAGGGACTCGGCGCCGGCTCCCAGCCGGAGGTCGGCCGCGCCGCGGCCGAGGAGGCGATCGACGAGATCGTCGACCACCTCTCCGGCTCGCACATGGTCTTCGTCACGGCCGGGATGGGCGGCGGCACCGGCACCGGCGCCGCGCCGACCATCGCCCGCGCCGCGCGCGACCAGGGCATCCTCACCGTCGGCGTCGTCACCAAGCCGTTCCATTTCGAGGGCGCGCGCCGCATGCGCACCGCCGAGCAGGGCATCATGGACCTGCAGGCCTGCGTCGATACCCTGATCGTGATCCCGAACCAGAACCTGTTCCGGATCGCCAACGAGAAGACCACCTTCGCCGACGCCTTCGCGATGGCCGACCAGGTGCTCTATTCGGGCGTCGCCTGCATCACCGACCTGATGGTCAAGGAAGGCCTGATCAATCTCGACTTCGCCGACGTCCGTTCGGTGATGCGCGAGATGGGCAAGGCGATGATGGGCACCGGCGAAGCGTCCGGCGACCGGCGCGCCATCCAGGCGGCCGAGGCGGCGATCGCCAATCCGCTCCTCGACGAGACCTCGATGAAGGGCGCCAGGGGCCTCCTGATCTCGATCACCGGCGGCAAGGACCTGACGCTGTTCGAGGTCGACGAGGCGGCGACCCGCATTCGCGAGGAAGTCGATCCCGACGCCAACATCATTCTCGGCGCCACCTTCGAGGAATCGCTCGAAGGCGTCATCCGGGTGTCGGTGGTCGCCACCGGCATCGACCAGGCGTCCCGCGAGGAGTCGCCGCCGGCCGAGATCCGGATGGCCGAGCTGAGCCAGCGCCTCCGTACTGCCGCCAAGCCGGAGGAGAAGCCGGTCGCGGCCAAGACGGCGGCCCCGCCGCCGCGGGCGACCGCGCCGGTCCCGGCACCGAAGAAGGCCGCGGTCGAGATGGAGCCGCCGGCCAAGCCGGCGCAGCACGTCATGGCCGACGATCACGCCATGTCGCTCGGCGACTACGAGCCGCTGCACGACCAGTACGACGACGAGTTCGACGTCGAGGCCGAACTCCGCGTCGTCCTCGAGAACGAGCAGAGCCTGCATGTCGACGAGCCGTTCATCCCGCCCCAGGCCGAGGCGCCTTCGGTGCGGATGCCGCAGGTGCAGGATTTCCCGCCGATCGCCCAGCGCCAGATCGAGGCCCATCACGCCGGGGTCCCGCAGCCGGAGCAGGAACGCGGCCCGCTCGGCCTGATCCGCCGCCTCGCCAATGTCGGCCTCGGCCGGCGCGAGGAGGAGGCGCCGCCGGCGCCGCGGCAGCACGCGCCGCAGCAGCGGCCGGTGCAGCAGCACGCGCCGCAGCACCGTCCGAAGGCGCCGCCGCCCCCGCAGCAGCGCGCGCCGCAGCAGGGCGGTGAATACACCAAGCGTCCGCCCCAGCCGCGTCCGGCGCAGCAGGATTCGATGTATCGGCCGCGCCAGGCCGAGCTCGACAAGCACGGACGTCCGCTGCCGCGCGATGCGCGCCACATCGACGACGAGCTGGAGATCCCGGCTTTCCTGCGTCGCCAGGCCAACTGACGCGGCGCTGGGACAGGTCGTTGCACGGGGCCTGGCGCCGCTCTCGGCGCTGGGCCCTAGCCATTTGAATTCATGGACGGATTCTCGGCCGTCCGATGTTTCAAACGCGTTACACAAGGTGATTTTGCAGCGCACGCCTGCGCGGATAATGTCCGAGTCGAGGAGGGCGCTGGGGCAGTCGAGTAGGCCCGGCCGCGCGGTACGGAAGTCCAGAATAGCGGACCTTCGTCGAGGCCGGAAGTACAGCCCGGAGTGCCGTCATCGGCCGCGAGAGCGGCGGGGACCGAAGACCAGGGGGCGGGTGCTGAATGGGGACACGGCGTAACGGGGCACAGACGACGCTCGCCAATCGCGTGGTGTTGTCTGGTGTTGGTGTCCACAGCGGGCATGCGGCTTCGGTGACGCTGCACCCCGCCGAGGCGGACAGCGGCCTCTACTTTTGCCGGACCAATCTCGACGACGGCCGGGATCGCGAGATCCCGGCCGATTATCGTCACGTCAGCGCCACCGACCTGTGCACGACGATCGGCGTCTCCGGCGCATCCGTGGCGACCATCGAGCACCTGATGGCGACGCTTCGGGGCATGGATATCGACAATTGCATGATCGAGGTCGACGGGCCCGAAGTGCCGGTGATGGACGGCTCGGCCGAGGCCTTCATCGATGCGATCGACCAGGCCGGGATCGAGACTCTCGCCAAGGCCCGCCGCTACATCCGGATCCTGAAGCCGGTCCGGGTCGAGCTCGGCACCAGCTTCGCCGAGTTCATACCCTATGACGGCCGCCGCATCGAGATCGAGATCGACTTCTCCAATCCGCTCGTCGGCCGCCAGCGCTATGCCGCCGACATGTGCGCGGAGACCTTCCGCCGCGATATCGCGCGCGCCCGCACCTTCGGCTTCTATGCCGACGTGAAGAATCTCTGGGCCCGCGGCTTCGCGCTCGGCGCCTCGCTCGACAACGCGATCGTCATCACCGAGGACCGGGTGATGAACCCGGAGGGACTGCGCTACAAGGATGAGTTCGTGCGCCACAAGGCGCTCGATGCGGTGGGCGACCTGGCGCTGGCCGGCGCGCCGATCCTCGGCTGCTACCGTTCCTATCGCGGCGGGCACCGGCTCAATTTCCTCGCCGTCGAGACGCTGCTCGCCGACCGCGAGGCGTGGAGCCTGGTCGAGCTGCCGGCGCGGCGCGAGGGCGGTCATGCGGAACTGCCGGGCAATGCCGCCGTGGCTGCGTTCGGCCCCGACGTTTCGTAGGCGGCCGCCTTCCTTCTCCCCCGTTTCGCCATAAACCTGAGCGACACGATTGGTGCCTGATATTGGCGCACATGGTTGATTTGCGCTAAACAGGCGCGTCATGGAACGTCGTCAGTGCAACGCTTCGCCGGGTTCCGCCGGCGCGAACGGGGGATCGATGAGGACCGTCGGGTCGGGGCCGAGAATCACCAGGAAGGGCCTTACCACCGCGGCCGCGCTCCTCGCCATCGTCGGCGGGTCCGTGGTGCTGTCCGCCTGCCAGAAGAACATCGAGGGCACGATGTCGGCCTATGCCAACGACGAGCCGGCGGGCGTCCTCTACAATCGCGGCCTCGGCTACATGAATGCCGGGAAGTTCAACGACGCGATCGACGAGTTCAACGAGGTCGACCGCCAGCATCCCTATTCGGAGGAGGCCCGGAAGGCGCTCGTCATGTCGGCCTTCGCGAGCTACCGCCGCGGCGACTACGACAACGCCATCGCCACCTGCCGCCGCTATCTCACGCTCTATCCCGGCAGCGACGATGCCGCCTATGCGCAGTACATCATGGGCCAGTCTTACTTCGCCCAGGTCAAGGACGTCACCCGCGACCAGGAGATGACGCGAAAGGCGCTCAACTCGATGCAGACCATCGTCGAGCGCTATCCCGATTCGGAATACGCGACCGACGCGAACCGGAAGGTGATCATGACCCGCGACCAGCTCGCGGGGAAGGAGATGCAGGTCGGGCGCTATTATCTCGAGCAGCGCCAGTACATCGCCGCGATCAACCGCTTCAACGTCGTGGTCACCCAGTATCAGGACACCCGCCACGTCGAGGAGGCGCTGGAGCGCCTGGTCGAGGCCAACCTCGCCATGGGGCTGGTGCGCGAGGCGCAGACCGCGGCGGCGGTGCTCGGTCATAACTTCCCGAACAGCCGCTGGTACAAGGACGCGTACAACCTTCTCCAGAAGAAGGGCGTGACGCCGGAGAACTTCGGCGGCCCGGTGGGCGACGCGTTCAACGGCAAGACGGCGACCTGACGGGCGACCGGCGTGGGGCTATGCTCGTCGCCCTTGCGATCCGCGACATCGTCCTGATCGACCGCCTCAATCTCGATTTCGGGCAGGGCATGACGGTGCTGACCGGCGAGACCGGTGCCGGCAAGTCGATCCTGCTCGACGCGCTGGCGCTGGCGCTCGGCGGCCGCGGCGACAGTGCGCTGGTCCGCCACGGCGCCGAGCAGGGCGACGTCACCGCCGTGTTCGACGTAGGCGGCGATCATCCCGCCCGCCGCCTGCTCGCCGGAAGCGGCATCGAGGCCGAGGGGGATCTCATCCTCCGCCGGGTGCAGAGCGGCGACGGCCGGAGCCGCGCCTTCGTCAACGACCAGCCGGTGTCGGTGACCCTGCTCCGTCAGCTCGGGGCGGCGCTCGTCGAGATCCACGGCCAGCACGATGACCGTGCGATGGTCGACGGCCACGTCCACCGGACCCTCCTCGACGCGTTCGGCGGCCTCGAGGGTGACGCGGCAAAGGTCGCCGCGGCGCATCGGCAGCGCCGCGACGCGGAGCGTGCCTCGGCCGAGCTCAGGGCGCGGATCGCTGCGGCGCGGGCCGAGGCCGATTATCTCCGTGCGGCGGTCGACGAGCTGCGCGCCCTCGCGCCCGAGCCGGGCGAGGAGGAGGCGCTGGCCGACCGGCGCCAGCACCTGATGCGGGCCGAGAAGGTGGCCGGGGACATCGCCGAGGCGCTCGAGACGGTGGCCGGCGGCACGAGCCCGGTGCCGACGCTCGCGAGCCTCGTCCGGCGCCTCGAACGGAAGTCCGCCGAGGTCGGGACGCTGTTCGCCGGATCGATCGCGGCGCTCGATCGCGCGCTGGTGGCGCTGGACGAGGCGACGCTGGCGCTGGAGGCCGCTGCACGCGAGGCGGAGGCCGACCCGCGCGCCCTTGAAGTAGCCGAGGAGCGGCTCTTCGCGCTGCGGGCGGCGGCACGGAAGTACAACGTGATCGTCGCCGACCTGCCGGCCCTTGCCGAGCGGATGGGCGAGGCGCTCGCCGCGCTCGAATCGGGAGAGGAACAGCTCGAAGCGCTCGACCGTGCGGTCGCAGAGGCGCGCGCCCGCTACGACAAGGCCGCCGCCGCGCTGAGCGCCCGACGCCAGAAGGCGGCGCGGGCCCTCGAGAAAGCGGTCACCGCGGAACTGCCGGCGCTGAAGCTCGACCGGGCCGAATTCATGGTCTCGATCGACGTCGATCCGGAGCAGGCTGCCGAGCACGGCATCGACATCGTCGGCTTCATGGTCCGCACCAATCCCGGAACGTTGCCCGGGCCGCTGATGAAGATCGCATCGGGCGGAGAACTCGCGCGCTTCCTGCTGGCGCTGAAGGTAGCGCTCGCCGATCGCGGCTCGGCGCCGACCCTGGTCTTCGACGAGATCGACACGGCGGTCGGCGGCGCCGTGGCCGACGCCATCGGCGCCCGCCTCGCCCGGCTCGCGTCACGCGTCCAGGTTCTCGCCGTCACCCATGCGCCGCAGGTCGCCGCCCGCGCCGGCGGCCATCTGCTGGTCGCCAAGGACCAGCGCGGCCGCGCCACCGTCACCGGCGTCACCCGCCTCGACCCGCCGCGGCGGCGCGAGGAGATCGCCCGGATGCTGGCAGGTGCCACGGTCACCGACGAGGCCCGCGCCGCCGCCGACCGGCTGATTCTCGGTGCGGCCTGAGCGAGGCCGCGGCGGCTCGGCGGGGCCGAAGACGGACATGCCGCCGTACGCGTGGGAGCGGGCATTCTCGTCCGCGATGAGGTCCGGCACGGACGGTCCGTCGGCGAACTGCTCGAGCCGCCGGGCCTCCGCGTCGAGCCGGCGGATCGCGCCCATCTCCTCGTCGTGGTCGAGCTTCGCCTTCGTCACCGCCGATTTCAGCACGCGGATCGTCTCGTCGTAGACGCGGAGCGGCACCGGAAACGGGTGCCGGTCCTTGCCGCCATGGGCAAACGAGAAGCGGGCTGGATCGGTGAAGCGGCAGGGCGTGCCGTGGACCACCTCGGCGACCATTGCCAGCGCCTTCACCGTGCGCTCGCCGATGCCCGGGACGAGCAGCAGCTCGGCGAAATCCTCGGGCGCGCGGTCGGCGGCGGCGGCGAGCGCGCCGTGCAGGCGGCGAAGCACGACGTCGCCGGCGCGGACGTCGTGATGCGCCGGCATGACGAGATGCGGCAGCAGCGGCTCGTCCGTGGCGGGCGGCGCCGGCTGCGGATCGATTGCGGCGAGCTCGCGGGCGATGCCATCGGGACCGATCCCCATGAGCAGGTCAAGCTGGGCGCGGCGGGCCGGTGCGGCGCGGCGGTCGGTCAGGTTGACGATCCGTCCTTGCCCGGCGCCGTCGATGGCGGCATGCGGCGCCTCGACGAAGGTGGTCAGTCCTTCCGACAGCCAGTGGTAGCGTCGGGCGGTGCGGGCATCGTCCTTCATGCCCTGCTGGACCACGACCCACTTGCCGTCGTCGGCGACGATGAAGCCGTGCAGGTAGAGCTGGAAGCCGTCCTGGACCGCGGCGCTGTCGACCTTGGCGACAAGGCGGCTGGCGCGGGCGAGGGCGGTACCGTCGAGGCCGACGCGGTCGCTCACCGCCATCAGCTCATCGGGGGTTTTCCGCGAATGCCGGCCCCTGCCGCCGCAGACATGCAGGCCGAGCTCGCCGGAGAGCGGAGCCAGGCCGCGCTTCAGCGCGCCGACGACGCTGGTGGTGATGCCGGAGGAGTGCCAGTCCATCCCCATCACCGCGCCGAAGGACTGGAACCAGAACGGATGTGCCAGGCGGCGCAGCAGCTCGTCGCGGCCATATTCGAGGGTGATCGCCTGGGAGATCACGGCTCCGAGCCGCGTCATCCGCTCGCCGAGCCAGCGCGGAACACGGCCGCCGTGCAGCGGCAGGTCGGCAGTGCCGGATCGGTTGCCCATGCGTCGCGCCCTTACATGCCCGAAGTTTGTGGCATAGCATGGAACGAATAAGGAACAAGGTCCAGCCGCGGCGGGCTGGACCTCGTCGGGGTCACGATTCGCGAAGGTCGCCTGCGTAAGGCGTCAAGCCCGTCGCATCAGGTGCATGATCACCGATGCGACCAGCAGCACCAGGAAGATGACGAAGATCACCTGCGCGATGCCGGCGCTCGCACCGGCTATGCCGCCAAAGCCCAGCGCTCCGGCGACGATCGCGACGAGAAGAAATACCAAGGCCCAGTACAGCATATCCTGCCCTCCGGTTCGCAAAGGATGGTGTGTTCACGAACGTGCGCGGGGCGCGACGAGTTCCCGTTCCGCCGAGAGCTGCCGTCTCGCAAACGGAAAAGCACCGGCCCGGATGGTTTCGGCTCCTCGCGGGAGGAAGCCGCACCATCCGGCACCAGTGCTTGGAGTGCTCAGAGCAACTGACGGAGCCGCCGTCCCGCGGGAGCCGATCCGTGGGATGCGGATTCCGTCCGTTCAGGTCCGCGGGAGCGACGCTATCCTGCGGACCGATCCACGAATACCCCCGCAGGTTGGGGGGTCATGCGGCCAGGCGGCCGGTGCCGCCGACCAGGCGCACGTCGCGGTCGGCGCCGCGGAGCCGCGACCGGACGTTCTCGAGGATCGGCCGCGAGACCGGGAAGAGCCCGAGATAGACCGCCCGCTCGAACCGGTGGGTGACGCCGAGCACGTCGACCTGGCAGCCGATCCGGCGGTAGAGCCGGTACATGCCGGCGTCGAAGTTGCCGAGGATCGACTGGATGCCGGAACGAAGCCCGATCTCGCCGAGACCGGCGAAAAGCACGCCCGAGGCGAACACCATCTCTTCCCGGTTGCCGTTGTCGAGCAGCGTCTCGTCGAGGCAGAAGCGCGTGCACTCCCAGATCGACGGGGCGCTGAGCTTGGCCGCGGCGGGCATGGTGTCGGAGAAGAATTCGGAGAGGAGCGTCGGGCCGGTAGTCGGAAGCAGCCGGAGGCTGCCCTTGACCACCTTCCGTTCCTCGTCGGTGTAGATCAGGTAGACCGGTCCCTCGTCGTCGTAGCGGTCGCGCTCCATGCCGTCGACGACGGCGACGTCCCACTTCAGGCGATCGCGGAACACGCGGGCCCGGAGCCGGAACATGTTCTCCAGAAGCTCACGGTACTCCGCGGCATTGACGTCCTCGACAACCACCAGCATTTCAACGCACTCCCCGCGCGCCCTGCGCGGCCATCGCACCCGTCGAGGCCGCCCATAGCCATCTTGTAGGCCGGCGGGCCGATCGCAAGGACGCTGCGGGGATAGGGTGAACCGGCCCTGTGGCGAGCCGTTCAACTTCGATTCAAAGCACCAGCAAACCGAGCTTGACGGCCTTGGTCACCGCCTGGGCCGAGGTGACGCAGTCGAGCTTGTAGCGCGCGGACTTGAGGTAGTCGCGTGCGGTATGCGGCGAGATGCCGAGGATCAGAGCGATGTCGCCGGCATCCTTGCCGATCGCGGTCAGCCGCAGGCATTCGAGTTCGCGGTCGGTGAGATGGGGATGGTCCTCGCCGAACACTTCACTGATCACGCGCTGGTGGACGCGGTGAGCGATGGCGATCACGTCGTCGAGGCGCTTTTCTTTGAAGTCCGCCCATTCGTCGGCGGATCGGGCGAAAGAGACGGAGAACAGGCCGCGATGGCCCTGTTTGCTCCGGACCGGCACCGAAAGCCCGTGGGGGCCGACACCGTGCGCGAGGGCGTCGAAGAGGAAGGCGCCCTGGGCCTCGCTCTCGACCTTGAGTTCGGTCCAGTCGAAGGGAAGGGTGCGCGCGAAGCCCTCCTTGAGGACCGGGTCGAGATCGACGTAGTTCATCGTCAGGTATTGCTTGATCCACGATGCCGGGTAAGTCAGCCGGATATACGGATCGATCGACGGGCTCACGCCGAGCTTCGACGAGTGGTAGACCAGATGGTCGACCTCGAGCAGATCGCGCAGGCGCGTCACCGTCGCCTCGACGTCCGGCGTCTCGTCGATGATCGCATAAGCCTGCAGGAGCAGCGGGCCAGTCGGCTCGCCTGTCGCCATGTCGCCCAGATCTCCCATCGCCGCGCAGCGGCGCCCATCCCCGGAACCGACGGGTTGTGGCCATCTCCGCGCAAACGCCCGTCACGCCGCCCCGGATTCGAAACGGCGGGAGCCTATCATTCATCGCGCGGCGGGCAATTCCATTGTTTATAATGTGCAACACTGGGGCATCGCCCCGACATGCTCCGGGCTTCACCCGCTCCCGAGCGCCTTCGCGGCGTGGCGGTCGACCGAACCGTCGAGCCTCAGGCGGAGCGGTCGGGTGCGGCCATCCTTGTACTCGCGCTTGGCGTAGAGCGTGCGGTTGCCCCGGCCGCGGATGCGGAGTTCGTCGAGCAGCACGCGGTGCGCCTCGGGCGTATCGGCCGACCAGGCGTTGAGGACGATGCAGTCTCCGCCGTCGCCGATGATCGCCGCCGCAGCGGCGCTGCCGCTGATCCAGGTCTCGGCCTCGGCCTCGCTGGCCAGCGCCCAGCCGCAGAAGCCGACGATGCGTTTTGGCGAAGCCACGAAGAAGTAGTGCCCGCGGCGGATCTGCCCGGTAAGGATGCGCGACCAGTGGCCGAAGGGCAGGCGCGCGAAGGCCGGCTTCATCATGAGATGCTCGACCGCGAGGCCGAGGGCCATCGCCCGGTTCTCGAATGTCAGCGTCTTCAGCCCGTGCCGCTCGACCATGCGTTCAGGCCTCTTCCCGCGTCGGTTCAGCCATCTTCGGCTTGCCAAGGCACCGCGTAAAGATCAAGGTGCACGTTCGCTCATTCTGACGTATGAAACCCCTCAAACCTGAGGCATGGACAGGCGGCCGGCGACGGTCGACGGGGAAGTGGATTGATGGATACGCTGACGAAGGTTCGGGAAATCATAGCGGAACAGATGAAGCGTCCGCTCGACGAGGTCCTGCCCGACTCGCGGCTCGAGGAACTGGGCGATTCCCTCGACCTGATCGAGGTGATCTATGCCCTGGAAGTCGCCTTCACGGTCGACATTCCGCTCAATTCCAAGGATCTCGAGGAGAAGCTCGAGACCGTCAGCGACGTCGGCACGATCATCGACCGGCTGATCGCCGAGAGGGACGCGGCTTGAGGCGGGTCGCGGTTACCGGCCTCGGCGTCGTCTCCCCTGTCGGCAGCACAATCGAGACCTTCTGGTCTGCCCTGGTCGAGGGCCGGAGCGGAATCAGGCCGATCCAGGCCGGCCGCCAGGAGATGTTCCGCACCCGGATCGCCGCCGAGGTCCAGGACTTCAAGCCCGAGGACCATTTCCCATCGCGTCGGCTCGCTTTCCTCGACCGGTTCGCGGCGATGGCGGTGGTCGCCGCCCGGGACGCGGTGAAGGATTCCGGCCTCGTCCTGGACCTGCCGCTGTCCCAGCGCACCGCGACGATCATCGGCACCGGCGTCGGCGGTATCGTCACGCTCGACCATGCCTACTGGCGGCTCTACCGGGAGGGGAACAAGCCGCATCCCTTCACCGTGCCGAAGCAGATGCCGAACGCTGCCGCCTCGCAGGTGTCGATCGACCTCGGCCTCAAGGGGCCGGCCTTCGGCATCGTCTCGGCTTGCGCCTCGGGTACCCATGCTGCCGGCCTCGGCTTCCAGATGGTGCGGTCCGGCATGGCCGAGGTTGCCGTGGTGGGCGGCGCCGAGGCCGCGATCATCACCGGCCCGATGCTGGCCTGGGAGGCGCTCCGCGTCGTCAGCGACGACAATTGCCGCCCGTTCTCGAAGAACCGGTCGGGGCTGGTGCTCGGCGAAGGCGCGGCGGTCCTCGTCCTCGAATCGTGGGATCACGCCAATGCCCGCGGCGCGACGATCCTCGCCGAGATGCGGGGCTTCGGGATGAGCGCCGACGCCGGCGACCCGGTCGCCCCGGACCAGGACGGTGCCGAGCGCGCGATGCGGGCGGCGCTCGAGGACGCTGGGGCCAATCCGGACGACATCGACTACATCAACGCCCACGGCACGGCGACGGTGCTGAACGACGCCACCGAGACCAAGGCGATCCGGGGCGTGTTCGGCGCCCAGGCCGACCGGCTGGCGGTCTCGTCGAACAAGGCGGTGCTCGGCCACAGCCTCGGCGCGGCAGGCGCGCTGGAGGCGGTCGCGACGGTGCTCACGTTGAAGACGCAGGTGGCACCTCCCACCGCCAACTACCAGGAGCCGGACCCCGACTGCGACCTCGACGTGGTCCCCAACATCGCCCGCGACATGAAGGTCGAGACCGCGATGTCCAACTCCTTCGCGTTCGGCGGCCTCAACGCCGTGGTGGTGATGAGCCGGGCCTGACCCGGCGGCCGCAAACCGAAGCTTTCAGGCGCCGTTCATGGCCCGGCGATCATGATGCGCGGCGTGTAGGGCAGTCGTCCCGCGCCGTCGGCTGTGACCGCCGTCATATCCAATTGTCAGACATTTCGGGATTGTACGCGCCGAGGTCGGGCAGGCCGAGCCCACGCGCCCCGATGCGCCAGGCCGGCGAAAAAGCGGCAGCAGCCGCGGAGGAACAAGATGGCGAACGTTTACGGCAACGACAGCAATCAGACTTTGAAGGGTACCGCCGGCGCGGACGAGCTCTACGGCGGCGCTGGCAATGACATCCTGCTGGGCAACGTTCTGGGCGGCGTGTCGGGCGACGGTACGGCAGAATCGCCCTATGTGTACGCGGCATTGTCTCCTTCGGGTAACGACATGCTCGAGGGAGGCAGCGGTATCGATGCGGTCTACGGCGGGGATGGCGACGACGTCATCCACGGCGGTGAGGGAAATGACTCCGGAAGCGTGAATTCCGGCGGTACGTACTACAAGGCCGGGCTCTACGGCGGTGACGGCAACGATGCCCTGTATGGCGGCGGCGGTGACGACGACATCTACGGCGGTCTCGGCCGGGACGACATGTATGGCGGCACCGGCGCCGATACGTTCTTCTTCTCCTCCATCGCGGAGATCGGTAAGGGTTCGAAGGCCGACTTCATCGGTGACTTCAGCCGCAAGCAGGACGACGTCATCGATCTCTCGGTGATCGACGCCAAGGAAAGCAAGTCCGGCAACCAGAAATTCAAGTACATCGGCGACGACAAGTTCACCAAGGCCGGACAGATTTCCTTCAAGAACGGCAAGGTGAAGATCAACACGGACAACGACAAGGGCGCGGAAGCCGTGCTGTTCGTCAACACCCACAAGATGGTTGCCGACGACTTCATTCTGTAGTCGGCACCGTCGTTTCTCCAGCGGCCGGCGCTTCAGCGCCGGCCGTTTCCATTTGTGAGCTCAGGTCGCCATCCGGCGCGATACGTCGTGTCGCGAGACCTGCTTGTAGACGTGGACCATGAACGCCGTGGCGAAGAGCGGCGTGAACAGGTTGAGGATCGGGACCGCCAGGAACAGAGCGATCACCAGACCGCCGAGGAAGATGCGCCCGGCGTGGGCCTGCCGAAGCGCCCGGGCACCGGCGCGGTCGTGGAAGCGGCGCGCGGCGGCCTCGAAGAATTCGCGGCCCAGCAGGTAGCCGTTGCCGACGAAGAACGCGATCAGGTTGACCCCCGGCACCAGGAGCAGGACGAGCGCGACCAGGTTCACGGCGATGACGACGCCGGTGAAGACGATGGTGTCGCGAATCGTGGCAAGCGCGGGCACATCGTTGCCCGGCCGATCGTCGGGATAGTGCTCGCGCTCGACCAGGCCGGCGATCTCGTCGGTGAAGAGGCCTGCGAACAGAGAAGAGACCGGTGCGACCAGGAACGCGAGGCCGACCAGCAGGCCGACCCCGGCGAGGATCGACAGCACGGTTTCGATCCAAGGATAGGAACGGATGTCCACCAGCCAGCCGAGCAAGGCCTCGAGGCCGAGCCAGATCAGGAACAGAAGGGCGAGGGTGAGGCCGAGGGACTTCCACATCACCGCTCGGAAGGGCGGCGAGAAGATGTCGGCGAGGGCGAGGCGCGCGGCTTCGATCATGACGCGGTGATATGGGAAGCCGCGCCGCCTTCCGCCAAGGAATTTCGGCTCAGGCGCTCTTGCGCTTCCGGGTCGCCGCGGCCTTCTTCGCCGACGCCGAGCGCTCCGAAGCCGGACGCGCCGCCGAAGCACGCCCGCCGGCGCGCCCGCCTTTCTTGGCCGAGACGTTGGTGTCCTTCTTGCCGCGGCCGCTGCCGCTCTTGTTGCCGCCGCCGGATTCCTTGTTGACCGTGGCCCAGGCGCGCCGCTCCGCCTCGCTCTCGGAGACGCCGCGCTTCTCGTAGCCCTCCTCGATATGCTCCGCCTTGCGCTTCTGCTTGTCGGTGTAGGCCGACTTGTCACCGCGTGGCATGGTTCTCTCTCCTTCGTGCGCCCCGCTGCCCGAAGAGCAACGCGCTGGACTCCCTGCGCGTTCCGGGAAGGCGGCTTGCGGGCGCCGCGGTTCTGTGATGGCTCTCGATGCAGCGACGACGAGGGGGAAGCGCATGAAGATCACGGCCATCGAGACCATCCGCCCGGAGGAATTCGCCAACCTGCTCTGGGTCCGCGTCCATACCGACGAGGGACCGGTCGGCCTCGGCGAGACGTTCTTCGCCGCCGCGACGGTCGAAGCCTACATCCACGAGATGATCGCGCCGAAGATGCTCGGCCGCGACCCGCTCCAGATCGACCGCATCGCCAAGGATCTCGTCCCCTATGTCGGCTTCCGTGCGACGGGGGCGGAAATCCGCGGTAACTCGGCCTTCGACATCGCCCTGTGGGACCTGTTCGGCAAGGTCACCGGCCAGCCGATCGCCCAGCTCCTCGGCGGCTTCTCGCGGGAGCGGATCCGCACCTACAACACCTGTGCCGGGTCGAGCTACATGCGGAAGGCGGTCGGCCAGAGTACCGCCAACTGGGGCCGTGGCGCGCGCCGCGACTACGACGACCTCGACGCCTTCCTGAACCGGGCCGACGAGCTCGCCGAGGACCTTCTTTCCGAAGGGATCACGGCGATGAAGATCTGGCCCTTCGACATCGCCGCCGAGCGGAACGACGGACTGCACATCTCGCCGGCGGAGCTCAAGTCCGCGCTCGAGCCGTTCGAGAAGATCCGCCGCGCCGTCGGCGACCGTATCGACGTTATGGTCGAGTTCCACTCGCTCTGGCAGCTCACGCCGGCGATCCAGATCGCCAGGGCGCTCGCGCCCTATGGCACCTATTGGCACGAGGACCCGATCCGGATGGATGCGCTCGCCGACCTCAAGCGCTATGCCGCGGCCTCGCCGGCGCCGGTCTGCGCCTCGGAGACGCTCGGCACGCGCTGGGCCTTCCGCGACCTGCTCGATACCGGTGCCGCCGGCATCGTGATGTTCGACCTGGCCTGGTGCGGCGGCCTGTCGGAGGCGCGGAAGATCGCCTCTATGGCGGAGGCCTGGCACCTTTCCGTCGCGCCGCACGACTGCACCGGGCCGGTGGTGTTCTGCGCCTCGACCCACCTGTCGCTCAACGCCCCCAACGCGCTCGTCCAGGAGAGCGTCCGCGGCTATTACCGCACCTGGTACAACGACCTCGTCACCGCGGTGCCCGAGGTGAAGGACGGCTACGTCACGGTTCCGCCAGGCCCCGGCCTCGGCATGGAGCTGCTTCCGGACGTGACTGATCGTTTCCCATCAGCCGTCCGCTTTTCGCGGGCCGCGTGATCAAGTCTTCTCGGCACGGGAGAGGCGCCGCAGTCCGGGGAGGCCCGGCGTGTCGTCAGTGAGAGAAAAGTGACCGCAGGGGCGCAGTCGGAACGTGGACTGCGCCGAGGCCGCTGCGACAACGTGCGCAGCGCCGCCTTGCGGGGTTAGGCATGCCTGTCTAGGCTGAGAGTTCGGCCGGCGCCCTGCCGGCCCGTTTTGGGGAGGAAGTCATGATCAAGTCCGTTGTGGCGGGCGGCATTGCCGCGCTCGCCATTGTGGTCGGCGCATCCGCCGGCCAGGCGCAGGAGCGCATCACCTATCTTCTGCACTCGACGCCGACCAACGTGTTCTGGCAGGCGGTGAAGCTCGGCATGGACAGGGCCTGCGAGGAGATCCAGGCCGATTGCCAGATGGTCTTCCTGCAGCAGGACGGCAACTTCCAGGAGCAGCTCAACAATCTCGAGGCGGCGATCGCCAACAATCCGACCGGCATCATCAACACCTTCGCCGGCGGCAGCGTCTTCGACGAGACCCTGCAGCGCGCGGTCGATGCCGGCATCCCGGTCATCGCCTCCAACGTCGACCACCCCGAGGGCAAGTACCGCCTCGCCTATGTCGGGCAGGACCTCGAGCAGGCCGGTTACGACCTCGCCGAGGCGCAGTCGGCGAATTTCCCGGCCGAAGGGCCGATCCACGTCCTGATCGGCGTCAGCGGACCGGGCCAGGTATGGTCCGAGACCCGCGCCGCCGGCGTCGAGCGGTTCGTCAAGGAGTATATCGAGGCCAACCCGGACCGCGAGGTCACCTACGAGCGGATCGATTCCGGTCTCGACCTCTCGACCACCGGCCAGCGCGTCGCCGCCTACGTCCAGGCGACCCCGACCACGGCGTATTTCGACACCGGCTACTGGCACGCCGGCGCCGCGGTGGCGCTCCGCGACCTCGGCAAGGCGCCGGGCGAAGTGCTGCTCGCCGGGTTCGACCTGGTGCCGGTCGTCTTCGACGAGATGAAGAGCGGCTACATCCAGCTCACCGTCGACCAGCAGCCCTACCTGCAGGGCTACTATCCGATCCACCAGATCTACCTGCTCAACAACTTCAAGTTCCCGCCGTTCGACATCAACACAGGCAAGGCGCTGATCACGCCCGACGACGTCGACGCGCTGCTCGAGCTGTCGCAGCAGGGCGTCCGCTAGGCACGTTTCGAGTCGAGATGCCAGCAACCCGGACCGCGCTGACCCGCGGTCCGGGACATCGTTCGGGGGAACAATGAATTCCATCGCCAAGGCGCTCCTGTCCCGTCCGGAGATCAGCGCGCTGGTCATGCTGATCGTGGTCGTCGTCGGCTTCAGCGTCTACGCGCCGCAGTTCATGACCTACGCCAACATGCGCGTCCTGTTCTTCGCACTGCCGGAACTCGGCATCGCCGTGCTCGGCGTCGGCATCCTGATGATCGCCGGCGAGTTCGACCTCTCGGTCGGCTCGGTCTTCGCCCTTTGTCCGCTGGTGATGGTGCTCGCCGCCGGCCGCTGGGGCTTCGATCCGGCGATGGCGATCGCGATCGGCTTCGCGGTGGCGATCTTCGTCGGCTTCCTCAACGGCTGGATCACTCTCCAGTTCAGCATCCCGAGCTTCGTCACCACCCTCGGCATGCTGTTCATGGCGCGCTCGGCCGCCGTGGTGCTCTCCGGCGGCTTCCCCCCGCCCTTTCCGCCGGATTTCCCGACCGCGCTGTTTGTCGAGGACCTCGGCCTGTTCCGCGCCTCGATGCTGTGGTTCGCCGGTTTCGCCCTGGTGCTCGGCGTGATGCTCCACTACTCGAATCTCGGCAACTGGATCTATGCCACCGGCGGCCAGCCGCAGGCGGCGGCCGATATGGGCATCAACACCCGCCGGGTGAAGATGTTCTGCTTCATGCTGTGCTCGTTCCTGGCCGGCTTCGCTGGCATGGTCACCACGCTCCGCCTGCGCTCGGCGCTGCCGGCACTCGGCGAGGGCGTCGAGCTGCAGGCGATCGCCGCGGCGGTGATCGGCGGCACGTCGCTGATGGGCGGCATCGGCTCGATGATCGGCTTCATCGTCGGCGCCACCCTCATCCGGGTCATCGACAACGGGCTGGTGATGTCCCGCATCGACGCCAACTGGTTCCGCTTCGCGATCGGCGCGCTGACCATCCTCGCCGTCATTCTCAACATGTGGGTGCGCCGCCGCGCCCGCGCCATGCACTGAGGAGGCTGCGGATGGCCGAGATGCTGCAAGAGCACACCCAGCCGGCGCAGGAATTCGTCAAGCCGACCGCCGAGGCGCTGGTCCGCTGCGAGGGGCTGGAGAAATGGTATGGCAGCGTCCAGGCGCTCGCCGGGGTCGACTTCCACGCCGAGCCGGGCGAGATCGTCGGGCTCGTCGGCGACAACGGCGCGGGCAAGTCGACGCTGATCAAGATCCTGTCGGGGGCCGACCAGCCGACGTCCGGCCGCATTTTCTTCGGCGGGCGGGAAGTGCGCCTCAACTCGCCGAAGAAGGCGATGGCGCTCGGCATCGAGACCATCTACCAGTACACCGCGATGGTGCCGCAGATGTCGATCGCGCGGAACATCTTCATCGGCCGCGAGCCGCTTTCCGCGCTTCGCATCGGCGGCATCGGCATCATGGACCAGAGAAGCATGGTCCAGCACGCGACGCGCTCGCTGACCAACATCGACCTCACCCGCCGCTCGCCCAACACCACGGTCGAGGAGCTCTCGGGCGGCCAGCGCCAGGCGGTCGCCATCGCCCGCGCCATGTACTTCAAATCGAAGCTCCTGATCCTCGACGAACCGACCAACCACCTGTCGGTCAAGGAGACCAACAAGGTCCTGGACTACGTCGCCTCGCTGAAGGAGCAGGGCATCGGCTCGATCTTCATCAGCCACAACCTCCACCACATCTATCCGATCGCCGACCGCATCGTCGCCATGGCGCGCGGCCTCAAGATCATGGACGTGCGGAAGGAAGACACCTCGGTCGACGCCATGACCGAGATGATCGTCTGAGGGGTCCCGTCGTCCCGGACGAGCCGCGCAGCGGCGACGATCGTCGCACGAGACCGGGGAATGAACCGCGTCCCGTCATCCTCGGGCTTGACCCGAGGATCGTGGGACGACGCACGAGGGCGGGTGTCGGACGCTGGCGTTCCCGGCTCAGTCGTTTCGGCTGCGGCGCCCGATCCTCGGGTCAAGCCCGAGGATGACGGAATGCAGGTGGCGACCTATGTGCTTCCTGCCGACAGGAGGCACGGACAGGGCTACGGGTTGGTGACGAAGCTCACGTCGCAGGGTGCGAACACCTCGTGGCCGCTGTCGTCCGCGATAAGCACGCCGCCGTCATCCTCCGTGATGCTCGCCACCGGACCGAAGCCTTGCGGGACCGCGGCGAGCCCGAAGAGATAGGGAACAACGACGGTGCCGTCGGGTTGGAGCGTGATCGCGGTCGGGACGCCGCGGGCGGCCAGCGGATTGTCGGCGGTGGACGCGGCGTGCCCGAGATGGAACCAGCTGCACACCTCCTCGAGGCCGATGACGCGCCGGTGGCGCGACGAGAACGGCGGATAGCTCCGCCCGCCATTGCTTTGCCAGATCACCGTGCCGGGCAGGATACGCGGGTTCTTGAGGCCGAACCAGACCCATCCGTCCTGTGATGTCGCCGCGGTCCAGGCGAAGGCGGGGGCCGGGTCGGAGGCGAGCATCCACAGATCCTCGTGCCCGTCGTCGATCGGATAGGACGTGAGGTCGATGGTGGCGCCGTCGGCGCGCCGCGCCGTCGTGAGGTCGGCGATCTCCTGCGGATAGGCGAGGATCGAACGCCCCTCGGGCGGGGTCTCGACCGGCGTCGGCGGCGTCCCGGCGAAGATGCGCGGCGCGAAGGCGAGCCGAAGCGTGTCGTCGGCGCG
>JBIQKL010000030.1:2491-18855 GCA_044506555.1 Hyphomicrobiales bacterium | reverse complement strand
GCGTCCCGGCGAAGATGCGCGGCGCGAAGGCGAGCCGAAGCGTGTCGTCGGCGCGAAGCATCGCATGGTGGCCGATGGGCAGGCGACCCGAGCCGCCGGTGAAGGTGTGGCACTGGTAGACGACGGATTCGCCGGACCGTACCTCGACCCGCTTCCGAAGCTGCGCGCCCATGATCGGGACGGCCAGAACCGTCTCGACCCAGCCGTCGCCGGATGAGATGAGCTCCCATTCGCCGCTTGCCGAATCGCCGTGCTGGGGGCCGTCGCCGGGCGTCACGTCGTTCGGGCCGAATGGCGCACAGAAGAAATCGCCGCGGAGCACGCGAAGCATCGGCGGCGCGTCGGGGGGCATCGGCTCGTCGTACCACGGCGCGGTGTGCATCGGCGCGACATGCCGGCCGTCGAGGTCAAAGACGACGTCCGACAGGTGTCCGCCGGTCACCGTCAGCGCCAGCGATACGCGGTCGCCGCGGATCGGGTAGGTCTTCATCGTGGATATCGTCTCCGGGATGGTCGCCGTCGTGCCACACTAGCGCGCGCGTCGCCGTTTCGGCAAAGGCATGGGAGAACGAAAAAGCGCCCAACCCCGGGGGAGGTTGGGCGCTCTCGCGCGTACAAGCGCAAACGCCGAACTTGACGCCGGCGTCCGCGAACCCGCCCTCGGCGAGACGGGGGGCGCTACCGAAACGGGCAGGTCCGCGCTGACGATGAGATGGGGCGGCCCAGGCGGCGTTTCAAGCGGCGCGGCAAGCCGCCGCGGTGCACGGATTCGTGATGGCCGCCGGTCGCGCGGGCGCCGCCACGAGTGAGCGGGCTACTGCGACAGGTAGTAGTTGATCTTGAACAGGCCGGGGTCGGACTTCTTGCCGGTGGTGACGTTGTAGACCGCGACGGAGGTGTTCAACCCCTGCGCGTCGGTGACGATCCACTGTTTGAGATCGTAGGAGTTGCGGTCGAAGACCAGCGTCAGCTTGCCGCTGACCAGCTTCGACTTCTCGACGATCACCACGGCGATCAGGTCGGATTCCTCGCGTACCTCGTCGACCAGGCCGGGGGCCATGAGGTCGATGTTGTCGGCGAGCAGGTAGCGGAGCGGCGTCTTGCCGAGCGGGTAGAAGTCCTGCGTCATCGTCCGCGTGTTGAGGATCGAGACGTTCTTGCCGTCGGAGATCACGTCGAGCTTGACCGGCGGCTTGTACTGAAAGCGGATCTTGCCGGGCCGCGAGATGTAGAAGACGCCTTCGGACTGCTCGCCGTGCGGCCCGAACTGGATGAAGTCGCCTTCCATCGTCCTGAAGCGGTTGAAATAGGCGGTGATGTTCCAGAGCGCCTCCTGCTGGCTCGCCGAGAACGGCGAGTTGGCCGAGACCGGGGGCTTCTTCTTGCCGAGGTTCAGGCGGAAGCCGCCGCGTCCATCCTGATCCGCCGCGGCGGCCGAGGCCTGCGGCGCGGTGCCGGGGCGCGGGTTGGGCAGGGGCACCTTGCCGGTCGGCGCGCCGGCCTCCGCGAGCATCGCGCCGGCGAGCAGGATCACGACGGTGGCGGCGCCGATCCGTAGTCCGGCAAGGGCGTTCGGAAGGCGGTCGGTGCTGCGAATCACGACGGCTCCTCTACGCGGGGCGATGCTCCGAGCTCACGCTCGGTGGTGTCGCCAATGTATATGGCCAATTCGCGGCGTGCGACCAGCGGGAATCGCGTGGGAAGACGCCGTCCGAGGCCCTATTCGACGCCGTCGCCGACGAGGATCGTCCGCTTGCCGGCATGGTTGGCCGGACCGACGACGCCCTCCTTCTCCATCCGCTCGATGATCGAGGCGGCACGGTTGTAGCCGATCGACAGGCGGCGCTGGATGTAGCTGGTCGAGACCTTGCGGTCGCGGAGCACGATGGCCACGGCCTTGTCGTAGAGGTCGGCGCCCTCGCCGTCGCCCCCGGATCCATCGTAGTTCGAGGCGTCGACCTCGTCCTCGTCCGAGGTGATCGCGTCGAGGTATTCGGGCGTCCCCTGTTCCTTGAGGTAGCGGACGATGTCCTCGACCTCGTTGTCGGAGACGAAGGGGCCGTGGACGCGCTGGATGCGGCCGCCGCCGGCCATGAACAGCATGTCGCCCTGGCCGAGGAGCTGCTCGGCGCCCTGTTCGCCGAGGATGGTGCGGCTGTCGATCTTCGACGTCACCTGGAAGGAGATGCGGGTCGGGAAGTTGGCCTTGATGGTGCCGGTGATGACGTCGACCGAGGGCCGCTGCGTCGCCATCACCACATGGATTCCCGCCGCGCGGGCCATCTGGGCGAGGCGCTGCACCGCACCCTCGATGTCCTTGCCGGCGACCATCATCAGGTCGGCCATCTCGTCGATGATCACGACGATGTAGGGCATCGGCGCGAAGGAGAGCTCCTCCCGCTCGTAGATCGCTTCGCCGGTGTCGGGGTCGAAGCCGGTCTGCACCGTCCGGCTCAGCACCTCGCCCTTCGCCTCGGCCTGGGCGACGCGCTGGTTGTAGCCGTCGATGTTGCGGACGCCGAGCTTCGACATCTTGCGGTAGCGGTCCTCCATCTCGCGGACCGTCCACTTGAGCGCGATCACCGCCTGCTTGGGGTCGGTGACCACCGGCGACAGGAGGTGCGGGATGCCGTCGTAGATCGACAGCTCCAGCATCTTCGGGTCGATCATGATCATCCGGCATTCCTGCGGCGTGAGCCGGTAGAGAAGCGACAGGATCATGGTGTTGATCGACACCGATTTGCCCGAGCCGGTGGTTCCGGCGACCAGCAGATGCGGCATGCGGGCGAGATCGGCGATCACCGCTTCGCCGCCGATGGTCTTGCCGAGCGCGATTCCGAGCTTGGCCTTCGACGCGGCAAAGTCCTCCGCCGCCATGAGCTCGCGGAGGTAGACGGTCTCGCGGCGGGCATTGGGGAGCTCGATGCCGATCGCGTTCTTGCCCGGAATCACGGCAACGCGGCAGGCGATGGCGCTCATCGAACGGGCAATGTCGTCGGCGAGGCCGATCACCCGCGCCGACTTGATGCCGGGCGCCGGCTCGAGCTCGTAGAGGGTGACGACCGGGCCGGGGCGGACGTTGATGATCTCGCCGCGCACGCCGAAATCGTCGAGCACGCCCTCGAGGTTCCGGGCGTTCTGTTCGAGAGTCGCCGGGTTGATCAGGTTGCGGCGCTCCGTCGGCTTCGGCTCGGCCAGCAACTCGAGCGGCGGCAGCTCAAACTGAACCGGGGTCCGGGCCGGCGCGCGCGTGGTCTTCTTCGCGGCCTGCGGGCGCGGCGCCGGGGCGGCGACCCGCTTGGACTTCTGCGGCGGCGACGGCGGCGGTTCGTAGGCGAGGTGCTCGTCGACCTGGTCCTCGTACCAGGCCTGCATGTCGTCGTCGGCCTCGGCCGGCGGATCGGCATCGTCGAACGACGGATAGTCGTCGTCGGCGAGCCGCGGCTCGATCCGACGCCCGCGGCCCGGCGTCTCGCCGTAGATCCAGTCCTCGCCGGGCGGGCCGCCGGCGATCCTCGGCGGTGACGGTGCGCCGCGGCTGCGGGCGCCGCCGAGGCTCCGGCGGAGGATGGCGATGCCGCTGAGCAGGCTGTGGGTGACGGCGCCGTAGATCAACGCGGCACGACCGGGACGGTCGTCGTCCTCGGGTTCCGCGTCCGCCCCGTCGCCGTCGAAATCGTCCTCCTCGTCCTCCTCCACGGCGACGACGGTACGCCGCGCCGATGACGGTCCGCGTCGCCCTGCCGGCGCCTCGTTCACGGCCTCGTCGTGCGCCGCAGCGAAACGGCGGCGGCTGCCGAAGCCGCAGGCGCGGACGCCGAGGAACACGGCGACGAGGGCCGAGAGTCCGCAGACGATGCCGGCCGCAAGCCCCGCCGGCGGCCCGCCCATGAAGAACGCCGGGATGCGGAGCAGCAGGTCGCCGGCCACACCTCCGAAGCCGGTCGGAAGCGGCCAGGTGCCCATGACGGGAAGCACGGCGAGACCGAGCGCCGCCAGGAGCGTCGCGCCGATCCAGGCGGCGAAGGTCCCCCAGCCGAATCGGGAGGTCCGCCCGAAGACCAGCCGCCATGCCCAGACCACCGGCGGCAGGAGAAGCGTGATCGCCGCGAGGCCGAAGAACTGCATGATCAGGTCGGCGACCACCGCGCCGGGCACACCGAGGGCGTTCCGCGGGTCATGGTCGGTGGCGTGGCTGAGGCTGGGATCGTCGACCGTCCAGGTGGCGAGGCTCGCGGCGATCGCGGCCGACAGTGCCAGGAGGGCGAGGCCGGAGATCGCACCGAGATTCCGCCTGACCAGCCGCCGCATGGCGCTGTCACTGCCGCCGGACACCGGAAGCGGAACCGACCTCGTGGATCGCATCGATCCTCCCCTGTTGCGAGATGCCACGCCTTGCCTTTCGGACTCTGGCCAAGATCGGCGACCGAGGGGCGCCGAATCGGCCGAGACCGGCGCGTCGCGGCCGGTCTCCGGCCGCCCCTGCGTTCCGTCGAAGCCTTGCGCCGGACGGTATCGCGGCGTTGGTAAAGCGCGGATTAACCAATCGGCGGCGCGCGGCCGTTCCCCACAACGAGGAAGCCCGGCGCGGGGCCGGGCTTCCGTTCGTCATCCGTGGTCCGGATCGGCCTATTGGTGGTAGGCGGCCTCGCCGTGAGAGGCGAGGTCGAGGCCATCTCGCTCGACTTCCGGGGTGACGCGGAGGCCGATGATCAGGTCGACGATCTTGTAGAGGATGATGCTGACGACGCCGCACCAGACGATGGTCACCAGGACCGCGAGGATCTGCGTCCAGACCTGGCCGCCCATGGTGACGCCTTCGGCATAGCCGACGCCGCCGAGGGAGGCGGCGGCGAGGACGCCGGTGCCGATGGCGCCGACGATGCCGCCGATGCCGTGGATACCGAACACGTCGAGGCTGTCGTCATAGCCGATTGCCGGCTTCACCACCGCGACGAAGAAGTAGCAGAGGATCGAGGCGATGATGCCGAGGACGATCGCGCCCATCGGGCCGACCAGGCCGGCCGCTGGGGTCACGGCGACCAGGCCGGCGACCAGGCCGGAGATGGCGCCGAGCACCGAGGCCTTGCCGCGGGTGAAGCTCTCGATGACCGCCCAGGCGACGATCGCCGCCGCCGTCGCCGCGAACGTGTTGATCACCGCCAGCGTGGTGCCGCCGTTGGCCTCGAGGTTGGAGCCGGCATTGAAGCCGAACCAGCCGATCCACAGCATGGCGGCGCCGACCATGGCCAGCACCATCGAGTTCGGTGCCATCATGTCCTTGCCGAGGCCTGCGCGCTTGCCGACCATCATGCAGCCGACCAGGCCGGCGATGCCGGCATTGATGTGGACCACGGTGCCGCCGGCGAAGTCGAGGGCGCCCCAGTTGAAGATCAGGCCGTTGGCGTCCCACACCATGTGCGCGATCGGGAAGTAGACGAACGTCGCCCACAGCACGCAGAACAGCACTACCGCGCCGAACTTCATGCGCTCGACGAAGGCGCCGACGATGAGCGCGGGAGTGATCATGGCGAACGTCATCTGGAAGCAGATGAAGATGAATTCGGGGATGACCTCGTCGGTGAAGGTCGCAGCGACCGAGTCGGCGGTGACGCCGGCCAGGAACAGCTTGGCGGTTCCGCCCCAGTAGGGACTGTCGGAGCCGCCGAAGGCGAAGGAGTAACCGTAGACCATCCAGACGATCGACATCACCGACGCGACCATCAGGACCTGCATCAGCACCGACAGCATGTTCTTGGAGCGCACCAGGCCGCCGTAGAACAGCGCCAGGCCGGGCACGGTCATGAACAGGACGAGGATGGTGGAGACCATCATCCAGGTCGTGTTGCCGGGATTGGGCATCGCGGCCACGATCTGCTCGACCGCCTCGGGCACTTCGGTTGGCGCCGGGTCCTGGCCGAAGGCCGGCAATGCGGCGAGCGCGATCAGCGGCATCGCTGCTGGGAGGACTTTGGTCAACTTCATCAGCTTTTCCCCTTGGTATTCGGCACGCGGGCCCATGGCGTCGGATGCACGGCAATTGGGCGGCCGCGGCCGCCGCTGTATTGGGGATAGCAATCGCCGTGCCAGCGCGAGTGCGGCGCACAAGACGAAGGGGACCGGAACCTGGCTGGGTCCGGGGCGGCGCCGCGCTTCCGGCATCGTGAGGCCGGCGTGGCCCTCTCATGACGTGGCGGTTTGAGGCCCCTCGCACGAGATCGAGAGACGGCAAAGATGCACGAATCGTCTGCCGACGGTGCACGTGCATGATGCTTAAACAGGCATCGCCCCGCCGCGTCGGTGTGACGGGGCGGGGCGACCGCGAGATGTGAACAGAAAGTGATCGAATGCCCGGATAGTGGGCGATATCGGATCACAGCGCGTCGGTGTCGGTCTCCCCGGTGCGGATGCGGATGGCGTGCTCGATGGCGAAGACGAAGATCTTGCCGTCGCCGATCTGGCCGGTCTTGGCGGAGGCGGCGATGGCTTCGACCACCTGGTCCACCTGATCGGTGGCCACCGCGACCTCGATCTTGAGCTTCGGCAGGAAGCTGACGGCGTATTCGGTGCCGCGATAGATCTCGGTATGGCCCTTCTGCCGACCGTATCCCTTGACCTCGGTGACCGTCAGTCCCTGGACGCCGACGGCAGTGAGGGCGTCGCGCACCTCGTCGAGCTTGAACGGCTTGATGATGGCCATCACGATCTTCATGGCGTGGTCCCTGTTTCCGTCCGCCGGCAACCCACGTCCCGCGGAACCCGATGAATCCTGCCGGACCGGGCGGCTCGGCCGCCGGCATCGACCGGACTTCGACAATCAAGGTCCGTGCCAAGTCGCCGCGGAGCGCGGGGCGTGGGAGGCGCGCGCCCGGCTAGTACCGGGGCACCACGCCCTTTCCGTCCTCGGGGACGCGGGGCCGGATCAGGCCCTCCTGCGCCACCGAGGCGATCAGCCTGCCGTCGCGGCTGAAGAGACTGCCGCGGTTGAAGCCGCGGGCGCCCGAGGCCGAGGGGCTGTCCTCGGCGTAAAGCAGCCACTCGTCGGCGCGGAACGGGCGGTGGAACCAGAGCGCGTGGTCGAGGCTCGCGACCTGGAGGTCACGGTCGAAGACCGACCGGCCGTGATAGAAGAGGGATGTGTCGAGGAGCGTCATGTCCGACGCATAGGCGAGCACGCAACGGTGGATGTCGGGATCGTCGGGGAGGGGGCCTGTGGCGCGGATCCAGACGTTCTGGCGCGGGTCGAGCCCGTCGCGGCTCATGTAGTGGCGGAGGTCGACGGGCCGGATCTCGATCGGGCGCTCGCGTTCCCAGTAGCGTCGCACCGGCTCCGGCGCCGACCGGACGAAGGTTTCGCGGAGCTCCGCCTCGCTCGGCAGCGATTCGGGATCCGGGACCTTCGGCATCGGAATCTGGTGCGAGAGGCCTTCCTCCGGCACCTGGAACGAGCACGACATCGAGAAGATCGCCTTGCCGTGCTGGATCGCGACGACGCGCCGGGTGGTGAAGCTCTTGCCGTCGCGGATGCGGTCGACGTCGTAGAGGATGGGGATCGTCGGATCGCCGGGCAGCATGAAATAGCCGTGGAGCGAGTGCGGCGCCCGGCCCTCGACCGTGCGCGCGGCGGCGACCAGCGCCTGGCCGATGACCAGCCCGCCGAACACGCGCTGCCAGCCGACCGCCGGGCTCCGGCCCCGATAGATGTTCTCCTCCAGCTTCTCGAGGTCGAGGACGGCGAGAAGCGTCTCGATCGCCTGCGCCATGGTCAGCCTCGACCTGCGCGAGGCCGGAGGTCGGCGGTCGGTTCGGGTGTGACCCGGCGGGCGGCTCTGGTAGGGTGGCATCGGCAGGCGGGCATGGTGGCTCCGGTTCCCGGAAGTCTTGCTTTGTCCGTTGATAGCAGATGAGGACGGCGAGAGGCACGATGGCGATGACCGAAGCGTTGGACGCCGAACGGGTGGACGTGCTGATCGCCGGCGGCGGCCATGTCGGGCTGTCGCTCGCGCTGGCGCTCCGCGATGCCGCACCCGACCTGACGGTGACCGTGGTCGATGCGACGCCGCCGGAGGCGATCGCCCGCGACAACCGCGCCTCGGCGATTGCCGCCGCGGGTCGGAAGATGCTCGACCGGCTGGGGGTGTGGCCGACGATCGAGGCGAACGCGCAAGGCATCACCGAGATGGTGATCACCGACAGCCGCACCGGCGACGCGGTCCGGCCCGTCTTCCTCACCTTCGACGGCAGGGCCAGCGACGGCGAGCCCTTCGCCCACATGGTGCTGAACGGGGACATGGTCGGCGCGCTCCGCGATCGCGCCGCGGCCGTGGGCGCGACAATCGTCGCCCCGGACAGCGTCGACGATTTCACGACCGGTCGGAGCGATGTCGTTTGCCGCCTCGGCTCGGGGCGGACGATCCGGGCGCGCCTCCTGGTCGCCGCCGACGGCGGCCGCTCCAAGCTCCGCGACCTCGCCGGCATCGCAACCGTATCCTGGCCCTACCGCCAGTCGGGAATCGTGGTCACCGTCGAGCACGACCGACCGCACAACGGCCGCGCCGTCGAGCATTTCCTGCCCGGCGGCCCGTTCGCCATCCTGCCGCTCAAGGGCAACCGCTCGTCCCTGGTCTGGAGCGAGCGCGAGGACATCGCGAAGCGGATCGTCGGTGGCGACGAGGACATCTTCCGCTACGAGCTCGAACGCCGGTTCGGCAACCAGCTCGGCGCGATCACGCCGCTCGGCAAGCCGCGCGCCTTTCCGCTCGGCCTGACCCTGGCGCGGCGCTTCGTCGGCGAGCGCTTCGCGTTGGCCGGCGATGCCGCCCACGGCATCCATCCCATCGCCGGGCAGGGGCTCAATCTCGGCTTCCGCGATGTCGCGGCGCTCGCCGAGACCATCGTCGAGGCGCACCGCCTCGGCCTCGACATCGGCGCGCTGCCGGTACTCGAGCGCTACCAGGCGTGGCGGCGCTTCGATTCGTTCGAAATGGGTGTCACCACCGACGTGCTGAACCGGCTTTTCTCCAACGACAATCCGGTGCTCAGGCTCGCTCGCGACGTCGGCCTCGGGCTGGTGGACCGGCTGCCGCAGCTCAAGCGCATGTTCATCGGCGAGGCGGCCGGCGAGGGCGGCGAGTTGCCGCGGCTGCTGCGCGGCGAGGCGATCTGATCCGTTGGGAAGGCTGGCCCGGTGTTTCCGGCGTTCCGGACAGCGGGCATCGCGCTCATCGAGCACGACACGCGCTCCTGACTCCCCGTGCCGGCAACGATGCTAGAATGCCGTCCATGACGAGCAGACCCGAATCCCCGATCCCCGTCGAAGACCTGACCGAGGCCGAGGCCGCGGACGAGCTCGCGCGGCTTGCCGCGGAGATCGCCGAGCATGACCGCCGCTACTATCAGCAGGACGATCCGCTGGTTTCGGACGCCGAGTACGATGCGCTCCGGCGGCGCAACCTTGCCATCGAGGCGCGTTTTCCCGCCCTGAAGCGAGCCGACAGCCCGAGCGAGCGGGTCGGCGCCGCGCCGGTCGCCCGCTTCGGCAAGGTCGTCCACTCGGTGCCGATGCTGTCGCTCGACAATGCCTTCGCCGAGGAGGACCTGGTCGAGTTCCTGGCCCGCGTCCGACGCTTCCTCCGCCTCGCCGCCGACGAGCCGCTGGCGATCACCGCCGAGCCCAAGATCGACGGCCTGTCCTGCTCAATCCGCTACGAGCGCCGGAAGCTGGTACGGGCCGCCACCCGCGGCGACGGCTACGAGGGCGAGAACGTCACCGCCAACATCAGGATGGTGCCGGACGTGCCCGAGATCCTGCCCGACGGTGCGCCGGAGATCGTCGAGATCCGCGGCGAGATCTACATGCTCCACGACGATTTCCGCGCCCTCAATCAGCGCCTCGCGGCGGACGGCCTGAAGACCATCGCCAACCCGCGGAGCGGCGCCGCCGGCTCGCTCCGCCAGATCGACCCCGGCGTCACCGCGACGCGGCCGCTCCACTTCTTCGCCTATACCTGGGGCGAGATGAGCGCGCTGCCGGCCGAGACCCAGAGCGGCATGGTGAAGCTCTTCGCCGAATGGGGCTTCCCGACCAATCCCCGGATGCGGGTGTGCCGGAGCGTCGCCGAGGCGCTCGAGTTCTACCGCGACGAGGAGGCCGGCCGCGCTTCCCTCGGCTACGACATCGACGGCGTCGTCTACAAGGTCGACCGGCTCGACCTCCAGGCGCGACTCGGCTTCGTGTCGCGCAGCCCGCGCTGGGCGATCGCCCACAAGTTCGCCGCCGAGCAGGCGCAGACCTTTCTTCGCGGCATCGACATCCAGGTCGGGCGCACCGGATCGCTGACCCCGGTCGCCCGGCTCGAGCCGATCACCGTCGGCGGGGTGGTGGTCACCAACGCCACCCTCCACAACGAGGACTACATCAAGGGCATCGGCTCCGACGGCGAGCCGATCCGCGAGGGCAAGGACCTCAGGATCGGCGACACCGTCACCGTACAGCGCGCCGGCGACGTCATCCCGCAGATCGTCGACGTCGATCTCGAGCGGCGCCCGGCGGACGCGGTGCCCTACGTCTTCCCCGACGTGTGTCCCGCCTGCGGCAGTCATGCGGTCCGCGACATCAACGCCAAGACCGGGCGACCGGACGCGGTGCGGCGCTGCACCGGCGGTCTGATCTGCCCGGCGCAGGTGGTCGAGAAGCTGAAGCATTTCTCGTCGCGGAACGCGTTCGACATCGAGGGGCTCGGCGACAAGCAGATCGAGGCCTTCCATGCCGAGGGGCTGATCGCCTCGCCGGCTGACATCTTCACGCTGAAGGCGCGCGACGGGACGGCTCCCGAAGGAAAGCGCCTGATCGACCGCGGCGGCTATGGCGAGGTCTCGGTGCGGAACCTGTTCGCCGCGATCGACGCACGGCGGCGGATCGCGCTGCACCGCTTCATCTACGCGCTCGGCATCCGCCATGTCGGCGAGACCAATGCCCGGCTGCTCGCCCGCAACTACGGCACCTACGAGGCATTCCAGCAGGCGATGGTGGCGGCGGCCGCCGGCGATGCCGATGCCCTCGACGACCTCGATTCGATCAACGGCGTCGGCGAGACGGTGGCGCAGGCGCTGGTCGACTTCTACGGCGAGACGCATAACCGCGAAGCCATCGCCGCGCTCCTCCGTGAGGTGACGGTCGAGCCGGCCGAAGCGATCGCGAAGACGTCGCCGGTGGCGGGCCAGACGGTCGTGTTCACCGGTGCGCTAGAGCGGATGACCCGCGAGGAGGCGAAGGCGATGGCCGAGCGCCTCGGCGCCAAGGTCGCCGGCTCGGTGTCCAAGAAGACCGACCTGCTCGTCGCCGGTCCCGGTGCCGGCTCGAAGCTCAAGGAAGCCGAGAAGCACGGCGTCAAGGTCGTCGACGAGGCAGGCTGGTTCGAGCTGGTGGGCGGATAGGCAATCGCCGTCCCTGTGGCCCCGGTCACAGCGAGGTCCCCGATTTGTCGCAATGCGGCGCCACATCTGGCGCCGCTGGGAAGGCGCGACGAAGAGGATTCTCCATGCGTATGGCACGTCTCCGCAGGACCTTGTGGCTCGCCGCGGCGCTCGCCGGTACGGGATTGCCGGCCGTCGCGGACGAGGCCGCGAACCGGCTCGCCGTCGAGCACCTCTATGCCGGAACGCTCGCCGCAGGCGATGCCGAGCTCGCCGCGATGCTGGCCGCCGACTCCGAGAACGACGACGCCCGTATCGGTCTCGGCACCATCCGCTTCGTGCGGTCGATCGAGAACCTGTCGCAGGGCCTCTACCGCTACGGCCTTCGGACGCCGCGCTCGTTCCTCCTGCCGATCCTGCGCCTGCCGGTGCCGGAGAACCCCAATCCCGAGCCGCTCAACTTCGCCGAGTTCCAGAGCCTCGTCGCCGGTTTCTCGTCCGACCTCGCCCTGGCCGAGGAGACGCTCGCCGGCGTCGGCCCGGACGTGAAGCTCCGCCTCGATCTCAAGAAGCTGCACTACGACGTCAACGGCGACGGCAAGGTCGAAGCCGACGAGAGTTTCATCGCGGTGGTGCGGCAGGTCACCGGCATGCCCGAGGACGCGATGCCGGCCGACCTCACCTTCGCTTTCGACCAGGGCGACGCGCTCTGGCTCCGCGGCTATTCGCACATCCTGATGGCGTTCAGCGACTTCATGGTCGCCCACGACTGGCACGAGAGCTTCGACGCCTCGTTCTTCCATTTCTTCCCGAAAATGGAATCGCCGTTCGCGGCCGCGCTGGCGCCCGCGGACGACAATAACCCGATGTATACCGAGGGCGCCCCGATCGCCGACTTCATCTCCTTCTTCCACATCCGCTGGCCGGTCTCCGACGCGGAGAAGATGAAGGGGGTGCGTCAGCACATCAAAGCGATGATCTCGTTGTCGCGTGAAAGCTGGGACGCGATCGAGGCCGAGACCGACGACGACCGGGAATGGCTGCCGAACGCCCACCAGAAGAGCCCGTTCGAGAGCATCCAGGTCAGCGCCGAGCAAATCGCCGCCTGGCGGAGCGTGATGGACCAGGCGGAACTGGTGATCGACGGCAAGAAGCTGGTGCCGCACTGGCGCTTCACGAAGGGGTTCAACCTGGCCCGGGTATTCGACGAGCCGCAGCCCTTCGACACCGTCCTCTGGATTACCGGTCCGGCGGCGCTGCCCTATCTCGAGGATGGTCCGGTCTCGACCTCCGAGGACTGGAACACCATGGTCGATTCGTTCGGTGGGCGGTTCGGCCTTTTCGCCATCTGGTTCAACTGAACGAGAGCGAGCCCGCCGGTGACACCGGCGGGCTCCATGCACGTTAGGTTAAGTTAACAGTCGGCGTCCCGATTACTGCATGGGCGCCGGGGCCGCCGGGTCCAGAGCCGGGTCGGTCACCATCGGCTGGTTGGCCTGCTGCTCGGCACGGATGTCGGCGAGCGTCATGAAGTCGGGCGCGGCCTCGAGCTGGTCCTGGGTGGCGTTGATGTAGAGCTCGACGTTTCCGTCCGCGTCGGTGCGCGGCTCGATGGCGTCGAAGTTCACCGCCACGTCCTTCTGGCCGATGCCGAGGAAGCCGCCGACACCCACGATCACGGCCCGTACTCCACCATCGGTCCCGATCAGGATGTCGTTGATGTCGCCGAGGTTCTCATCAGCGGCGTTGTAAAGGGTCTTGCCGATCCAGTTGGAGGCCAGATCCTCTTCCTGCGCCTGCTCGCTGATGAAAGTCTCGGTCGCCGCCATGGTGTCGGCCGGAGCCGGCGCTGCCTGATCGGTCTCCGTCAGGTTCTGGTCCGGCGCAACGTCCGGAGCCGGCGCTACCTCGTCGGTCTCAGTCAGGTTCTGGTCAGGCGCAACGTCCGGAGCCGGTGCTGCCTCGTCGGTCTCGCTCAGGCTCTGGTCAGGCGCAACCTCGGGAGCGGTGGCATCCGGAGCCGGAGCCGGCTCGGTCATCGCCGGCGCATCGGGCGCCATGCCTGCATCCGGCGCCATTTCCTGCGTGGCCGCGGGCGGCTCTTCGGTCATCGGCGCAGTGTCGCTCTGGGCGAGCGCCGGGCCGGCCGAAAGGAGCGCCAGCAGCGCGGTCGTCGTCAGAAGAGTCTTCATCTCATTATCTCCACGTCCAATGTGAGGGCACTGCTTGAGAGAATGGGTCTGCCCTTGCCCTGTGTGGAGAACGCCTGAGGTATTCCGTGGTTCCGAGGCAATTACGCGCGCTTGCCCTGGTTAGTCGTCCAGCGGCGCGGTCGCCGCGGCGAGCCAGGCACGTTCGTCCGGATCGAGAAGCCGATCGAGCGCGGCGGCCACCCGGGCGTGATAGGCGTCGAGCCAGCCGAGCTCGTCGGCGGCGAGGAGCGTCACGTCGACGAGGCGGCGATCGATGGGCGCGAGCGTCAGCGTCTCGAAGCCGAGCATCGGCCGGTCGCCCCCGGCGATGGCTGCGGGCGGCGTGACGACCACCAGGTTCTCGATCCGGATCCCGTAGGCGCCGGTCTTGTAGTAGCCGGGCTCGTTGGAGAGGATCATGCCGGGCTCGAGCGGCACGGCGCCCATCTTCGAGATCCGGGCCGGTCCTTCGTGCACGGCGAGGAAGGAACCGACGCCGTGGCCGGTGCCGTGGTCGTAGTCGAGGCCAGCCCGCCACAGCGCGATCCGCGCCAGCGTATCGAGCTGCGCGCCGGAGGTGCCGGCGGGAAAGCGCGCCGTGGCGATGGCGATGTGGCCCTTGAGCACCCGGGTGAAGCGCTCGCGCATCTCCGGCGACGGCGTGCCGACCGCGACGGTGCGGGTGATGTCGGTCGTGCCGTCGCGGTACTGGCCGCCGGAATCGACTAGGTACAGCGAGCCCGGCTCGAGCCGGCGATTGGTCTCAGGCGTAACGCGGTAGTGGACGATGGCGCCGTTGGGCCCGGCGCCGGAGATGGTGGCGAAGGAGACGTCGACCAGCTCCGATCCGTCCCGGAGCGCGGTTTCGGCGCGGAACGCGGCGAGGCGGTCGGCCGCGGCGATCTCGTCGATCCCGCCCGTCGCCGCCTCGCGGTCGAGCCAGGCCAGGAAGCGGACCATGGCGGCGCCGTCGCGGAGCTGCGCGCGGCGCGCGCCGGCGAGCTCGGTCTCGTTCTTCCGTGCCTTGGGCAGCTCCGCCGGATCGGGGCCATCCGCGACCGTGCCCCCGGCCTCCCGGATCGCGGCCGGGATGGCGGCGGGCGTGCCGCGCGGGCCGAGGAGGACGCGTGCGCCGTGCCGGCCGAGCGCCGAGAGCGCGGCCGGAAACGCCGCCGGCTCATGGAGATCGGCGAGCTCGGCGAGCCGGGCGCGGACGCTATTGGACAGCTTCCGCCCGTCCACGAACAGCTGCGGCCGGCCGTCTGCGGCGAGGATGGCATAGGCCAGCGTTACCGGGTTGTGGGCGATGTCGGTGCCGCGGATGTTGAACGTCCAAGCGATCGAATCGGCTTGGGCGAGCACGGCCGCGTCGGCCTTCGCCTCGGCGATCGTCCGTCCGAGCCGGGCGATCTTGTCCTCCGCCGCCTCGCCGGCGAGCTCGAGAGGATGGAGCGCCATGGCGCCGAGCGGCGGGGCAGGGCGGTCTGCCCAGATCCGGTCGATCGGGTTGCCCGTCACCGGCACCAGCTCGGCCTCGGCACCGCGGGCGACCTCCTCGAGGCGCTTTACCTCGGCTGCGGTCATCAGCCACGGATCGTAGCCGATCCGGTCGCCGGGCTTCAGCCGGGCCCGCAGCCATTTCCACGGCGGGGTCTCGATCAGATGCTCGCGCTGGAAAGAGGCCGAGTCGACCTGTTCCGCCGCCTGGATGGTGTAGCGGCCATCGACGAAGATGGCCGCCACGTCGGGCAGGACGACGGCGGCGCCCGCCGACCCGGTGAACCCGGTGAGCCAGGCAAGACGTTCGGCCGAGGGCGGCAGATACTCGCTCTGGTGCTCGTCGGCGTGCGGGACGACGAAGCCGGTCAGGCCGGTGCGCTTCAGCTCGGCCCGAAGCCGGCCGAGCCGATCGCGGGTCGTGCTGCCTTGCGAGGCGGCGGCGTGGGAAGCCAAGAATCATCTCCGAGGATCGCTGCCGCCGGACCGCGGCATCGTCCTGGATACAGCCTCCTCGGCATGTCGTCATTTGTGCGTTGCACTATGATGACGGTTGCGCTGCAAAAAACTCAGGGCTGGCATGCAGTTGCGGCGCTTCCCTCGCCTGGCCTGTCGGCCTATGTCGCAGCGGGAGGGGAGGCGACGATGCTGGGAATCGGAAAGGAAATCGCAATGGCTACGGGAATCCGGACATTCGGCGACGGCGGCAGCCGCATGGCGCCGGCGCGGGGCGTCATGCCCTACGCGCTTGCCCGGGCGCAGATGGCACGCGAGACCGCGCCCCGATACGTGGCGCGCGCCTTCACCCTGGGGACCGACGACGCCACGCTCGCGACGTTCGGCCACGACCGCATGTCGATCGACCGCGCTGGCCGGAACGGCTTCCCGCTCTGAGCGGGCGCCGGGTCACTTCGATCTACTTTAACGTGGACCGGCGCCTTGCGTCCTTTCGTTCTCCGATTGCAGTTCCTGTCAGAAGACCCGCCCCCTCTCCCATGGGGAGAGGATAGCGAGACTTGCTGCGCCGAAGGCGAAGCGTAGTCGAGCTTGGTGAGGGGCGAGGCCTCACTGAGCAGGACATTGTGCGACTTTCCCGGCGTTCCGCCCCTCACCAACCTCCGCATCGGCCGCAGGGCGGCCGTGCTGTGGTATCCTCTCCCCTTGGGAGAGGGGGAAGCGGTGCTCTGGATATGTGCTCCGGTTATGGGCGGACGAAGGTCAGCGTCGCCCAGTCGTCGATGATCCCGGTCGCGGCGGGCC
>JBIQKL010000030.1:0-2391 GCA_044506555.1 Hyphomicrobiales bacterium | reverse complement strand
GGGCGGACGAAGGTCAGCGTCGCCCAGTCGTCGATGATCCCGGTCGCGGCGGGCCGGAGCCCGAGGCGCCGGTAGGCGGCGGCGACGCGGGTCCGCTGTGACGTGATGAGACCGGACAGGATCACCGTGCCGCCTGGTGCGACCGCGCGTCGGATCGCCGGCGCGAGCGCCACCAGCGGGCCGGCGAGGATGTTGGCGACCACGAGGTCGTAGGGTCCGTTGACCGCAAACAGCCGGTGCCCGATCCCCGCCGCCGTCGCGAGATGAACCGATGGATGCACCCCGTTGAGCCGGACATTGCCCTCGGCGACACGCGTCGCCACCGGGTCGATGTCGCTCGCGAGCACCGGGCAATGTGCCAGTCGCGCGATGGCGATGGCGAGGACGCCCGATCCGGTGCCGATGTCGAGCGCGTTCCGGACCGGCCGGGTGCGGACGGTGCGCTCGATAGCGAGCAGGCAGCCGGCGGTCGTGCCGTGGTGGCCGGTGCCGAAAGCCTCGCCCGCCTCGATTTCGATGGCGATGTCATTGGGCCGGCGCTTGTCGCGGTCGTGCGCGCCGTGGACCAGGAAGCGGCCGGCGCGCACCGGCTGGAGGCCTTCAAGCGACTTCGCGACCCAGTCGGTCTCCGGCAGGCGCGCTATGACGAAGCCCGAGGCCGACGGGCCGAGCACCGAACGCGCCGTCGCATCGAGATGGGCGCCGAGCGCCGCGTCGGGGCGCTCCGGCAGGTAGAGAATCACCTGCCAGTCGCCCGGAGCCGTCTCGAAGGCATCGCTGACGAGGCCGGCGAGCGTATCGTCTTCCTCGATCGCCGCGGTCAGACGGCGCGCATCGGACTCTGATACCTGGAGCGTGGCCGTGTGGACGGCAGGGCCCACGTCAATGCCGCTCCACGAAGGAGTCGAGGACGCGCTTCTGGCCGGCCTTCTCGAAGTCGATCGTGAGCTTGTTGCCCTCGATCGAGGCGATACGGCCGTAGCCGAACTTCTGGTGGAAAACGCGCTCGCCCTTGGCATATCCAGAGCCGCCGACCGTACTTTTCGCCACCAGTTCGCCCTCGATATAGCGCTGGCTCGCCTTCGGGCCGGAGAAGTTGCCGTAGCCGCCCATTGCGGACTCGCTCATCCCGGCACGGTTTTTCTGGGCGCGCTGCCAGCCCGGCGTCGAATAGGTGTTCTGGAACGGGTCGCGGGCATCGAAACGGCTCGCGCCGTAGGCGTTCATGCCGTATCCGCCGTAGGTGGAGGTCTCCTCGGTCACCTCGACATGCGCCTCCGGCAGTTCGTCGAGGAAGCGCGAGGGGATCGAGGTCTGCCACAGGCCGTGCATCCGCCGGTTCGAGGCGAAGCGGATATAGGCGCGCTTCCGGGCGCGGGTGATGCCGACATAGGCGAGGCGGCGCTCCTCCTCGAGGCCGGCGCGGCCGTTCTCGTCGAGGGTGCGCTGCGAGGGGAAGAGGCCTTCCTCCCAGCCGGGCAGGAACACGGTGTCGAATTCGAGGCCCTTGGCGGAATGGAGCGTCATGATGCTGACGGCGTCCGCGCCGGCCTCCGAGTCGACGTCCATGACCAGAGACACGTGCTCGAGGAAGCCGAGCATCGAATCGAACGCGTCCATCGAGCGGATCAACTCCTTGAGGTTCTCGAGCCGACCCGGCGCCTCCGCCGAGCGGTCGGCCTGCCACATGCCGGTGTACCCGGACTCGTCGAGGATGATCTCGGCCAGCTCGGTCTGGCGAAGATGGTCCATCTGGCCGCGCCAGCGGGTGAAGGACGCCAGCAGGTCCCGGAGCGCCGTGCGGGTACGGGCGGCGAGCTCGTCGGTCTCGACGATGTCCTCGGCGGCGTCGATCAGCGGTGTGCGGCGTGCCCGCGCCCGGTCGTGGAGCAGCTTCATCGTCGCGTCGCCGATGCCGCGGCGCGGCAGGTTGACGATCCGCTCGAAGGCGAGGTCGTCGGCGGGCTGGGCGACGACGCGGAAATAGGCGAGCGCGTCGCGGATCTCCTGGCGCTCATAGAAGCGCGGGCCGCCGATGACGCGGTAGTTGAGGCCGAGGGTGACGAACCGGTCCTCGAAGGCGCGCATCTGGAACGAGGCGCGGACGAGGATCGCCATCTCGTTGAGCGCGTGGCCCTGGCGCTGGAGCTGCTCGATCTCCTCGCCGACGGCGCGCGCTTCCTCCTCCGAGTCCCACGAGGAGGAGACGGCGACGCGGCTCGCATCGGGGTCGGCGCGCTCGGTGAACAGCGTCTTGCCGAGCCGGCCCTCGTTGTGGGCGATGAGGTGGGAGGCGGCGCCGAGGATATGGGCGGTCGAGCGGTAGTTGCGCTCGAGGCGGATCACCTTGGCGCCGGGAAAATCCTTCTCGAAGCGGAGGATGTTGTCGAC
>JBIQKL010000153.1:0-6421 GCA_044506555.1 Hyphomicrobiales bacterium | reverse complement strand
TGGCGGCGGCCTTCTCGGCCGGCTGGTCGCGATCGGCGTGGTAGACGAGGCAGTGGCCGTTGACCTCGGCATCGCGAACGATCGCGGCAACGTCCACGTCGGCGCCGGTGGCGTCGGCGCCGTAGATGGGGATGGCGGTCGGGTTCTGGCTGCCGTCGGAGGCGCCGACCGCGCTGGCGACATACTTGCCGGATGCCGTAACCTTCCCGAGCACTGTGCCCGGGGCAATGATGCCGGCACCGCTCGCAATGGTGATGGTCTCGCGCGAACGCTGGCCGTTCGCCTCGGTCATCAGGAACTCGCCCGGGTGCCGGGTCTCGAGCAGAACAGTCATTGGCGTTCTCCGGGGTGGGTGCGCGTTCAGGCGGTCTGGAAGCGCTGGTTGGCGGCGGCGATCGCCTTCTTCCAGCCGGAGACCGCGCGCTCCGCGGCAGCATCCGGAGGCGCAGGATCGCGCGAGCTGCCGATCTCGGGACCATTGGCGGCACGGGCGGCGAGCGCCTCGATCCCGGCCTCCTTCGGCGAGGCGGCGAGGAGCTTCTCGGCCTCTACCACGGTGAGACTGGTCTCGGTTGCGAGGACCAATGCCTGCGCCATCCGTCCCTCAGCGGCGTCGGAGGTGACGATGCCGCGGACTCGCGCGCGTTCTTCCGTCCGAGCGGCGATAACCGCGGCATCCCGGTCGGCGACCGAGATGCCGGTGTCGTTGGCCGCGGGCGCAGTTTCACTGCTCATGTGGTTTCCTCCTGTGCGATTGCCCCGCGCTGCAGGCTGGCGACGTGAGAGCTGATTGAGGATCTCGTCGAAGCTCACCATGCGGTCGGCGAGGCCGCGGGCGACCGCGTCCGCGCCGATGAAGGTCCGCGCCTCGGTCTCCCGAGCGGCATCCATGGTGAGACGGTCACCGCGCCCTGCTGCGACGAGGCCGACGAACTGGTTGTAGTGGGCATCGACGCTGGCCTGGAGGTCGGCACGGACCGCGTCCGACAGCGGCTCGAACGGGTTCCCATCCACCTTGTGGCTGCCGGCGAAGATCAGGGTCGGCTTGATGCCCTGGGCAGCCAGTTCGCCGCTCCGGTCGGCATGGATCATCACCACGCCGATCGAGCCGAGGATCGAGGTCGGCGACACGACGATCTCGTCGGCCGCGCTGGCGATGCCGTAGGCGGCTGACGCCGCCACGTCGTTGACGAAGGCGAGGACCGGCTTGGTCTGCCGGACGGATCGGACCAGTTCGGCCACTCCGGACATGCCCGCCGCCTCGCCGCCGGGCGAGGAGATGTCGAGGAGGATCGCGTGAACCTCCGGGTCTCCGGCCGCGTCCCGAACCTGGGCACCGATGCCCTCGTAGCTTGTCAGGCCCGAGCGGCTGTCGAGCCAGGCGCCGCGGTTCACCAGCGTGTCGAGGATCGGCACGATCGCGACGCCGTTGCTGGCTCGCGTCAGCGCAGACCGGCCGCTCTCCCTTCGTGCCGAGCCGACGAAGCGAGTGGCATCCATTCCCGGTCCGATAGCGAGATCGCCATCCACGCCAATCCTGCCAGAAAGGACCGCAAGGAGAACCTCCGCCTTGGCAGGATGAATGAGCAGCGGCGTATTGAGCAGCCGATCCGCGAGGTGATGGAGTTGTCCCGCCATCAAAACCCTCCCGCGCGAAGTCCGAAGCGGCGCCGCGCGCCGGACCGGCTGGCGCACAACCCTTCGAGCCGGTTCAGCTCGGCCCTGAGTGCCGGGATGTCGCCCTGGCCGTATTGGACCCGACGACGGACGCCGTTGCCGGCATCGAACTCGACCAACTCGGCGCGGCGCCCCTCGAGCAGCGCGTAATAGGCCTCGCGGATCCTCGGCAACACGGCGCAAGGATCGACGTAGTCGATGGATACCGTCATGAGGCCGCGTCCTGGTCGGTGTCTTCTGACGGCTCTTCGCCCGGTGCCGTGGTGATACCCTGGTGCTGAGCGTCCGGCAGGCCGTAGGTCTCGCGCATCGCCTTCTCGCGGGCGCGCTGGGCGTAGACGTCCTCGATGTCGTACCCGAGGTCCTCGGCAATCGCCGCGTCGGTCATGACCCCGAGGCGGCACCAGATCTCGTGCGCCTTGGCCGTCTTGAGGTCGTCGGCCTGCGGCTTTGGCGCCCCGCGCCAGATCGCCCGAGAGGCGGCCGCCCGGTTGGCAAGGAAGCCGGCGAGGCCGCTGGGGAACGGAACCCCGCCGCGAGCGATCTCCTCCTCGAGCCAGGCCTCGTAGACTGCATTGCAGAGCGGCGTGATCACGTGGGCGCGGCGGTAGAGCGTGATCTGGAAGACTTCGCCGGTTGCCATGCGCACGCTCGAGTAGGTCGCGTTCGTGTAATCCGCGGTGGCGCTTTCGTAGGTGAGGCCCATGCATCGCGCCAACTCGCGGAGGAGATGGGCGGCGAATTCGCGGTAGTCCGAATGCGGGTGCTGCGCCCGATGGAGTTCGAGCTTCTGGCCCGGAAAGAGGTGGGCGATACGCCCGTTGATGCCGAGGTTGATCGTGGCGGTGTCGTACCAGCCGGACTGCGCCTGGATGTAGGCGTCCCACGGCGAAACCCCGGTCGCCGCGAGCCGCGCCTGCTCCTGGGGCGTCAGGAGTCCATTCAGCACTTCCTCGGTCGGCTCCTCCGAGGTGATCGACGCCGCAAACACTGTCTGCAGGATCGCTGCCGTGAGGGTGGCATCCGACAGCTGGTCGAACTGCCGCGCGACCTGCAACGCAGGCGTCAGCGGGCTGATCCCGCGTACCTGGCCGGGCATGCCATCGAAGACGTGGATAACGCGCGTCCGCCCGAGCGTGTCCCGAGCGGCGACCTCCACTTCAACCGTGCCCAGCACCGAATCCTTCCGGCTCGCGAGATAGCCGACCGGCATGCCGTCCGTGTCCATCCTTACGCCCTGGACGATCCGGCGGAGGCTGTCGTCGCGGCGCGAGACCCGGTGTGGCGGGAGCAGCCGCACCTTGGTGCCGTAGCGGCCACCGGCGCGCTCACGCCACGGCAGTTCTGCCCAGATCTCGCCGGTGGCGAACCACGACCGGAATGCGGCCGCCTGCATCAGGCCGAAGCTCCGTCGCCCTTCGATGTCGCATTCGTAGGCGCGGTCGGCCCAGAGGCCCCAACGCTGTTCGACGAGCTGCGCCCAGCGTTCGGCCTCGTCGTTCGACATGCCGAAGACGTCGTTCTCCGGCATGGCCTTCAGACGAAGCCCGGTGCCGACCGTGTTCGCAACCGCCTGGTCCAGAGCCCCGGCGATCCAGCCCGAGTTCTGGATCAGGTCGGTCGTGCGCGCCGCCGCGAGATCCCAGGCGGCACCGACGTCATCCGAAGCATCACGCAATGCCGGACGCCACCCGCCGAATACGACCCCGCGATTGCCGCGCATGAAGTCGGCACGGACCCCCGACGGTGCGGAGCTCCGCCCCCGGGCTGGCGCGAGCCATTCCCGGATGGTCGCGACCATGCCCACGATGTCACCTGTTCAATCGCGAAGACAGTCCGGCAAAGCGAGTCCTGAGGTTCGGCGTGGCCGTCGCGTGCTGCGTCGCATCGACGATGCGTGAATCGCTGTCGCGTTCGATGTCCACCGCAACCGACCCATCGCCCTGCCGCGCGACGCCCTCCGGAATGCGCTGGACGTTGAGCGAGTAGCCGATCGCCATGGCCAGCGCCTCGCAGTCGAGAAAGTGGTTCTGCCGCGAACGCTGGACCCATTGCGGCTTGCCGGTCGCGGCATCGACGACACGAACCTCCGAGACCAGCTGCTTGCAGTAGTCCTCGTCGATGTCGTCGGGCACGATGAAGCTACCGGGCTGATCCATCGGCGTTCGGATCCGCGAGACCAGCAGCGACTTGAAGAAGTCGGTCGAGAGCCAGACGAGGTTGATCGAGTAGGACGCCTGCTTCCCCTTCGGCGTCACCTCGATCTTCGACACCCGATAGGGTGGCGACATCGTCGCCCGGCCCTTCGTGGGCGATACCAGCCAGGCATAGCGCCGCGTGAACTCGTAGACCTTGTGCTCGTCGCCGGCGTCCGGCTTGTTCGGCCGGAATCCGGAGTCGATGAACACCCGCTCGATCTGCATGCCTCCGATCGGCATCAGCATCAGATCGGCGAGCGCATTCCAGACCTCGTCATCGTCGGTCGGCCCGAACAGCTGGCCGCGATCGATCAACCAAGACGTGCCGCGCGAGCCGAAGCCGCGGATCGTGTAGAAGAGCGACAGCTTCTGGACGTCGACCGCCATGCCGAGCCGGAGCACGCCGTCCGGCAGCTCCTTCATCCGGTAAGGCTGGCGCCTCGCAAGAATCTCCTGGTAGTCGAGGGCATCGCGGCCCGAGGCCGGCGTGTAGCACTCGCCGAAGCCGGCATTGAGCGCGGTCTGCAGCTGGTCCGGATCGCCTGACGCGAGCGCCCGGACATAGCGCTCGGCCCGGGTGCCCCAGGTGACGAAGGGGCTCGCGAGCCCGCTCGCCCAGAAGCTGAGCACGGCGTTCTCCACGGACTGCCCGAGAACACGGCCGTCCTCAACCCACTCACCCGGCGCCACGTAGAGGCCGCGGGCGTTCATCTCCGCCTTGTCGTCGTCCTCATGCAGGCCGCCACAATGCGGACAGGCGAGCTGCGCCGACCTCGCCGCCTCCGCCGGCGTGGCGTTCTCCGGCCAGCGCATCTGTTCGAAGCGCGGCACGAAATACCGGTCGCAATGGAGGCAGGGCCAGCAGAAGTGATGCCGCGTGCCCGACTGCCAGAGCCGCCAGATCGCACTTTCGACCGCCTCCGGATCTCCGACCTTCCAGAATTGGAAACCGCTCCGTGCATCCAGCTCCGTCTCGATCAGACCCCGCGACGGCGTCGAGGTGATCGCGGTCACGAAATCCGCGTAGGTCTCGCCGCGGGCCTCGACCAGGCCGAGGGGGTCGCCCTGGCCCTTCACGTTGGCGAGCATCTCGTCGTACTCGTCGACCAGCGCGAGCGCCGCCGGGCTAGACTTGAGCGCCGCCGATGACCCGGCATGGGCGAGCCGCACCGGCACGCCGGCGACGATCTTCAGCGTCTTCTTCATCCGCCGCCCGCGGACCACCTTGGCAGCGAGCGTCTCCGCCTCGTCCAGGAGACTCATCAACCGCGGTTCGAACTGGTCGGTTAGAAAATCGCGGATCGGTCCGACATAGAGGATCGGCGCCGGTCGTTGATCGAGACGCGCGCCGAGGACATCGAGCAGGCCGTCGGTCTTTCCCATCTGGGCGCCGCAGACGAGCACAACCCGTTTATGGAGGCCGGCATGGACGGCGCGTACCACCGGGATGACGTAAGGCGTCAGGCTCGGATCACGCGGCCCCGGCAATCCGGAGGTCTCGGGGTAGACCCGGTTCGCCCGCGCCCATTCATCCGGCGGCAGCTTGGGCATGGGCCTGAGGATCGCCGCGGCCAGATCCCAGAGCTGCCGCCTTTTCAGCGGCTCGCTCGGAAAGACGCGCGAGGACACCATCGACTTCCGTCTCGATCCTGTGCCGCTCGTCCATGATGCGTGTCAGCCGCGCCGGCAGCCCCGCCAGCTCCGACCGGACCGCCGCGGCGAACTCGGCCATGTCGGCGAGTGCATCCTCGAGCGGGATCAGGTCCCGCGATCGTTCGGCAATCCGCAGCTCGATCTCGAGCGCGCGGGCATCGCGCACCCGGCTGTCCGCGGCCGACTTGGCGGAGCGTCGCTCGTCGTCCTTGAGGTAGCGGAGGTAACCCTGGACCGCGCCGACGAGTTGCACCACACCTCGCTTGTCCGACTTCGGGATGTATCCCTGCTTTTGTAGCTGGCGGATGCGTTCCTCAGAGATCATCAGGAGCCGCGCCGCCTGGCCGATAGGGATCAGACCGGACTGCTCGGCCACGCATCCCTCCGTTCCCCGGCGGCGGATCGAGAAAGCAACAATATGATCCGCTTATCGACTTGGCTTCCGCGACGGATCACGCCTGTATGCGATCCACACAGCAGCCAAGGCCAAGTCAGGTGTCTCGCCCCGCCGGCACGCGGGGCTCGGGGTCGTAGAAGGCTCGCGATGGTCGCGGGCCCTCTCGAATCCCTGAAGGAGCCTACGATGACTAAGCTCACCGACACCCAACTCATCATCCTCGGCAAGGCCTGCGAGCGGCCCGACGGCGCCGTCTATCAGCTCACCACTAAGCTGAAGGGCGGCGCCGTGACCAAGGTGCTCACCAGCCTGATCGGCAAGGGATTGCTCAAGGAGGTCCGCGCCAAGCGCGACGAGACGGTCTGGCGCCGGGACGACGAGGACCGCCCGCTCACCCTCTACGCGACACCGGCGGCCTATCACGCGCTCGGCATCGAGCAGGATGTCTCCGCCCCGGAGACCGCGTCCCCCGAGAAGCCGAAGCGGACTCGCGTTG
>JBIQKL010000029.1:32064-41621 GCA_044506555.1 Hyphomicrobiales bacterium | reverse complement strand
GCGACCGTGACGATCGCGCCGGTGCCGGCTCCCACGACGGAAGGCGGGGCAGAGATGTTCCGCGCGAGCGTCGAGGGCGAGACCTTCGTACTGAGCATTGCCGACAGGATCTGTACCGATACGATGAGCGGCATGCCGTTCCCGGCGACGGTCACGGTCGAGCTCGGCGCCGACGGCTATGCCGGATGCGGCGGCGACCCGGCGTCGCTCCTCCGCGGCACCTGGAAGATCACCGCGATCGACGGCGCGGCGCCGGTGGCCGACACCGATCCCTCGATCAGCTTCGACGAAGACGGGAAGGTCAGCGGCGCTGCGTCCTGCAACCGGTTCTTCGGCACCTTCACCCTGACCGGCGAGGGACTCTCCTTCGGCCAGATGGGCGCGTCGATGATGATGTGCGAGGAACCGGTCATGGCCCAGGAAAGGGCGGTGCTCGGGATACTCGAGTCCACCACCGGCTTCTCCGTTGCGGATGACGGGAGCCTCACGCTCAACGGCAGCGACGGCCGCACCATTGCCGCGTCCCGAACGGACGATCCGTAAAAGTCTAAGAATTCCCTCAGCCGGATGTTAGCAGCCGGCATGGTTCTCCTGTCGCCCGAAACGAAGGCGACGGGAAGGTTCCGCCGCCCGGCATCCGGAGGCGGTTCATGCTCTGCGTCAAGACGCGGCTCGGGCAAAGCGAGATCGAAGGCGTCGGCTTGTTCGCCGCCGAGCCCATCCCGAAGGGAACCGTCGTCTGGCGCTACGATCCGCGTTTCGATCTCAGCCTCGACATGCGGGACATCCCGCCGTCCGACACGATCGCCCGCGAGTGGCTGATGCGCTACGGATACCAGTCCTCGGAAGACCCCGTCTACGTCGTCTGCGGCGACAATGCGCGGTTCATGAACCATTCCGACGACCCGAACTGCGACGACCTCAACGACGAGACCATCGCGCTTCGCGACATCGCCGCGGGCGAGGAGATCACCTGCGACTATGCCCGCTTCGACAAGCGCTTCGCCGAGAGCCGGTTCGCGGTGGGCTGGGCGTAGGCTTGGACCTACGTCCGGAAATGTTTCGAAAGCTTGAGGCCCTGGGCCTGGTAGTGCGAGCCGATGTCGGTCCCGTAGAGGAAGTCGGGACGCGCGAGCATCCGCTCGTAGACGAGCCGGCCGACGCTCTGGCCATGCTCGAGGATGAACGGGATCTCGTGGCTGCGCACCTCGAGGACCGCGCGGCTGCCGGCGCCGCCGGCCCCCGAATGGCCGAAGCCGGGATCGAAGAAGCCGGCATAGTGGACCCGGAACTCGCCGACCAGCGGGTCGAACGGTACCATCTCGGCCGCATAGTCGGGTGGCACCGTCACCGCTTCGCGTGAGGCGAGGATGTAGAACTGGTCGGGGTCGAGCACCAGCTCGGGCCGGCCATGGGTGACGATCGGGTCCCAGAAGTCGCGCATGTCGAGGTCGCCGCGACGGTCGACGTCGACCAGCCCCGTGTGCCGCTTGGCGCGGTAGCCGACGATGCCGTCGCGCCCCGACAGGTCGACCGACAGCATGAGCCCGTCGGCGAGGTGGAGTTCGCCGTCGACGAGCGGCGTGGCCGCGTGAAGCGCCGCGAGCGCCTCGTCGTCGAGACGGGCATGGCCGCGACGAAAGCGGATCTGCGACAGCCGCGAGCCGGCGCGGACGATCACAGGGAAGGTGCGCGGGCTGATCTCGGCATAGAGCGGCCCGCGATAGCCGGCCGGGATCGTGTCGAATTCCCGCGCGCGGTCGGCGATGACGCGGGTAAACACGTCGAGCCGGCCGGTGGAGGACTTCGGGTTCGTCGCGGCGGCCACGTCGCCGGGAAGGGCGAGCGTCTCGGCGAGCGGCACGATGTAGACGCCGCCGCTCCGACCCGGCTCGAGCAGAGCGCCCCTGGTCAGGTCGATCTCGTGGAGCTTCAAGGCCTCGACGCGTTCGGCGACGGTCGAGGCGGGACCGGGAAGGAAGCTCGCGCGTACCCGGTAGGCGACGGACCCGAGCCGGAGATCGAGGCTCGCCGGCTGGACCTGGTCGGCATCGAACGGACGCTCCGTGACGATGCCGCCGGCAGCGGCCAGCGCCCTGATATCCTGCGCCGGCAGTATGCCGCCCGGCTTGTCGGTGCCCATGTCGTCCCCTTCCGTCCGGCGTGGAGCCTTAGCGGAAGATGTGGGGAAGTCCAAGGCGGTTGACCCGGCCGGACCCGGAGCATATGAACGGATTCCGTGGTCATTTGAGCCGGCCGGCTTGCAGCCACGTAAAACAAATCGCTAAAAGGCCGGAGGGCATGCGACCCCACCCGGCCTCACGGCCGGGTTTTTTGGTCGGGAGCCTCGGGAATGGCAAAGCGTACGAACAAACGGAAAGAACTTCGGCCGGCGACCACGCTGGTCCACGGCGGCATCCTCCGCTCGAATTTCGGCGAGAACGCCGAGGCGATCTTCCTCACCCAGGGCTTCGTCTACGACAGCGCCGAGGCGGCGGCGGCGCGCTTCAAGGGCGACGAACCCGGCTTCATCTATTCCCGCTTCTCCAATCCGACCGTGGCGATGTTCGAGGAGCGGATGCGCCTCCTCGAAGGCGCCGGTGCGGCGCGGGCGACGGCAAGCGGCATGGCGGCGGTGACCGCGGCGTTCCTCTGCCATCTCAAGGCGGGCGATCACGTGGTCGCGGCGCAGTCGCTGTTCGGCTCGTGCCGCTATGTCGTCGAGGAGCTGCTGCCCAAATACGGGATGACCTCGACGCTGGTCGACGGGCGCGACCTCGACCAATGGCGTCGGGCGGTGACGCCGGAGACCAAGGCGTTCTTCCTCGAGAGCCCGACCAATCCCACGCTGGAGGTGATCGACATCGCCGGCGTGGCGGAGATCGCGAAGAAGGCGAAGGCGCGGCTGATCGTCGACAACGTCTTCGCGACGCCGCTCCTTCAGAAGCCGATCGAGCTCGGCGCCGACGTCGTCGTCTATTCCGCGACCAAGCACATCGACGGACAGGGCCGCTGTCTCGGCGGCGTCGTCCTCGCCGACGAGACCTTCGTCGGCGACCATCTGCATACGTTCCTCCGTCAGACCGGCCCGTCGATGAGCCCGTTCAACGCGTGGGTCCTGCTCAAGGGACTGGAGACGCTGCATCTGCGCGTCGAGCGCCAGACGCAGAGTGCCGGCATCCTGGCCGACCGCCTCGCCGGGCACCGGAACGTCACCCGGCTCCTCTATTGCGGCCGCGCCGACCACCCCCAGGCCGATATCATCCGGCGCCAGATGAAGGGCGGATCGAGCGTCATCACCTTCGAGGTGAAGGACGGGCAGAAGGGCGCCTTCCGGCTGGCGAACGCGCTGAAGGTGATCCGCATCTCGAACAACCTAGGCGACGCGAAGAGCCTGGTCACCCATCCCACCACGACCACCCACCAGCGGCTCTCGGAGGCGGCGCGGCTCGAGCAGGGGATCACGCCGGGAACGCTCCGCCTCTCCATCGGGCTCGAGGACGTCGAGGACCTCTGGGAGGATCTCGAGCCGGCGCTCGATCGCGCAGCACGATGAAGGTCGCGAACGTCCGGGTCGGGCCGCGGCGTTGACGCGCCGGGTCGGGGCCGCATAATCGGCGCTGACGGCCACGAGGCACTTTCTTCATGTACCAGGCGACAACGCGCGCAATCCGGGTGACGGTCGAGCCGACCTTCCTCGATGCGGAATCCTCCCCCGACAAGGGCCAGTATTTCTGGGCCTACCGGATCGAGATCGCCAATCTCGGCCAGGAGGTCGTGCAACTGCGCACGCGGCATTGGCGGATCACCGACGCGAACGGTCGCACGGAAGAGGTGAACGGCGCCGGCGTGGTCGGCAAGCAGCCGGTGCTCAAGCCCGGTGACACGTTCTCCTATACGAGCGGCTGCCCGCTGCCGACCGCCTCCGGCATCATGGCCGGCACCTACCGGATGCAGAACGACAAGGGCGAGACCTTCTCGATCGAGATCCCCGCCTTCTCGCTCGATCTTCCCGACAGCCGGAAGACGCTGAACTGAACGCCGGCGGCACGCCCGAGCCCGCACGCGACCGTGTGCTTGCCGCGTTCGGCGTGGCGCCCGCGGCGCTCATCGCCGCTGGCGGCGAGTCCTGGGTCTATGCGCTCGGCCGCGACAGCATCCTCCGCATCCTGCGGGTGCCACAGCCTCCGGCGGCGCTCCGTCGGAAGCAGGTCTTCCTCCGGAATCTTGCGGGACGGCTGCCCTTCGCCACGTCGGAGGTCGAGGCGATAGCGCCCGACGGGACTTGGACGATCGAGCGGCGGATCCCGGGGACGTCGCTTCTCGTTCTCCTCCGGGCGCTGCGCGGCCGCGAGCGCGAGATGGCGCTCACCCGCTACGCCGAGGCCGTCGACGCGATCGGAGCGATCCGATTTCCCGACCGTCCCTACGGCCAGATGCTCGCCGAGACGCCGACGATCGCCGAGACCTGGCACGACTATCTCCGCCGGCGACTCGACGAGTTCATCGCCGCCAACGGTGCCGCGATCGAGTCTCATCGTGGCGGGCTGGAGATGCTCCGAACGATGGCGCTCCGTCTCCTCGACCGTGTCGCCGCGGTGCCGCCGAGGGCGCTGGTCCACGGTGACTACTTTCCCGGCAACGTCATCGTCGACGGGACCCGCGTCTCGGGCCTGGTCGACTTCAGCATCTGGACCGTGGTTGGAGACCCGCTCTACGACGTGATCGGCGCGGTGATCTTCCTCGAGATGGCCGAGGAGGCCACGGCCGGAGACGTGGCGGTCGTGCGCCACGTGCTCCGCACCCGGCACGGCGATGCGCTCGACGGGCCGGCGCCGTTCTACCGCGCCTACTTCGCCTTCGCGATGGCCGATCCGGCCAGTGCCACGGGGCCCTATCCGCGCCTCTGGCCGTGGGCGCTCGCCAATCTCGACGCGCTTGCCGCGGGCCGGCTCGCGCTCTGAGTGCCTGTCAGATCCAGGCGCTCCGGAGCCGGAGGGCATTGGCGATCACCGACACCGACGAGAGGCTCATCGCCGCTGCGGCGATCATCGGCGACAGCAGCAGGCCGAAGACCGGGTAGAGGACGCCGGCCGCGACGGGGATGCCGAGCGCGTTGTAGACGAAGGCAAAGAACAGGTTCTGGCGGATGTTCCGCATCGTCGCGGTGGCGAGGTTGCGGGCGCGCACCACGCCGGCGAGGTCGCCGCCGATCAGCGTGATGCCGGCACTCTCCACCGCGACGTCGGCGCCGGCCCCCATCGCGATGCCGACGTCGGCCGCGGCGAGGGCGGGGGCGTCGTTCACGCCGTCGCCGGCCATGGCCACCCCGGCGCCGGATTTCCGAAGCTCGCCGACGATGCGGGCCTTGTCCTCGGGCAGCACCTCGGCGTGGATCTCGTCGACGCCGAGATCGCGGGCCACAGCCTCGGCGGTGACGCGGTTGTCGCCTGTCGCCATGACGACGCGAAGGCCGAGGGCCTTGAGCCGGGCGACGGTCTCCCTGGCCGACGGACGGACCGGGTCGGACACCGCTACGATGCCGGCCGGCTTGCCGTCGACCGCGGCGAACATCACGGTCTCGCCCTGCGCACGGCGCCGGGCCGCGGCTTCCAGCAGCGCTCGCGTGTCGACGCCGTCCTCCTCGAGGAGGCGGAGGTTGCCGAGGAGCACGCTCCGCCCAGCGACGGTGCCGCGGACGCCCTTGCCGGTGATCGCCTCGAAGTCCTCCGCGCGGTCGAGCTTGAGGCCGCGCTCGCGCGCTGCGCCGACGATCGCGGTGGCCAGCGGGTGCTCGCTGCCCTGCTCGACCGCGCCGGCCATCGCCAGCAGGAGTTCGTCCGAGAACCCGCGAACGGTCTCGACGCCGGCAAGGTGCGGCTTGCCTTCGGTCAGGGTGCCGGTCTTGTCGACCACGATCGTGCCGATCGTCGCCATGCGCTCGAGCGCCTCGGCGTTGCGGATGAGGAGCCCGGCCTGGGCGCCGCGGCCGGTCGCGACCATGATCGAGATCGGTGTCGCAAGGCCGAGCGCGCACGGGCAGGCGATGATCAGGACGCTCACCGCGGCGACCAGCGCATAGGCCAGGGACGGCGCGGGGCCGGCGAAGTACCAGAAGACGAAGGCGATCACGGCGACGCCGATCACCGCCGGGACGAAGATGGCCGATACGCGGTCGGCGAGGCTCTGGATCGGCGCGCGGGAGCGCTGGGCCTCCGCGACCATGGCGACGATCCGCGACAGCGTCGTCTCGGCGCCGGTGCGGTCGACCTTCATGTCGAACGAGCCGGTGGTGTTCTGGGTGCCGCCGGTGACGCGGTCGCCGGCCTGCTTCTCGACGGGGATCGGCTCGCCGGTGAGGAGCGCCTCGTCCACGGCGCTGCGGCCGTCCACCACGACGCCGTCGATCGGCACGCTGTCGCCGGGGCGGACGCGCAGCACGTCGCCGACCATCACCTCGGCGAGCGGCACCTCGGAGGCCTCGCCGTCGTCAGCGACGCGAAGCGCCGTCTTCGGCGCCAGATTGAGCAGGGCGCGGATCGCGCCGCTGGTCGCTGCCCGCGCACGGAGCTCGAGCACCTGGCCGACCAGAACCAGCGCGGTGATCACCGCCGCCGCCTCGAAATAGACGCCGACCAGGCCGTGATGGTCGCGCATCTCGGCCGGGAAGACGTCGGGCGCGAACACCGCGACGACGCTGTAGGCGAACGCGGTGCCGATGCCGATGGCGATCAGCGTGAACATGTTGAGGTTGCGGCTCCGGAGCGAGTCGAAGCCGCGGACGAAGAACGGCCAGCCGCCCCAGAGGACCGCAGGCGCGGCGAGCGCGAGCTGCAGGTATTGCTGATCCCTCGGCGCGACGAACGGCAGGAGGTCGATGCCGAGGAAGTGACTGCTCATCTCGAGCACGAGCAGCACGAGGGCGAGCGGCCCGGCCACCCACAGCCGGCGGGTCATGTCGACCAGCTCCGGATTGGGGCCGTCATCGGCGGTCGGCATCATCGGCTCGAGCGCCATGCCGCAGATCGGACAGGAGCCGGGGCCGTCGCGGACGATTTCCGGATGCATCGGGCAGGTGTACTTCGTGCCCGGAGGTACGGGGGCCTCCGCGGCGTGGGAATGTGCGTGAGCCCCGTGCCCGTGCCCATGCGCGGAGCCCGAACCCTTGTCGGCGGCGGCCTTGAGGTACTTGTCCGGATCGGCGGCGAACTTGGTCCGGCAGCCTTCCGAGCAGAAATGATAGGTCGTGTCCTCGTGGACGTGCGTCGGCTTGTCCTTGGAAAGGTCAACCGTCATTCCGCAGACCGGATCGGTCGCAGTCCCGGTTCCAGGAGCGGAGGCGTGGCCTTCATGCGTGTGGGTGGACATCTTCGCCTCGTGTCGTTATGTATACCCCTATAGGGTATATGGATCACACAATGCAAGATGCCACCAAGATTTCCGTGAGGAAGCGCCTCAACCGCATCGAAGGGCAGGTGCGCGGCCTTTCCCGCATGGTCGAGGACGACCGCTACTGCATCGATATCGTGACCCAGGTCGCGGCGATCCGGGCGGCGCTCCGGCGCGTGGAGGAAACGGTGCTGCAGGACCATGTCGCCCATTGCGTCGAGCAGGCGATCCGCAGCGGCAGTCCCGATGAGCAGCGGAAGAAGGTGGCGGAACTGATGGCCGTTCTCGGCCGCGCGGACCGCTAGCGCGCCTGGACGCGACGTGCTGTCGTCCGGTGCGCCGGCGGGTCTGGCAACAGGGCCGCGCGCCGCGTCGCGGATCGGGTGGCGGTGTGCGGCGTCTTGTTCCAGCCGTGCGGCCGGACGACGAGCTCGACGACGGCGAAGGCGGTGGCGAAACCGATCAGCAGCCAGTAGAACGGCAGCATCAGGCTGAACGGCAGCAGCGCCCGTCGCCCCCGGATCGCCAGCGTGCGTTGCGACAGCCACCACATCGCGGCGTATCCGAAGGCCAGATTGAACAGCGTCAGCGCGGCGAAGATCCCTGCGAGGCCGCCACCGTCGCGCCACAGCGCCTGCGGATCGGAGAGGATGTAGACCGGCGTCGCCAGGAAGATCGGATGGGCGATGGCCGAGACGATCATCCCGAGGCCGACGATGTTGAAGCCGAGGAACCGGCGTGTCCCGATGGTTCGCCATAGAGTCACCGGCCGGCGCATGTGCACCAGCCAGGTCTGCATCCAGCCCTTCATCCAGCGCATGCGCTGCCGGATCCATGTCGCCAGGTCGACCGGTGCGTCCTCCCATGTCGGCAGGGTGATGGTGTCGATGTCGTAGCCGAAGCGGGTCAGCCGGATCCCGAGGTCGGCGTCCTCGGTGACGTTGTAGGGATCCCAGCCGCCGACCCGTTCGAGCGCCTCGCGACGGAAGTGGTTGGAGGTGCCGCCGAGCGGCAGCGGCAGGCCGTGCTGGGCGAGCGAGGGAAGCAGGCCGTCGAACAGCGCGGCATATTCGATGGCGAAGAGCGCGGCGAGCGGGCCGGCATCGTGATTGTCGATCAGGAGAGGCGCTTGCAGGCACGCCAGCTTTTCCCGCGCGCCGCGGAAGGTGGCATAGGCTTCGGCGAGCTGGCGCGGATGCGGCCGGTCCTCCGCATCGTAGACCGTGACGAACGCGCCCCTGGCGAAGCCAAGGGCGTATTGCAGCGCCTTCGGCTTGGTCCGCGGCCCACCGGACGGTACCTCGACGACCTCGTAGGGCGCCTCCGTTGCATGGGCACGGGCGACGCTGAGGGTCTGGGTGTCGTCGGCGTCGATCACCAGCTTGATGTCGAGCCGGTCGCGGGGCCACGCGAGGCGGTCGAGGCTGGCGAGTATCTGGCCGATCATGTTGGCCTCGTGGCGGAGCGGCACCAGCACGGTGTAGATGGGCGCACCGCCCGGCACGGGGGGCGCCCGGGGTGGCGAGCAGACCCGAACCTCTCGCGCCGCCACCCATCGGATGAAGCTGACGGCGAGGAAGAATGCGGCGAGCGCCATCCACAGAAGCGCCGCCGTAAGGCCCGGCAGGAGGATGAAGGCGGCGACGACCGCAACGAGGAGCAGGGTCAGCGCCGCGAGCTGCCCCGGCATGAAGGTCCTGCGCGCCGAGTAGATCGGGTCGATCCGCTCGACGCGGGTGACGGCGTCGTGGGCGACGCGTTGCGACATCGCCTTGCGCAGGCCGGCGCGGATGGCCGTCGGCGTGGCGACCGCGACGCGGGCACGCAACGCGCCGTGACGCCTGAGCCAGAGCGCCACCTCCGGCATGGTCTCTTCCGCCGGCGCGATGATAAGGTCGCCCGCCATAGTTCTGGCGGTCCTGCCTGTCTCGATGTCGTCGTCGGGCGAGGGCGTCGCCCGCGAACCGAGACGGACATGGGACAGGAACGACAAACCGAGATCGCGCGCCCGGGCGCGATAGGCCAGCGCCTCCGCGGTATCGCGGCGCGGCAGGTCCAATGGCTCAAGGGACTCAGTCTTGCGCCCCACTTGCCCCTCGCAAGGGGCATCCCCGATGCACGATTCCCACGATCATGCTCTCCCCCCGCGCATCTGAACGTAAATCTAC
>JBIQKL010000029.1:0-31964 GCA_044506555.1 Hyphomicrobiales bacterium | reverse complement strand
CCGGCTCGGTGCAGGCGATCCGCTTCGTCACCACCGACGATTTCCCGCCCTTCAATTTCCTCAACGCCGATGGACGCCTGACCGGGTTCAATGTCGATCTCGCGCGTGCGATCTGCGACGAACTCGACATCCGATGCACCATTCAGGCCCGCGAGTGGGACGATACGCTGAACGCGTTGCGCCAGGGCAATGCCGATGCAGTCATCGCCGGCATCGCCATCACGGCCGCCGCGCGGGAGGAACTCGACTTCTCCGACGTGTACATGCGCTGGCCGGCCCGTTTCGTCGTCCGTCGCGACGCGGAGCCGATCACGCTCACGCCGGAGGGCCTGAAGGGCAAGACGCTCGCCGTCGTCGCCCGGACCGCCCACGAGGCGTATCTCGCGGCCTTCTTCCCCGAGGTCGGGCGGCGGCTCTATCCGAGTCCGGAGGCGGCCCGCGACGCGGTGAAGTCGGGCGAGGCCGACGCGCATTTCGGGGACGGGCTGCAGCTTTCGTTCTGGCTGCAGAGCGATGCCGCAGGCGCCTGCTGCGCCTTTGCCGGCGGACCCTACCTGGAGTCGCGCTTCTTCGGCGAGGGCCTCGCGATCGCCGTGCCGCGCGGCGCCGACGACACCCGGCAGGCGATCGATGCCGCGCTCGCGGCGCTCTACGAGAACGGTGTCTTCGCGGAGCTCTATCTCCGCTATTTCCCGGTAGGCTTCTTCTGAGCGGGTTGCGCCGGTCCTAGAGCACGCGATAGCGGATGCGGGCGCTCCGCTCGATCGCGGCGACCACCAGCCGGTCGAGCTCGAGCCGGTCGCGGAGCATCTGCAGGAAGCGAAGCTCCTCCTGCTCGACGTGGAGATCGGCAGCGGCGACCTCGACGGCGAGCGCGTAGGCGGTCTCGTGGAGACGTGGCGCGAGGGACGTGGCGATGATGTCGAGGATCCGGTCGAGCCCGTCTTCGGCCTGCAGCAGCGTTCCGCATTTCTCCGCCACCGCGATGAGTTGAGCGCGGTCGAACTCGGCGAATACCGGAAGCGTCTGCACGACGTCGCCGATCTTCTTCAGTTCGCGGTCGGTCATGGTCCGGTCGGCGGCCGACAGCGTCACCATCGCGTAGATCAGCGCTTCATGCTCGGGGACAATCTTCATCGTCTTGTTCATCGCGTTTGTCTCTTTCGGTCGGGGGAAGCTATGACGCAGGCCCTATCCCATGGCAAGCGCGCCAGGTGCCGTTGACGCGGAAGTCATCGGTTCCTAGGGTCCGCCGCGCATTCCCATACAGGTCAAGCATCATGAGCGCGGCACCTCTGCCTGAGATCGACATCACACCGGCCCTACGCGAAGCCGCCGCGCGGTCGAAGGCGTGGCCCTTCGAGGAGGCGCGGAAGATCCTCGACCGGCTCGCGAAGCGCGGCGATGCCGACCGCGGCGTCCTGTTCGAGACCGGCTACGGTCCCTCGGGCCTGCCGCATATCGGCACCTTCGGCGAGGTGGCGCGGACGACGATGGTCCGGACCGCGTTCCGCGTGCTCACCAATGACGAGGTCCCCGCCCGGCTCCTGTGCTTCTCCGACGACATGGACGGACTTCGCAAGGTGCCCGACAACGTGCCGAACAAGGAGATGATGCGGGCGTATCTCAACCAGCCGCTGACGGCGGTGCCCGACCCGTTCGGCGAATATCCGAGCTTCGGTGCCCACAACAATGCCCGGCTCCGCCGGTTCCTCGACCGCTTCGGCTTCTCCTACGAATTCGCCAGCGCCACCGACTACTACAAGTCGGGTCGGTTCGACGCGACCCTGCTCAGGATGCTCGAGGCCTATGACGAGGTGATGGCGATCATGCTGCCGTCCCTCGGCGACGAGCGCCGCGAGACCTATTCGCCGTTCCTGCCGATCAGCCCGACCACGGGCGCGGTGCTGCAGGTGGCGATCCTCGAGCGGAAGGTCGATGCCGGCACCATCGTCTACCGCGACCCCGACACCGACAAGCTGGTCGAGCAGCTGGTGACCGGCGGCCACGTCAAGTGCCAGTGGAAGGCCGACTGGGCGCTGCGCTGGGCGGCGCTCGGCGTCGACTACGAGATGTCGGGCAAGGACCTGATCGACTCGGTGCGGCTGTCGAGCCGCATCTGCACGGTGCTCGGCGGAACCCCGCCGGAGGGCTTCAACTACGAGCTCTTCCTCGACGAGCACGGCCAGAAGATCTCCAAGTCGAAGGGCAACGGCCTGACCATCGACGAGTGGCTGACCTATGCCTCGCCGGAGAGCCTCGCGCTGTTCATGTTCCAGAAGCCCAGGGCGGCGAAGCGGCTCTATTTCGACGTGATCCCACGGGCAGTGGACGAGTATTTCCAGCTCCTCGCCGGCTATCCGGACCAGCCCGAGGATCGGCGGCTCGGCAATCCGGTGTGGCATATCCACGCCGGTGCGCCGCCGTCGGTCGAAATGCCGCTCACCTTCGCCATGCTCCTCAACCTCGCGGCGGCATCGAACGCCCACGACAAGAGCGTGCTGTGGGGCTTCATCCTGCGGCACGTGCCGGGGGTGACGCCCGCGACGCATCCCAAGGTCGACGAGCTGGCCGGATACGCCGTCCGCTACTTCAACGACTTCGTGCGGAAGACGTACCGCGTCCCGGACGCGGTCGAGCGCGAGGCGCTCGTCGCGCTCGACGAGGCACTCGCCCGGCTGGCCGGGCAGGCGGACGTCGACGGCAGCGTCATCCAGAACGCGGTCTACGAGGTCGGCCGGTCGTTCGAACGCTTCCAGGACAAGGGCAAGGCGGCGCCCGACGGTCGTCCCGGAGTCGCGCTCACCTGGTTCGAGACGCTGTACCAGGTGCTCCTCGGCATGGAGCGCGGGCCGCGTTTCGGCTCGTTCGTCGCGATCTACGGCATTCCGGAGACGCGGGCGCTGATCGCCAAAGCGCTTGCGGGGGAGTTGGCGGCGTAGAGCCCTTGTCCGTCCCAGGCAACCGATCCGACATGTCGGGCGTGCCTCAGTTCGTCGCCGCGGGACACGTCTCGTCGGCGGCGGTTCCCCGCCACATGCCGAGGCGTTCGCAGCGGCCCTCGACCGCCGCGGCGCGATAGGCCTCGGTGGCGTATTGGTTCGGCGTGCCCCAGCCCTGGCGCAGCACCCACTCGCCGAGGTCGATCTGCCCGATCCGGCACGGGGCGATGATCTCGGTCGCCCTGTCGATCGGCGGGAAGAAGCACTCGACCGGGCGGCCCCCGAGGAAACGTCGGAAGGAGAAAAGGGCCGTCTGCCCGCAGGGCCAAGCCTCGCCGTCGGAGCGCGCGCAGACCCGGTCGACCGGGAGAGGGTCGACGCCGGAGATGCGGATGGTGACATCCCGGACATGGAAGGTCGCGGCGTCGGTCGTCTCGGGCAGGAGGAAGCGCCTCCAGCGCCCGGTCTCGGGCGGCCGCTCCGGCTCGGGGAGGCGCTCGCGAAGGAGCGGGCCTTCGACCTCGGGACCGGGCGTCACGCCCGGCGGCGTGACGTTCCGGGTCGCCCGCGGGACGATCTCTTGCGCCGCCTCCTGCCCGGCAGCCGTCCCGGCCACGAGGGACAGCGGGAGCAGGATGGCGGCGAGGCGGCGCCGTGGCGCCCGCCGGGTGCCCGTCACTGGCTCGCCCACAGGATCCGGGCGATCCATTCGACCTCCACCACGGAAACCGTGCGCTTCGGGTGGTCCGGGTTGAGAGAGGCGAGCTGTACCGACTTCTGCGTCTTCTTCTCGAGCACCTTCGCCATGACCTCGCCGTCGCGGGTCTTCACCACGACGCGGTCGCCGGGGCGCGCTTCCCGGGTCGGCGAGACGATGATCGTGTCGCCGTCGCGATAGACCGGCATCATCGAGTCGCCGGTCACCTTGAGCGCGTAGACGCCTTCGCCCTGCGCCATCGGCGCATCGACCTGGTCCCAGCCATGACCGGCCGGGAAGCCGCCGTCATCGAAGAAACCGCCGGCGCCGGCCTGGGCGAAGCCGAGCAGCGGCACTTGGCGGAAGCTCGGCTCGCTCCGTGCGAACGGCATCCTATCGGCGAGCAGACCCGTGAACTCGTCGACCGACATTCCGGTCGCCTTGAGAATCTTCGAGACGCTTTCGGTCGACGGCCACCGTTCGCGCCCGTCGGGCCCGCTGCGCTTGGACCGATTGAACGTGGTCGGATCGAGGCCAGCCCGGCGGGCAAGGCCTGAGGTGGTCAGGTTGTAGCGGCGCGCGACCTCGTCGATCGCCGCCCAGATGCGGTCGTGTGACAGCACGAGACCCCTCCGTGCCGCGCTTCCCTGCCGGTTGCAGGAATATATACCTCAACGGTCTATCCCCGCGGGCCGGCATTGTCGAGTCTCAATTTCCATTCCGGTTTGTGAAGGGGGAACAAAGGCTTACGTTGTGGGCGGAGCTTTCGCCGGTACCGCGTCTATCCCCTGCCGGAAGCGGCGGAAAAGCGCCCGTAGAACGATTCGCCGCTGGCGGCGAGATCCTGAAGCAGCGCGTTCGGCCTGAATCGCGGACCGTGCGCCACGGCGAGGCGGTCGAGACGCTCGACGAAGCGGGCCGGTCCCATGAAGTCGATGTAGGAGAGCGTCCCGCCGGTGAAGGGTGGAAATCCGAAGCCGAGGATCGAGCCCACGTCGGCCTCGCGGACGTCGGTGAGCACGCCCTCCTCGAAGCACCGTGCCGTCTCGAGGGCCATGATCGCGAGGAACCGCTGCTTCAGCTCCGCCACGTCGATCGCGTCGATGTCGCGCCGGCTCGGATGGAGGTCGGCGAGGCCCGGCCAGAGTCGCTTCTTCGCCGCCGGATTGTCGGGATAGTCGTAAAAGCCCTTGCCGTTCTTCCGGCCGAGCCGGCCGTGTGTGGACGTCATCGTCTCGATCAGCCGGTAGGCGGCTTGGGGTACGGCTTCGTCGCCGAGGTCGTTCCGCGTCGCCTCCATGATCCGGAGCGACAGATCCAGAGCCACCTCGTCGTTGAGGGCGAGCGGTCCGACCGGCATGCCGGCGAGCCGGGCGACGTTCTCGATCATTGCCGGCGGAATGCCCTCGGCCAGCATGCGGTGGCCTTCGCCGACATAGGTCGTCACCACCCGTGACGTGTAGAAGCCGCGCGAGTCGTTGACGACGATCGGCGTCTTGCGGATGAGCCGGACGAAATCGAGCGCGGCGGCGAGCGCGCGGTCGCCGGTCTCGCGGCCCATGATCACCTCGACCAGCATCATCTTCTCGACCGGGGAGAAGAAGTGGATGCCGATGACGTCGGCCGGGCGCGGCGTGGCGCCGGCAAGCGAGGTGATCGGCAGGGTCGAGGTGTTCGAGCCGAGGATCGCGTCCGGCCGCATGGCGGCGAAGGCGCGGGCGATCACGTCTTCCTTCACCGCGCGGTCCTCGAACACCGCCTCGATGACCAGGTCGGCCTCGGCCAGCGCCGCAAAGTCGGCGCCGGCGGTTATCCGGGCGAGGGCGGCGTCGCGGTCCGCCGCGGGCAGGCGGCCGCGGGACACGTCCTTGCCGAGCGAGGCTTCGACGCGTGCTTTGCCTTCCGACGCGGCATCCGCGTCGCGGTCGAGCAGCACGACGTCGATGCCGGCGCGGGCCGCGACGGTGGCGATGCCGGCGCCCATGAAGCCGGCGCCGAGGATGCCGATCCTGCGGAGCGCCGTCGTCGGCACGTCGGCAGGCCGGCGGGCGAGCTTGTTCAGGTCCTGGAGCGAGACGAACAGCGAGCGGATCATTGCCGCCGCCTCGTCCGTCTGGATCACGTTCGCGAAATACCGCTGCTCGACGCGGAGCGCTTGGTCGAAGGGCAGCTGCAAGCCCTCGAAGACCGCCGATAGCAGCGCCCTGGCACCGGGATAGTTGTCGTGGGTCTCTTTCCGGTAGTGCGCGTTGGCCGCGGGCCAGAAGTTGAATCCCTGCGGCGAGAACACCTTCGGTCCGGGGCCGGCGAAGCCGTCCTCGTCCCAGGGCGCCGTCTTTCGCGGCGTCTCCTGAAGCCAGCGCTTGGCCGCGGCCATCACGTCGCCGGCGGGAACGACGGCGTCGAGGAGGCCGAGCGCCTTGGCCCGCGCCGGCTTCAGCTGCTCGCCCTTGAGCAGGATGGTCAGTGCCTCCTGGGTGTTGACCAGACGTGCCATGCGCTGTGTGCCGCCCGCGCCGGGCATCAGCCCGACCCGCACCTCGGGCAGGCCGACGCGGAGTTTGTCGGTTTCGGCGGCGATCCGGCCGTGGCAGGCCAGCGCCAGCTCGAAGGCGCCGCCGAGGCAGGTGCCGTTGATCGCCGCTACCACCGGCTTGCCGCAGGTCTCGAGCCGGCGGAACAGGTCGCCGAGACGGAACACCTCGGCATAGAGTCGCCGGATCGCCGCCTCGCGGTCGCCGCGGGCCACCGCCGCGTGGAACGCCCCCAAGAGGCCGTCGAGCATGTTGAGATCGGCGCCGCCGGAGAACGTCTCCTTGCCGGAGGTGATGATCGCGCCTGTGATGTCGGCATCGGACGCGATCTCGGTGACGACGGCGTCGAGTTCCTCGATTGCCGCGAGGTCGAAGACGTTCATCGACCGGCCCGGCATGTCCCAGGTGACGGTGAGGATGCCGTCGGCATCGCGGTCGAGGCGGAAATTGCGATCGTCCATCACACCCGCTCGATGATGGTGGCGGTGCCCATGCCGGCGCCGATGCAGAGCGTGACGAGTGCGGTCGACAGGTCTCGTCGTTCGAGCTCGTCGAGCACGGTGCCGAGGAGCATCGCGCCGGTCGCGCCCAGAGGATGGCCCATCGCGATCGCGCCGCCATTGACGTTGACCTTGTCCGGGTCGAGCTCGAAGGCCTGGAGATAGCGGAGCACCACCGCCGCGAACGCCTCGTTCACCTCGAACAGGTCGATGTCGGGCAGCGCCATGCCGGAGCGGGCGAGGAGCAGGCGGGTGACGTCCACCGGTCCGGTGAGCATCAGGGCCGGTTCGGAACCGATATTGGCGTAGGCGCGGATGCGAGCCCGCGGGCGGAGTCCGAGGCGGACGCCGGCATCGGCCGAGCCGACGAGCACGGCGGCTGCCCCGTCGACGATGCCGGAGGAATTGCCCGCGGTGTGGACGTGCTCGACTGCCTCGATCTCGGGATGGGCGTCGATGGCGACCGCATCGAACCCGCCCATCTCGCCGAACAGGGCGAAGGACGGCGCGAGCGCGGCGAGGCCCTGCATCGAGGTGTCGGGCCGGATGTGCTCGTCGCGCTCGAGAAGGGGTACGCCGTTCACGTCGCGGACCGGCACGATCGACCCGGCGAAGCGATCCTCGTCCCAGGCGATCGTGGCCCTCATCTGGCTCGCCACGGCATAGGCGTCGACGTCGGGGCGGTTGAAGCCGTATCGCGTCGCGATCAGGTCGGCCGACACGCCCTGGGGCAGGAAGTATGAAGGCAGGGCAACGTTGGGATCGACCGGCCAGGCGCCGCCCGAGGCGCCGATGCCGACGCGGCTCATCGACTCGACGCCGCCGGCGATGACCAGGTCGTGGGCGCCGGTCCGCACGGCCGCCGACGCGATGTTGACGGCATCGAGCCCGGAGGCGCAGTAGCGGTTCACCTGCATCCCCGGCACCGTGTAGGGGAAGCCCGCCGCCACCGCCGCGCTCTTCGCCACGTCGCCGCCGGCCTCGCCGATCGGATCGACGCAGCCGAGGATCACGTCGCCGACGGCGCCGGCATCGATCCCGTTCCGTTCGGTGAGGGCGCGGAGCGTCTGTGCGGCGAGCTCCACGGTCGAGACCGTGTGCAGCGCGCCGTCCTTCTTGCCCCTGCCGCGCGGGGTTCGGACGTGATCGAAGACGAAGGCGTCGGCCATGGTCAGAACGACGCCGGCAGCGGTGCCGCCGGCATCAGCTCGTAGGGATGCTTCCAGCCGGGGAGGGCGCGGATGCGCTCGCGCCAGGCACTCATCGCCGGGTAGTCGGCGATGTCGATACCGATCTCGCCGTCATAGAAGAGATAGCCGCAGAGCGAGAGGTCGGCGATGGTCGGCCGGCCGCCGATCACGAAGTCGTTGGCCTTGAGCTGCCGGTTCACGACGCCCCAGGCCGTCCGGGCGCGGTTGTCGAGGAACTCGGTCACCGGCGTCTCGTCGGACTTCGCGATCGAGCGGAGGAACCGCAGCGTCGCGGTGTAGCTCGTGAATTTGTGGTTGTCGAACAGGATCCAGCGCCAGATCTCGCGCCGCTCCGCCGGGGTCTCCGGGCCGAATTGTCCCGTCGTTTCGGCGAGGTAGTCGAGGATCACGCCGGATTGCGAAAGCGTGGTCTCGCCGTGGAAGAGCACCGGCGCCTCGCCCATGACGTTGATCTCGCGATAGTCCTCGCCGCGCGTCTCACCGTGGAAATAGTCGACCAGCCGAGGCTCCCAGTCGCAGCCGGTCAGCGCCAGCATGAGCGCCGGCTTGTAGGAGTTGCCGGACTTGTCGAAGCAGGTCAGTTCGTACTCGGCCATACTCAGCTCTTCCTCGCGTGCGCCCCGCAGTCTAGGGGTGTTCGCCGCGCAAGGAAACGGCGCGCGCGGTCAGAACGCATCGTCCGGAATCGTCATCAGCGTATCGGCGCCGGCCGAGATGCGGGCGAGGCGGAGCGCCGTCTCCGGCATGGTCCGCTCCATGAAGACGCGGCCGAAGCGGAGATCGTCCCGCTCGCTTCCGCTGGCGGCATCGCCCTTGTCGCGTACCGCCACGGCGATCCGCCCCCACATGTGGCCGAGCGCGACGAGCCCGAGGAGGTGCATGTAGTCGGTGGCGCCGGCCGCGCCGTTGACCGGCTTGGTCATGGCGTTCGCCATGAACCAGACCGTCGCACCCTGGAGATCCTCGAGGCCGCGCTTCAGCGGCGTGACGAACGGGGCGAGGACCGGGTCGTCGGCATGGGCCGCGACGAAGTCCCCCACGTCGGCGAAGAAGGCGGTGATCGCCCGGCCCCCCTCGCGCCCGAGCTTTCGCCCGACCAGGTCGAGCGCCTGGATGCCGTTGGCGCCCTCGTAGATCATGGCGATGCGGGCGTCGCGGACGATCTGCTCGATGCCGGTCTCGGCGATGTAGCCGGCACCGCCGAACACCTGCTGCGCGGCCACCGCATTTTCGAAGCCGCGGTCGGTCAGCACGCCCTTCACCACCGGCGTGAGCAGGCCGAGCCGGTCTTCGGCCGTCTCCCGCGCCGCGGCATCCGGCGAGCGGTGCGCGATGTCGGCGTCGAGCGCCACGGAGAGGACGAGCGCGCGGGCGGCGATGTTGAAGCCCCGGATCTCGGCGAGCGTCCGCCGGATGTCGGGATGGACGATGATCGGGTCGGCAGGCGCCGCCGCGTCGCGCGGCGCCCCGAGCGCCCGCCCCTGGCGTCGGTCTCGGGCGTAGGCGGCGGCGGCCTGAAGCGCGGCCTCCGAGACGGCGAGCCCCTGGATGCCGACGCCGAGCCGCGCCTCGTTCATCATCGTGAACATGGCGCGGAGGCCCTGGTCGCGCGTCCCCACCAGCCAGCCGGTGGCGCCGTCGTAGTTCATCACGCAGGTCGCGTTGCCGTGGATTCCCATCTTCGTCTCGATCGACCCGCACGACACGGCGTTCCGTGTCCCGAGGCTGCCGTCCGCGGTCGGAACGAACTTCGGCACGACGAACAGCGACAGGCCCTTGGTCCCTTCCGGTGCGCCCTCGACCCGCGCCAGGACGAGATGGATGATGTTTGCGGTGAGGTCATGCTCGCCGGACGAGATGAAGATCTTCGTGCCGGTGATCGCGAAGCTGCCGTCCGGACCGGGCGCCGCCCGGGTGCGGATGAGGCCGAGATCGGTGCCCGCCTGCGGCTCGGTCAGGTTCATCGTGCCCGCCCATTCTCCCGACATCAGCCGCGGCAGGTAGGTCCGCTTCTGCTCGTCCGTGCCATGGAGGGTCAGCGCGGCGATGGCGCCCTGGGTCAGGCCCGGATACATGCCGAAGGCCATGTTGGCCGAGGTGACGAACTCGTTGAGCGCCGCGGCGAGGACGTAGGGAAGGCCCTGGCCGCCGTGCTCCGGGTCGCCGGCGAGTCCGATCCATCCGCCTTCGGCGAACTGGCGATAGGCTTCGCGGAAGCCAGGGGGCGTGGTGACCGAACCGTCGGCGTGGCGCATGCAGCCCTCGACGTCGCCGATGCGGTTGAGCGGCGCCAGCACCTCCTCGGCGAAGCGTCCGCCTTCCCGCAGGATCGCCTCCGCCGCCTCCGGTGTCGCGTCTGCGAATCCCGGCAGGTTGGCGTGACGATGGAAGCCGAGCACGTCCCCGAGCAGGAACAGGACGCTGTCGACCGGGGCGTGATAGGCGGGCATCGTCGGAGATCCCAATCGGCGGAGCGCAGCCCCGGACCGGGGCAGCCTAGTACGCCTGCGCCGCGGTGCAAACCGCCGCGGGACGGGCGCAAAAAGCGAATGGAACCACCAGCATAGACGTTGGATTAACCGCTTGTTTACCAAGTTTACCGAAATCTGCATCGGGCCGCGGCGACAGGGTGATTCCATTAGCCTCAGGGAGGTCAGCGGGTGGGGATTCACGCCGTTCCTCTGCGGCGAGTGGCCGGCGACGGCGGGGTCAGGTCCATGACGTCTGGCAGGTGGTGGAGCGCGCGGGACCTCGACCCTCGCATCCGGAAGATGGCCCAGGAGGCCGCGCGCCAGGCCGGAATGTCGCTCCAGGACTGGATCCGGGCCGCGGTCGCGAGGCATGCCGGCCGAGAGGAAGCCGCGGATCCGTCCGGATCCGCCGTCGATGCCGAGGCGCTCGCGCGTCTCGGTGACCGGGTCCGCTCGATGTCGGCGCAGCGTCCCGGCGGTCGGAACTCGGCACAGGAAGCGGAACTCGACGAGATCGTCCGGCGTATCGCGCGCGAGTTCGAGGACGCGGACGAATCGGCGCGGTCGACCGTCGAGGGCGTCGGCGGCGATCGGGACGATGCCGAGGATACCTTCGACGATGGCGCGCGGGGCGCCGAGGCTCGGCGCGGTGCGTCCGGTCGGGGTGGAGCGCAGTCGGCCGAGCCGGGCCGCCCGGCATACGACTTCGCAGCCGAGATCCTTCGCGGCGCGCGACGGCGTGCGGGCCACGATGCCAGGCCGCCGGCGCATGGAAAGCCGGGCCAGGCGGATCCACTGTCGGCGGCCATAGCCGATATCGCGCATCGTCAGAGCTTCCTCATCGGACATCGGCCCACCGCCAGGGACGAGTCCCACGCCGCGATCGCCGCGCTTCGCGCCGACATGGCGGTCTTGAACGACCGCGTCGCGATCCTTGCCGATCGGAGCCTCGAGGACCGGGCCAGCTCCGACGGCGCCGCTCTCCGTGCCGAGAAGGCGGCGCTTTCCGGGCAGGCATCGATGGCGGCGATCGAGGCGACGCTCGGGGACATGCGGGTCGTCCTCGACGACCTGGCCGCGTCGCGCGCGTCCGCTGCAGACACGGGCGGCATGGCCACCCTGGTGATCGGGCTCGCGGAACTCGGCGCCCGGGTCGAGGGGATCGAACGGACCGGCCGGCAGAACGCGGAGAGCCTCCGGCGGCTCGAGGCGCGGGTCGAGAACATGGCGCGCGTGGATCCTGTGGCGCTGGTGCGCGGCGTCGAAACGCGCATCGACCGCCTCACGGCACAGCTCGAGGCGGCCATACGCGCGCCGTCGCGTGCCGAGACGCTGGACAACGTCCGGTCCGAGATCGCCGCCGTCCGTCTCGAACTGGCGACGCGCGGCGCAAGGGGAATGGACGCAATGGAGGAACGGATACGCGATCTGGTCGACCAGGTGGCGGCGACATCGCGCTCCGACGACGGCAGTCAGCTCGCCGCACTGGAGAAACGGATCGACGGATTGGCCGCCGATCTCGCCCGTGCCCTGCCGCGTGCTGGAACGCTGGACCAGATCGAGGCGCATGTCGGCTGGCTCAGGGAGAGTCTCGCCAAGGGACAGGCGGATGCGGTCGCTGCGGCTCGGGCGGCCGCCCGCGATGCAGTCCAGGAACTGGGATCCGAACGCGAGCAGGGCATGGTCTCCCAGCTCAAGAAGGACCTCGACGAGATCCGGCGGCTGATCGCCGCCACCGGACGGGCCGACAGCCCGGACGACACCGCGGTCGAGGCTACGGTCGCCGCCGTCGCGGCGCGGATCGAGAGTATCGCCGGCACGGAACCGCAGCCGGTGCCTGGAAGCGTGGGCGGCGAGACAGCGACGGCGGACTGGTCGGGAACGCCGGCCGGACCGGCGCTTCGCCGCGACATCGGCCTGGTCCGCGAGGTGGCCGCGACCGCGCCCGCCGAGGACAGGAAGACCGCCGAACGCCGTGCCGACTTCATCGCCGCCGCCCGCCGCGCGGTGCAGGCCGCGATGGACCGTGCCGCGGGCGATGGCGCCGCCGGCGAACCGGCCATCGTTGGCGTTGCCGGCGAACCGAGCCCGTTCGCCCGGATCGGGCAGGCCATCCGCGCCCGGCGCCGGCCGCTGCTCCTTGCGGCGGCGGCGCTGGTGCTTGCTATCGGCGCCCTGCAGATGTTCGGCCGGCCGATGGCCAACGCCGAGGCCGAAAGCGCACCGTCGGTCATCTTCGTCGAACGATCCGGAAGCGCATCGGAGCCGGTGGCCGCTCCCGCTCCCGACAACGTGCCCATCCCGGCTGCCGCCGAGGCGGTGGCGCCGCGCCCGAGGCTGGTCGGGCCGGTGGATCCGTTCTCGACCGGTGCCACGGCCCCGACGCCCCCGCCGATCGCAGCGCGTGTGGGGACGGGGGAGATCCGCGCGGCGGCAGCGGCGGGCGATCCGGTCGCCGCCTACGAGATCGCCAACCTCTATGCCGACGGCCGCGGCACGCTCCGCGACCTCGGCCAGGCTTCCGCCTGGTACCAGCGCGCCGCCGATGCCGGCCTGGTGCCCGCCATCTACCGCCTTGCCAGCCTCTACGAGCGCGGCCAGGGCGTGGCGCGGGACCTGCGGCAGGCGATGGCGCTCTACCAGCGCGCTGCCGAGCAGGGGCATCCTGGCGCGATGTACAACCTCGCCGTTCTTCTCAATGCGGGCGCGGCCGCCGCGCCGGATCCGCGCGCCGCGCTGCATTGGTTCCGCGCCGCCGCCGAGCACGGCGTCAAGGACAGTCAGTACAATCTCGGCGTGATCTATTCGCGCGGCATCGGCACGCCCGTCGACCGGCTTGAGGCATACAAGTGGTTCGCGGTCGCCGCGGCGTCTGGCGACCAGGACGCTGCCGCGCAGCGCGACCGGATCGCGGCGACGCTCGACCCGAACGACCTGTCGCGCGCTCGGGCGGCAACGAGCGTCTTCCGGCCGAAGGCGCCGCCGCCCGGCGCCGTCGATCCCGCGATCGCGGCCCCGGTCATGGCGGCGGACGTCGCCTCGCCGGCCGCCCGCGATCCGGGGCCGGCGCCCGCCATCGCCTTCGAGAGCCGGCAAGCGATGATACGGATCGCCCAGCAGCTTCTGTCCGAAAGAGGCTTCGATCCCGGTCCGGCCGACGGGCTCGAGGGGCCGAAGACGAATCAGGCCGTGCGTGCCTTCCAGCGCAGCATCGGCGCCGCCAGTACCGGCCGGATCGATGAATCGCTGGTCGTCAGGCTGTCGCAGCGGATCGGCTAGGAAGCCGGGAGGGCGCCACCGCCCTGTCTTCATTGACAGTGCAGGGCGGGCAGCGCTTTATCGAACCGAGCCCCGCGCACCGGCCGTGCGTCCGCAACCTGACCTCACCGGCGTCCCGACGTGCTGATCTACCTGCCCATCGCCGAACTCTCGGTGAACATGTTCGTCATTTTCGGCATGGGCGCCGCCGTGGGCTTCCTCTCGGGCCTGTTCGGGGTCGGCGGCGGCTTCCTCCTCACCCCCCTCCTCATCTTCTCGGGCATCCCGCCGGTGGTCTCGGTGGCCACGGTGGCAAGCCAGATCGTCGCCTCCTCGGCATCGGGCGCGCTGTCCTATTGGCGGCGGCGCATGGTCGACCCGAAGCTCGCCACCGTCCTGATGCTGTCGGGCATCGTCGGTACCCTGATCGGCGTCGTCGTCTTCAACGGTCTTCGCTCGCTCGGCCAGCTCGACCTGATCATCGGCATCTCCTACGTGACCTTCCTCGGCACGATCGGCGGCCTGATGCTGACCGAGTCGGTGCGGGCGATCGTCAATGCCCGCCGCGGCCGGCCGGCACCGCTGCGCAAGCCCGGACAGCACGGCTGGGTGCACCGGCTTCCGATCAAGATGCGCTTCAAGCGCTCGAAGCTCTACATCAGCATCATCCCGGTGGTGGCGCTCGGCGTTGGCATCGGGTTCCTCGGCGCGCTGCTCGGCATCGGCGGCGGCTTCATCCTGGTCCCGGCGCTGATCTATCTCCTCCGCGTTCCGACCAACGTCGTGATCGGCACTTCGCTGATCCAGATCGTCGCGACGATGTCGGTGGCGACGATCCTCCACGCGCTCACCAACTTCTCGGTGGATATCGTGCTCGCCATCGTCCTGATGGTGGGCGGCGTCATCGGTGCCCAGTTCGGCGCCCGCGTCGGGCAGAACCTCCGCGGCGACCATCTCCGCGCGCTGCTCGGGCTCCTGGTGCTCGCGGTCGCCGTCCGCTTCCTGTTCGGCCTCGTCACCCCGCCGGCCGAGCCGTTCTCGCTGACCACGCTGTCGGGGAGCCCGCTATGAGACGGGTGCTCGCATTCCTGATCCTGGCGATCGCCGTCCTGCCCCAGGCACGCGCCGAGGACCTGACGGTGGCGCTCTCGGCGAGCGACATCCGCATCGATTCCGACTTCTCCGGCGACACGATCACCGTCTTCGGCGTCATCGAGCGCGACCAGGCGACGGTGTCGCGCGGCGCCCCCTACGATCTCGTCGTCCTGATCAAAGGCCCGAACCAGACGGTCGTGGCGCGGCAGAAAGAGCGGCTCCTGTTCCTTTGGGTGAACCGGTCGTCGGAGACCTTCACCGCGGCGCCGTCCTACTATTCGCTCAGCTCGACCCGCCCGCTCGACGAGGTCGCTCCCCCCCAGTTGCTCGAGCGCCTCGGCCTCGGCTTCGACAACATCACGCTCCACGTCGTGCCGCCCGCCGAGGGCCGGGTCGATCCGGATTTTCGCGAGGCGTTCATCCGGCTCCGAAAGGAAGCCGGCCTGTACTCGGAGTTCGTCGGCGGCGTCGACTTCATCGGTACCTCCAACAGCGTCTTCCGCTCGACGGCGTGGATTCCGTCGAACGTTCCGCACGGCCTCTACAAGGTCGAGGTGCTGCTGTTCTCCGGCGGCGCGTTCCTCGCCCGCGAGGAGGTGGACCTCCACGTCACCAAGGTCGGCTTCGAGCAGTTCATGTTCGAAGCCTCACACAACAACGCCCTGCTCTATGGCCTTGCCTGCGTGCTCCTGGCACTGTTCTCCGGCTGGATCGCCGGCGTCATCTTCCGCCGCGACTGATCACGCCGCCTCGCGCGGCGCTTCGGCCGGTCGCACCGTGTCGCGGCCGGCGCCTGGCCCCGTCTTCCACAGCGAGAACACGATGCCGCCGGCGAGCAGCGTCACCGTCACGCCGAGCGAGATCGCGGGGTCGAGCTTGCCCCAGAAATGGTTCACGAAGATCTTCGCCCCGATGAAGACCAGCACCAGGGCGAGCGCGTACTTGAGGTAGTGGAAGCGGTGCACCGTCGCCGCCAGCGCGAAGTAGAGGGCGCGGAGGCCGAGGATCGCGAAGATGTTGGAGGTGTAGACGATATAGGGATCGGTGGTGATGGCCAGTACCGCCGGCACGCTGTCGACCGCGAAGACGACGTCGACCAATTCCACCGTGATCAGGGCGAGGAGAAGCGGCGTCGCGAACCAGCGGAGGCGTCCGGCTGCGTCCGGCTCGCGGACTACGAAGGCATGGCCGCGGAGGCCGTCGGTCATGCGGAGCCGGCGCCGGAGGAAGCGGAGCAGCCGGCTCTCCCGCATGTCCTCCGCCTTCTCGGCGGTAAGCATCATCCGAATGCCGGTGAAGATCAGGAAGCCGCCGAACAGGAAGAGCACCCATTCGAACTCGGCGACCAGCGAGGTGCCGAAGCCGATCACGACGGCCCGCATCACCACCACGCCGAGGATGCCGTAGAACAGCACGCGATGCTGGAGCGCGCGGGGCACGGCGAGCGCCGTGAAGATCAGCGAGATGACGAAGACGTTGTCGAGGGACAGCGTCTTCTCGATCAGGTAGCCGGTGAAGTAGTCCATGCCCGACCGGGCGCCGAGCTGCCACCACACGAAAGCGCCGAACACGGTCGCAACCGCGATGTAGCCCGCGGAGAGCGCAAGGCTTTCGCCGACCGGGATCTCGCGCTCCTTCCGGTGCAGCACGCCGAGATCGAAGGCGAGCAGCGCGACGACGATCGCCGCGAAGAGCAGCCAGGCCCAGCCGGGCTGGCCCAAGAACGGTTCGGTCAGGAAGGCAAGGGCCTCCATCGCGACCTCCAAATGCTACTGCGTGCGTACGCAAGAGCAGGTGAAGATCCGACATCGCAGCAAGCGCCCTTGCTGCCAGAGGGGCCCGGATCAGGTGCGGGCGGGAAATGGCGCGGCGACCGCCCGGCGTCAAGGCCGTAGGCCGAAAAAGTCAGTCGCGGCGGAGTGCCTTCGGGTGGACCGCGTAGACCCGCTCTTCGCCCGCAACGAAGGCGCGGAACGTCGCCATCTCGAACAGTCCCGCAAATGCGCGGTCGAGTATGTTCAAGCCGCCGGCATAGGCGCCGAAGGCGGGCAGCACCAGGCGGCGGCCGTCGCCGGCAAAGCACTTGCCTCGCACCGACCGGCCGCGTCCCGCGACCTTCGCCGCCGGATGGAGGTGGCCCGCGATCTCGCCCGTGGCGCCGGCCTGCGGCTCGTGGCGGAACGTGATCGGTCCGAGTTCGAGCATCGCGACGTGATCGCCGTCGAGTCCGGCCGGCGGCCCGGGATCGTGGTTGCCCGCAATCCAGACGAAGTCCCGGCCACGTTGAAGGGCGCGGAGATGCTCACGGTCGCGGGAGAGGAGACGAGCGGAACCGCCGTCGTCGTGGAAGCTGTCCCCGAGGGCCAGCACTGTCGCGGGATCGAAGCGGGCGACGACCCGGGTGAGCCGGTGGAGCGTCTCGGTCGTGTCGTAGGGCGGCAGGAACTGGCCGCGGCGGGCATAGGACGAGCCCTTCTCGAGATGGAGATCGGCGACGATCAGCATCCGCCGGTCCGCCCACCACAGCACGCCTTCGGGAAAGGCTTCCAGCACCACACCGGCGACGCCGACGAGGATCGGCAGGGTCTCGGATCGCGTCCTCGCGGGGAGAGCGCTCACGACGCGATGCCATGATCGTGCGCCGATGCCAAGCGCACCGACCCTGCGTCCTTCGAGGCTCGGCCTTCGGCCGAGCACCTCAGGATGGCGACGTCGTGGATCCGGATGGTGCGTCCGGGGCTTCGTGACGGGCCCTCCGCATGGTGGCCTCCCACCGATACAACACCCCCCATCGCCATCCTGAGGCGCTCACCGGAGGTGGGCCTCGAAGGACGCGCCATGCCGCTGTTCCAACCCGCGTCGGCAATGACCTCACACGTCCGCATCGCCGCCCATCGCTTCCCTGACCAGGTCCTCCGCGGCCTCGCGGAGCACGTCCTCGTTCGATTCGCCGTTCACCGATTCGCGGCCGATCTGCAGCATCGCCGGGATCGCCAGCGGCGAGATGCGGTCGAGCCGCTTATGCACGATTCGTCCCTTCACCCGCGACAGCATTTCGCCGACCCGGGCGATTTCGAGGAGGCCGGTGGCCGCGTCCGCCCAGGTTGCCTGAAGGAGAATGTGGTCGGGTTCGTGGCGGCGCAGCACGTCGTAGATCAGGTCGGTCGAGACCGTCACCTGCCGCCCGGTCTTCTCCCGGCCGGGATGCCGCTTCTCGATCAGCCCGGAGATCAGCGCCGTGTTCCGGAACATGCGCTTGAGCAGGTAGCTATCCGCCATCCAAGCTTCGAGGTCGTCGCCGAGCATGTCCTCGTCGAAGAGCGCGCCCAGGCTCGGCTCGTCGCGCGAGAAGGCGAGGCCGAGGTCGCCGAGGGCCCAGATGGCGAGCGCATAGTCCGAGGCGACGAAGCCGGTGGGGCGCAGCCGTGCGCGTTCCAGTCGTCGGGTGAGCAGCATGCCGAGCGTCTGGTGGGCGAGCCGTCCCTCGAAGGGATAGGCCACCATGTAGGTCCGGTTGCCGCGCGGAAAGGTCTCGACGAGGAGCTGGTGGCGTTTCGGCAGAACCGAGCGCTTCTTCTGGATCTTGAGCCAGTCCGCGACCGGCGGCGGCAGCTTGCCCCACGACCTGGGCTCGGCCAGCATCGAGCGGACGCCGTCGGCGAGGAACGACGTGATCGGAAACTTGCCGCCGGCGTAGATCGGGATCTTCGGCGTGTCGTCTGCGGTCCGGGTGGCGATCACCTCGTTCTCCCGCATGCCCTCGTAGCGGAGGATCAGGCCGGCGAAGAGGAAGGTGTCGCCGGGGCTGAGCGCTTCGATGAAACTCTCCTCGATCTTGCCCAGCGACCGGCCCCCGTGACCGGCCATGCCGGAAGCGGCGCTCCGGGCGACCCGCACGTTGAGCAGCGGCGCCTCGATGATGGTGCCGGCGTTCAGTCGATACTGGTTGGCGACCTGCGGATGCGTGATGCGCCACAGGCCGTCGGCGCCGCGCCGGATCCTGGCGAAGCGCTCGTAGCTCCGGAGCGCGTAGCCGCCGGTGGCGACGAAATCGACCACGCGATCGAAGGTGGGGCGCGGCAGGTTCCGGTAGGGATAGGCCGACGTCACCTCGGCGTAGAGGCCGTCCGCGTCGAACGGGGCCGAGCAGGCCATGCCGAGGACGTGCTGCGCCAGCACGTCGAGCGCGCCGGGCTGGATCGGCGGCGTGTCCTGCGCGCCGAGATAATTGGCCTCGAGCGCGACGCGACATTCCATCACCTCGAACCGGTTGGCCGGCACGAGGATCGCCTTGGACGGCTCGTCGAGCCGGTGGTTGGCACGGCCGATCCGCTGGGCGAGGCGGGAAGCCCCCTTCGGCGCCCCGACATTGACGACGAGGTCGACGTCTCCCCAGTCGATGCCGAGATCGAGCGTCGAGGTGCAGACCACGGCGCGGAGCTGGCCGGCCGCCATCGCCGTCTCGACCTTCCGCCGTTGGCCGGCATCGAGCGAGCCGTGGTGGAGGGCGATCGGCAGGCCGTCGACGTTGATCCGCCACAGCTCCTGGAACAGGAGCTCGGCGTGGGAGCGGACGTTGACGAACAGCAGCGCCAGCCGGTGCCGGCGGATCAGCTCGTACATGTCCGGCACCGCATAGCGCGATGAGTGTCCTGACCACGGGATGCGCTCGTCGGAGACGAGGATGTCGATGTCCGGCTTCGCCCCGCCCTCGACCACGACGATGTCGGCCATGGGGGCAACGGACGCGACGCCAACCTCTTCCCTTGCTCTGACGCCACCCTCTCCCCTTGCAGCCTGCACGGACCCACCCTCTCCCCTTGCGGGAGAGGGTCGCTTCGCCTTGCGCGAAGCGGGGTGAGGGGGCGTCTCCATCTCACGGGGCGGTTCAAGCGGCACCGCCCCCTCACCCGGCGCTTCGCGCCACCCCCGGATCAAGTCCGGGGCGGGCTCTCCCCCGCGAGGGGAGAGGGTAAGATCGCGTCCGCTCTCACCCCCTTGTCCCACGAGCCAGGCCCGGAGCGCATCCGGCTCGGCGACGGTGGCGGAGAGCCCGATCGTCTTGAGATTCGGCGCGAGCGTCCTCAGACGGGCGAGGCCGAGGGCGAGGAGGTCGCCGCGTTTCGAGGTGACCAGCGCGTGCAGCTCGTCGAGGATCACGGTGTCGAGGTCGGCGAAGAATCGATCCGCGTCCTTGGCCGAGAGCAGGAGCGCAACCTGCTCCGGGGTCGTCAGGAGGATGTCCGGCGGACGGAGCTTCTGACGCTGGCGCTTGTGGACCGGGGTGTCGCCGGTCCGCGTCTCGATGGAAATGCCGAGCCCCATCTCGCGCACCGGCGCCTCGAGGTTCCGCGCGATGTCGACGGCGAGCGCCTTGAGCGGCGAGATGTAGAGGGTGTGGATGCCGCGGCCCTCGGGTCGATTGACCGCCGGGCGTCCGGCGATCGAGGTCAACGTCGGCAGGAACCCGGCGAGCGTCTTGCCGGCCCCGGTCGGGGCGATCAGCAGCGTCGACCGTCCGGCGCGGGCCTTCTCGAGGAGCGCGAGCTGGTGCGGACGCGGCGTCCAGCCCCGCGCCGCGAACCAGCCGGCGAAGGCGGGCGGCAGCACGGCGAGGTCGGTGCGGGACTTGCGCGCGATACGGCTCACAGGGGCGGAGACTAGCCGGAGCCATGGCCGCGCGTCCATGGTTTGTTCTGTTGCGGGCCCTGTCCCTTCCAGACGTTGGGACGGGATCGGAGTCGGGGCGTTGGCGAGGATCACGCCCAACGACGCCGATCGGGGCCGTTTGTCATGATTTCGGGACTGTCGCGCCATGGCGCCAGTAGCGCCGGTCTCCGCGTCATGCGACAAGCGCGGGCGCCACCGCCACGCGGATTCCCGCTCGTGCAGCCCCGCCACATCGCCCTCGCGCTCCTGCTCGCCCTCTGCTGGGGCTTCAACTTCGTGGTCATCGCGGTGGCACTGGTCGACGTGCCGCCGCTGCTGCTTGCCTCGCTCCGCTTCGGGCTCGCGGCGCTGCCCTGCCTGCTCCTGCCGCGACCCGCGATGTCGTGGCGCGTGCTGGTCGGCGTCTCGGTGACTATCTATGTCGCCCAGTTCGGCCTGCTCTTCCCGGCGATGGCGGTCGGCATGCCGCCGGGGCTCGCCTCGATCGGGCTCCAGGTCCAGGCGTTCATCACCATCCTGTTCGCCGCGCTCGCGATCGGAGAGCGTCCGACGCCGCGCCAGCTCGCCGGCGGCGCCATCGCCTTCCTCGGGCTGGTCCTGATCGCGACCACGGTCGGCGCCCACGGCGTCACGCTCGCCGGCTTCGTGCTCCTGCTCGGTGCGGCCTGCTGCTGGGCTGCGGGGAACGTGCTGCTTCGGGGCGCGCGGAACGTCGACCTGCTGGCGCTCGTGTCGTGGGCGAGCCTGATCGCCTGCGGCCCGTTGTTCCTCCTGTCGCTGGTCTTCGAAGGTCCGGCATGGATCGGGGCGGCCGTCGCGCATCTCGACTGGCTGGCCGTGGGCGCCGTGCTCTACATCGCCTTCGTCTCGACCTCCTTCGGCTTCGGTGCATGGGGGTATCTCATGAGCATCTACCCGGCCGCGGTCGCGGCGCCGTTCTCGCTGCTCGTGCCGGTGTTCGGGACGGTGTCGGCGGCCCTGATCCTCGGCGAGACCTTCGGGCCGGCGCGGCTCGCCGGCATGGTGCTGATCCTCGCCGGGCTCGCGGTCGTGGCCCTGCCGGTCCACCGGCTCCGCCGCCGGCGCTGACACTGGCCGGACGGGCGCGCACTCCCTATCTTCGCGCCATGCGCCCCGAGGACCTGCTCTGTCCGACCCCCGCCGGCCTGTGGTCGAAGGCGGGCGGTTTCCACATCGATCCCACTCGCCCCGTCAAGCGCGCTCTGATCACGCATGGCCATTCCGACCACGCCCGGCCCGGGCACGGCGCGGTGCTGGCGACGCGCGAGACGCTCCGCATCATGGCCGCCCGCTACGGCGAGACCTTCGCCGCCACGACGCAAGCCGCGGCCCTCGGCCAGGCGATGCGGATCGGGGACGCCACCGTCACGTTCCAGCCCGCGGGCCACGTCCTCGGCTCGGCGCAGATCGCGGTGGAATCCGGCGGGCTTCGCATCGTCGTCTCGGGCGACTACAAACGCCGCCCGGACCCGACGTGCCTGCCCTTCGTGCCGGTGCCCTGCGACATCTTCATCACCGAGGCGACCTTCGGCCTGCCGGTCTTCCGCCATCCGCCCGCGGAGGCGGAGATCGCCAAACTCGTCGCGTCGCTCGTGCAGTTTCCCGAGCGCGCCCATCTCGTCGGCGCCTATTCGCTCGGCAAGGCGCAACGCGTGATCCGCATGCTCCGCGATGCCGACCATGACCGGCCGGTCTATCTCCACGGGTCGATGGACCGGCTCTGCCGGCTCTACGAGTCCGAAGGGGTGGCGCTCGGCCCGCTGGCGCCTGCCACCGTGGCGACGGGCAAGAAGGGGGATTTCGCCGGTGCCGTCATCCTCTGCCCGCCTTCGGAGATCGCGGAGCGCTGGGCGCGCCGTTTCCCCGACCCCGTCGCCTGCTATGCGTCGGGCTGGATGCGGATCCGCCAGCGTGCCAAGCAGGCCAATGTCGAACTGCCTCTCATCCTCTCCGACCATGCCGATTGGGACGAGCTGACCGACACGATCACCGAGCTTGCGCCGCGGGAGGTCTGGGTGACGCATGGCCGCGAGGAGGCGCTGGTCCGCTGGTGCGAGCTCAACGGCATCGCCGCGCGGCCTCTGCACATGGTCGGTTACGAGGACGAGACCGACTAGCGATAGTGCGGGAAAATCGCCGCCGGACAGATTATGCTCCCGCGGCAACGTGGGAGGAGACGGACATGATCAAGCGAATTTTGGCGGCGCTGGCCGTCGGACTGGCGACGTCCGCCGTCGCCGCCGCCGATGACGGCGTGACCCCGGACGAGGTGATCGCCAAGGTCCGGGAGGCCGCGGCGTATCTTTCGAAGGAAGGTGCAGCCGGCTTTCCGACCTTCGAGCAAGACGGATCGCCCTTCGTCTGGAAGGACACCTACGTCTTCGTCTTCGACTGCGCCAAGGACGTGATCATGGCCCACCCGGTCGCTGCCAGCCGCGGTGTGTCGATCTCGGGCCTCGAGGGCGCCGACGGCAAGCACTACGGGGCAGCCCTGTGCGACGCCGCGGCCAAGCCGGGCGGCAGCTGGGGCGAATATGTCTGGCCGAAGCCGGTCGGAAGCACCGACGGCACCGTCGTCTACAGCGACGACGCGTTCCGGAAGGTGACCTACATGTTCACGGTCGAAGGGCAGCCCTACCAGGTCGGCGCCGGCATCTATAACGACCCGATGTCGCTCGCCGAGCTCGACGCGCTGGTGCCGCCGGCCGACTGAGACCGCCGGTCCTACGAGACGGTGAGCACCACGCTCCGGAAGGTGTCGGTCTCGCAGTCGTCGCCGGCGCCGAAGAGCTGGAGCCGGGTGCCCGTCTGGTCGATGACCAGGCCTTCCGGCCGGAAGCCGGGGAGGGAGGCGAGAGCTGTCCTTGCCCCGGTCACCGGCTCCGGCGTGGCGCCTTCGACCCAGCGGTAGATGTCGAATGCGCCGTCTTCGGCGATCGGTCCGGCGACGATGAAATACACCCCGGCCGCTGGCGCGTATTCCATGCTTCGTATGCCCAGACCGCCGAGGTCGAGCCGCATCGGTGCCGCGAACGCAGGTTCCGCATCCTCGAACAGAACGGCCTTGGGGTTGAGCAGCTTGACCAGCAGCGACTGCCCGTCCGGCACCGGGTTGCGGAAGCCGAGGAACAGGGCGGCGCCGTCGGCCGTCACCGACATGCCCTCGAGGTTGATGCCCGCCTTGCCGGGGGCGAGGTCCGCTGTCCGGGTGTCGAGGTCGCCGATCGCGGCCGCGAGATCGTCGTCGAGCGCGGCGAGGCCGCCGAGCAGCCGGTTCGAGCTGCCGCCCGCCCGGACCACAGCATCGCCGCCGTCCTCATCGTCCACCGCGACGGAGAGGAAGTGCCAGCGGTCAGGCTCGACGCTTCCGTCGTCGTCGCGGCTGAGCGAGCCGACGAAGATCGCTTGTCCGTCGAGCCATGTCGCTGCCTCGATGTCGAATGAACGCCGGGCATCTTCCGGTGCCCGGAGCGCGAGACTGGGGCCGGAGGCCCCCGGTTCGCCCGCCGTGCCCACCGCATAGACGCGGACGAAGCTGTCGTCGTTGTTCACCATCAGGAAGCGGTCACCGAAGCTGCCTTCGGGCAAGGCGACAGCGCCCGACGCATCGCACGTGCCCTCGTGCAGCTCGACGGAATCGATCCGCGCCTCGGCAACGGCGGGAAGTGGCGTGAGGAGGAGGGCCAGGAGAGACAGCGCACGCACGGTCCGCCCATGCGCGCGATGTGGGGGCATCCCACAGCCGTCATGCCCGGCCTCGTGCCGGGCATCCACGCGAACACGGCGGCGGCCGGCAAGGACGTGGATGGCCGGGACAAGCCCGGCCATGACGGAGGGGAGGAAAATGCCGGTCTGCTCGCGCCCTCGGGCAGTGGACATCGGATGGCGCATGGCCCTTTCCGCCTCTCACACCAGCGCCAGGACCCATGTCGCGGTGGCGTCGATCAGCTCGCGGCGGACGTCGGCATCGCGCTTGCCGGACTTGGCCGCGACATGGAACGAGTGATCCGCGGCCTCGAACGCCGTTAGCGTGGCGCGCTCGCGGAGCCGCTCCACCACCGGTCGGAGAAGGTCCATCTCGGCGAAGGCGTCGTTGCCGCCCTGCAGGAACAGCATCGGCACCCCGATCTCGGCGAGATGCGCCGCCCGTTCGTCCGACCGCTTGCCGGGCGGGTGGAGGGGAAAGCCGAGGAACACGAGGCCGCGCACGCCGAGCGGCTCCAGGGCTTCCGCCTGCGAGGTCATCCGCCCGCCGAAGGACTTGCCGCCGGCGAACATCGGCAGCTTCGGCATCAGCCGCGATGCGTCGGTCACCGCCGCACGGACGGCGGCGGTGGCCACCTTGGGCGAATCCGGCCGAGGACTCTTCCGCTCCATGTAGGGAAAATTGTAGCGAAGCACCGCGACCTTCCGCTCGGCGAGGCCCTCGGCGATCGCGGCAAGGAAGGGGTGCGCCATCCCCGCGCCGGCGCCGTGGGCGAGAACGAGGCAGGCGCGGGCGTCGCGTGGCCGGTCGAGGAGGCCGGAGACCGATACCTCCTTGTCGACGGCGATCGTGACCTTCCGGCTCTCCATCGCGCCCCCAGCCAGCGGCTCGTCCTAGCCGCGGATCTTCTTCGCGAGCTCGGCGATCGTCTGCTGGTACACCGTGGCCTTGTTCCATTGCCCGATGACGGCGTAGTTGGCGGTACCCGGACCGTAGGGCTGGCCCTTCTTCCAGCCGTAGGCCTTGAGGTAATTGGCCGTGGAGGCCAGGGCGTCGGCCGTGCTCCTCAGCAGGTCGCGGCGGCCGTTGCCGTCGTAGTCGACCGCGAACTTGACGTAGGACGTGGCGAGGAACTGGGTCTGGCCGAGTTCGCCCGCCCACGCGCCGATCATCTGCGACGGCGTCATGTCGCCGCGCTGGACGATGGTGAGGGCGGCCAGCAGCTCGTTGGTGAAGAAGGCCGAGCGCCGGCAGTCATAGGCGAGCGTCGCCAGCGACCGGATCGCGCTCATGTTGCCGATATTGCCGCCGAAGCTGGTCTCCAGTCCCCAGATCGCCACCACCACCTCGCCCGGAACGCCGTAGCGGCTCTCGATCTTCTGGAGGAGCCCGGCATTCGCCTTGAACTTGCTCCTGGCGATGCCCTCGAGCGGGCGGGCGCGGGTGGCGTAGAACTTCTCGAAGCTCAGCTTGAAGTGCTTCTGGTTGCGGTCGAGCTTGATCACCCGGGCATCGTAGGTGACGCCGTTCAGCGCCGAGGCGACCACCTTCGCGGAAACCCCCGCGGCGACCGCCTCCTTCTTGAACTGGTCGAGCCAGCGCGGAAAGCCGGCGGCGTTGTTGCCGCATTTGGCCGCCATCGCCTCCTGCCCCGCCAGCGCGAGCAGGCCGGCCATCGCCATCAGCACGCCCTTGGTCCGGATCACGACCGCCTCCTATCAGACCTCTTTCCGCCGATGGTGCCCGCGTCCATGGCCGCTGGCAACCGCAATCGCACGCGCACAACCCCTTGAGTTTTGGAAAGATTCCAGCGCCGCTTGCGTCACCTTGGCCATTCGTATGCCGCGATCCATTGGCTAGTATCGCCTCAGTCCGGCGGTGAGTCGCGCTTCCCCGGAGACGGAGACGAACGTCATGACCAAGTTCTATGACCGCGCCTCGAACGTGGTCCGCCGCATCTACGAACGGCGGATCGATGCGCCGGCGGTGCTGGACGCGCGGGCCGATTTCCCCAATTCGGCGAAGTTTGCCGCAGAGTGGCAACAGATTCGTGACGAAGCGGTCGCGGCCAAGCTCGACTCGATGCCGCGCTTCCACGACATTATGCCCGAGCAGTCCGACATCTCGGCCAACGACGGCAAGGACTGGCGGATGCTGATCCTCAAGGCTTACGGCGTCGAGGTCGGGGAGAACTGCGCGCGGATGCCGACGCTGAAGCGCCTCCTCGACGAATGCCCCGAGGTGAAGTCCGCGACCGTCTCGTTCCTCGCGCCGCGGAAGCACATTCCCCGCCACCGCGGGCCGTTCCGCGGGGTGATGCGCTTCCATCTCGGCCTCAAGATCCCGCGCGAGGAGACCGGCCGCCCGGCGACGATCATGATGATCGACGACAACGAGTACCGCATCTCCGACGGCGAATGCCTGCTCTGGGACGACACCTTCCCGCACGAGGTGATGAACAATGCCGACGAGCCGCGGATCGCGCTCCTCCTCGACGTCTGGCGTCCGAACATGCCGGTCGACATGGAGATCCTGTCCCGGATCATCGTCTCCGCGGTTCAGGTCGGCATGCGTTACCGCGGCGTTTCCTACACCGGGTGACCGCGAAGGTTCGGGGCGCGATTTTTGACGCGGATCAAGTCGCTGTGATGGGCGGCGCGTCAAAGTGTCGATGGACTTGAGGGCGCTGCCGACTTAATTTCGCAAGGTTCCAATTTGCAGGACACTCCCGATGGACTATCAGGCGATCTTTGCCGAGGCGATTGCCGCGCTCCATGCGGAGCGGCGCTATCGCGTATTCGCTGACCTCGAGCGGATCGCGGGAAGATATCCTTACGCGCTGTGGCGGAGCGACGGCGAGACGCGCGAGATCGTGGTCTGGTGCTCCAACGACTATCTCGGCATGGGCCAGCACCAGACGGTGCTCGATGCCATGACCGACGCGGCGCGGCGGATGGGCGTCGGCGCCGGCGGCACGCGCAACATTTCCGGGACCAACCACCCGCTGGTCGAGCTCGAGGCCGAGCTCGCCGACCTTCACGGCAAGGAAGCGGCGCTGGTCTTCACCTCGGGATTCGTCTCGAACGAGGCGGCGATCTCGACCATCGCCAAGATGCTGCCAGACTGCGTGATCCTGTCCGACGAGTTGAACCATGCCTCGATGATCGAGGGCGTCCGCCGCTCGGGCGCGCAGAAGCTGATCTTCCGGCACAACGATCTCGAACACCTCGAGGACCTGCTCAAGCAGCAGAGCCGGGTGCGGCCGAAGCTGATCGCCTTCGAATCGGTCTATTCGATGGACGGCGACATCGCGCCGATCGGCAAGATCGCCGACCTTGCCGAGAAGTATGGCGCGATGACCTATCTCGACGAGGTCCACGCGGTCGGCATGTACGGTCCGCGCGGCGGCGGCATCGCCGAGCGCGACGGCCAGATGGCCCGGATCGACGTGATCGAGGGAACGCTCGCCAAGGCCTTCGGCGCGCTCGGCGGCTACGTCACGGCGAGCCGGGTGATCGTCGACACGATCCGCTCCTATGCGCCCGGCTTCATCTTCACGACGGCCCTGCCGCCCGCCATCGCCGCGGCCGCGACGACCTCGATCCGCCACCTCAAGCAATCATCCGCCGAGCGGGAAGGCCAGAAGCGCGCCGTCGCCGCCACCAAGGCCGCCCTTGCAGCGGCGCGACTGCCGGTGATGCCGTCCGAAACGCACATCATTCCGATCCTCGTCGGCAACCCGGATCTCTGCAAGCAGGCGAGCCAGATGCTCCTCGAGGAGCACGGCGTCTACATCCAGCCGATCAACTACCCGACAGTGCCGCGTGGCACCGAGCGGCTGCGGATCACGCCGACCCCGTTCCACGACGAGGCGCTGACCGGCAAGTTGGTCGAGGCTCTGACCGCGGTGTGGAATGCGCTCGGCCTTCCGTTCGACGGCGAGGCCGAACCGACCCGCCGGGCGGCAGTCGCCGGCGGGGCGCGACTCGGCGTCTTCCCGCCGGCTGGCGGCTGACCCGCCGGCGGTTCGGCATCGGTGCCGGGCCAGTCCTACAGGACGTTGAACAGGTAGAGCAGGATGATGATCGGGATGGGGATTCCGATCAGCCACAGAAGAATGCCGCGCATTGATGTCCTCCGGTGCGGGAAAGGCCTGCCGCTAAGATAAGCCCCGGGAGGCTGTTGCGGTTCCCGGCCGGTTCACGCCCTCGGCACACGCGACCTCGCCCAGCGGAGGAAGAACGGCAGGCCGAAGGCGATGCCGGCAAAGCGTGCGAACTGATGCGCCGCGACGAAGGCGGTGTCCATGTGGAGGGCGAGCGCCAGCGACATCATCGCGTCGAGCCCGCCCGGCGCGAACGCCACGATCGCCTGGTCGAACGGGACGTCGATCGCGACCGCCACGGCCAGCGCGAAGGCGGCGGCGATGCCGGTCGCGACCAGGAACGCGCCGAACGACGGCAGCAGGATCCGGGCGAGGAAGCCGAAGCTGGTGCCGACGAAGCGGCTGCCGACCAGCGCGCCGAGGAGCACGAAGGCGACGTTGATCGCCGGCTGCGGCAGCGTGCCCGCGACGAGCCCGGCGCCGTGCAGGAACGAGCTTCCCGCGAAGCTGCCGGTGAGCAGTCCAGCGGGAACCCGGAAATAGCGGAACACGAATCCGGTGACCACCGAGACGGCGACGAGGAGCGCCATCTGCGGCCACGACGCGCTCACCACCGGCGGTGCCGTCGGTGGGCCGCCTTCGAGAGCGACGATGATCGTCGGCAGCGCGGCGACGAGCAGGAAGATCCGGATGCTCTGGCTGACCGCCACCTTGCGGAGGTCGGCGCCGGTCGTGGCGGCGACGGCGATGACGTAGGAGAGGGCGCCGGGCACGGCGGAGTAGAACGCGGTGTCGCGATCCCAGCCGGAGACCCGTACGAGATACCAGCGCGATCCGGCGGTCACGGCGACGACGGTGAGCAGCAGCGCCGCGAGGCTGAGCGGCCAGGCGCCGATGCTTCCGAGCAGTTCCGGCGTGAGCCCGGCGCCGAGGGCGATGCCGATGAGCAGGAAGCTGAACTCGACGAGCGGCACGGGAAGCCGGGTATCGAGACGACCGAAGGACACGGTCGTCACCGCGATCATCGCGCCGCACATCCAGGACGCCGGGATCGATAGGACGGTCGCGAGCCACGCCCCGGCGGTCGCGACGAGCAGCGTCGCCGCGAGATTGAGCCCGCGGACGACTTCAGTACTGCGCGTCACGATCGATGACGTTTCGCAGCGGCTGGCCGGCCTCGAAGGCGACGATCTGGTCGATGATCTGGCGGGTCAGCTCGGCGGGATCGCTCCAGCCGGCGCAATGCGGGGTGACGATCACGTCGTCGAGGTCCCACAGCGGACTGCCGGGGTCGAGAGGCTCGGTCTCGAACACGTCGAGGCTCGCGCCGATCAGGACGCCGTCGCGGATCGCGGCCACGATGTCGGCTTCGACCTGCAATCCGCCGCGGCCGGCATTGACGAGCACCGGACCGCCGAGTGCCCCGTCGCCGGCGAGCTTCCGGAACAGCGGCATGGCGAGGAGGCCGCGCGTCTCCGGTGTGAGCGGCAGCAGCGCGACGAGGATGTCGGTGCGGGCAAGGAAGGGGTCGAGGCCGGCGGCGCCATGGAACGATTCGATCCCCGGCCGGTCCCGCAGCGTCCGGCTCCAGCCCGCCACCGCGAAGCCGAGCCGCGCCAGCATCGTCGCCGATTTCGCGCCGATCTCGCCCATCCCCATCACGCCGACCCGTACCTCCGTGGCGGCCGGCTGGCGGAGCTCGTGCCAGCGGTGCGCGCGTTGAAGCCGGTCGTAGCGACGTTGCTGGCGGTGATGCATCAGGACCTGGAGCATCACCCACTCCACCATGCGGTCGGTGAGGTCCTCGCTGACGATGCGGGCGATCGGCACGTCGGGGAGGTTGGGCCGGGACAGGATATGCTCGACGCCGGCCCCGAGCGAGAAGATCGCGGCGAGATTGGGGAGCGCCTTCAGCGCCTCCTCGGGCGGGTGCCATGCCATGAGGTAGCGGATCGCGGTCGGGTCGGGCAGGTCCGGCCAGATGAAGACCGGCCGGCCGGGATCGAAGGCGCGGGCCGATTCCGCCCAGGGCTGCGGATCCCAGGGTCCCGATGCGACGAGTATGCCCCTCGCGCCCCCTTGCGCCGCCATTGCCACCCCTTCCGACAAGTCCGCGGGGGCGCGCGGCCGCCCTATTGCGCCACGACCCCTTCCGGCGCCGTCCTGATCTCGAACGCCGCCGCCAGCAGTGCACGGGTATAGTCCGTCTCGGGTTGGGTGAACACCCGTTCCGCCGTGCCGCGCTCGACCACCCTGCCGTTCCGCATCACGATGATCTCGTTGGCGAGCGCCTTCACCACCTTGAGGTCGTGGCTGATGAAGAGATAGGCGAGGTCGTGCCTCTGCTGCAGGTCACGGAGCAGGTCGACGACCTGCGCCTGCACGCTCATGTCGAGCGCCGAAGTCGGCTCGTCGAGCATCACGAAGCGGGGTTCCAGCACCATGGCGCGGGCCACCGCGATGCGCTGGCGCTGGCCGCCCGAGAATTCGTGCGGGTAGCGGTGGCGCGTGGACGGATCGAGCCCGACTTCCTCGAGCGCCTTGACCACGCGGCGGTCGCGCTCGGCCGCGTTGAGCTGCCGGTCGTGGATCTTCAGTCCTTCCTCGATGATCTCGGCGACCGACATCCGCGGGCTCAGCGAGCCATAGGGGTCCTGGAAGACGATCTGCATCTCGCTTCGGAACGGCCGCATCTCGCGGAAGCTCCGGCCTTCGATCTCCTTGCCGAGAAAGACGATCCTCCCCTCCGACGAGATCAGCCGCATCAGGGCGAGGCCCAGCGTGGTCTTGCCCGAGCCGGATTCGCCGACGATGCCGAGGGTCTGCCCCTCGCGGACCGTGACGTCGACGCCGTCGACTGCCTTGACGTGGCCCACGGTCTTGCGGAGCAGGCCCCGCTTGATCGGAAACCAGACCTTGATATCGTCGCCCTGCATGACGATCGGCGCCGAGAGGTCGGCCTTCGGCGGCGCACCCTTCGGCTCGGCGGCGAGCAGGTGCTTGGTATAGGCGTGCTGCGGGTGAGTGAAGACGTCTTCGGTCGGCCCGGTCTCGACGATCTTGCCCCCGGTCATCACGCAGACGCGTCTCGCCATCCGGCGCACGATGCCGAGATCGTGGGTGATGAACAGCATCGCCATGCCGGTCTCGGCCTGGAGGTCGCGGAGAAGCTGCAGGATCTGCGCCTGCACGGTCACGTCGAGGGCGGTCGTCGGCTCGTCGGCGATGAGCAGGTCGGGCTCGTTGGCGAGCGCCATGGCGATCATCACGCGCTGGCGCTGGCCGCCGGAAAGCTGATGCGGATAGGCGCCGAGACGGCTTTCCACGTCGCGGATACCGACCTTGGTGAGCAGTTCTATCACGCGCCTCCGGGCGGCCGCGTCGCTAAGGCCCTGATGCAGCGTGAGCACCTCGCCGACCTGCCGCTCGATGGTGTGCAGCGGGTTGAGCGAGGTCATCGGCTCCTGGAAGATGATGCCGATATCGTTGCCGCGTACGCTCCGGAGGTCCTTGTCCGGCGCGGTCAGCAGGTCGTCGCCCTTGAACAGGATGCGGCCGGAAGGGTGGGAGGCGGCGGGATAGGGCAGGAGCTTCATCACCGACAGCGCGGTGACCGACTTGCCGGACCCGGACTCGCCGACCAGCGCGACGGTCTCGCCCTTCTCGATGTGGAAGCTCACGCCGTCGACGGCGAGCGTCGTCTTGCCGCCCTGCGTGAAGGCGACGGAGAGGTTTTCGATGGAGAGGAGGGGGG
>JBIQKL010000152.1:0-6519 GCA_044506555.1 Hyphomicrobiales bacterium | reverse complement strand
TTCCTGACCGGCCGCCCGTGGACGATCTCCCGCACCGCGAGCTCGACGATCTTGTTCGACTTGGTGCGCGGAATGTCGGCGACGGCGACGATCTTCGCCGGCACGTGCCGGGGGCTCGCGCCGGTCCGGATGACCTGCTTGATGCGCGCGACCAGCGCGTCGTCGAGCACGACCCCATCCCGGAGACGGACGAAGAGCACGATGCGGACGTCGTTGTCCCAGTCCTGGCCGATGGCGAGCGCCTCGACCACCTCGGGAATCGTCTCGACCTGCGCGTAGATCTCGGCCGTGCCGATCCGGACGCCGCCGGGGTTCAGCGTCGCGTCGGAGCGGCCATGGATGACGATGCCGCCATGCTCGGTCCACTCGGCAAAGTCTCCGTGGCACCAGATGCCGGGGAAGCGTTCGAAATAGGCGGCGTGATATTTCGCCCCTTCGGGATCGTTCCAGAAGCCGACCGGCATCGACGGGAACGGCCGGGTGCAGACCAGTTCGCCCTTCCCGAGCGGCAGCGGTGCGCCGGAATCGTCATAGACGTCCATTGCCATGCCGAGGCCGGGTCCCTGGATCTCGCCGCGCCACACCGGCTTGGTCGGCACGCCGAGCACGAAGCAGGAGACGATGTCGGTGCCGCCGGAGATCGAGGCGAGGTGGATGTCGCGCTTGATGCCGTCATAGACGAAGTCGAAGCTCTCCGGCGCGAGCGGCGAGCCGGTGGACATCATCATGCGGACGGAGGAGAGGTCGTGGCTGTCGGCCGGGCGGAGGCCGGATTTCTTCACCGCGTCGATGTACTTGGCCGACGTGCCGAAGATCGTCATGTCCTCGGCGTCGGCGTAGTCGAACAGCGCCTCCGGCCCGGGATGGAACGGCGAGCCGTCGTAGAGGAGCAGCGTCGCCTCGCTGGCGAGGCCGGTCACCAGCCAGTTCCACATCATCCAGCCGCAGGTGGTGAAGTAGAACAGCTTCTCGCCGGCGACGAGGTTCGACTGGAGCTGGTGCTCCTTGAGGTGCTGGAGCAGCGTCCCGCCGGCGGAATGGACGATGCACTTCGGCATGCCCGTCGTGCCCGACGAGAACAGGATGTAGAGCGGATGCCCGAAGGGGAGGCGGACATACTCGACCGGTTTCGCGTCGTAGGGCGCGATGAGCGCGGCGAGCGTACGGGCCTTCGGCAGTCGCGCCGCGGTCTCCTCGGCCCGGCCGAGATAGGGCACGACGATCACCGGCGGCGATCCCGGCAGGCCGGCGACGATCTCGACGAGCTTGTCGCCGTTGTCGATCACCTTGCCGGCGTAATAGTACCCGTCGACCGCGATGAACAGCTTCGGCGCGATCTGTCCGAAGCGGTCGAGCGCCCCGCGCGGCCCGAAGTCGGGCGAGGCGGAGGACCAGACCGCGCCGAGCGAGGCGGCCGCGAGCGTCGCGGCGATCGTCTCCGGCATGTTGGGCAGCAGGCCGGCGACGCGGTCGCCGGGGCCGATGCCGAGATCACGGAAGGCTTGCTGCAGACGCGAGACCAGTTCGTTCAGCGCGCGCCACGACAGACGGCGTTCGACCCGGTCCTCGCCGCGAAAGACGATGGCTTCGCCGTCGTCGTCGCGACGAAGCAGGTTCTCGGCGAAGTTGAGCCGCCCTTCGGGAAAGAACGCCGCGCCGGGCATCCGGTCGCCGTCACGGAAACGGATGCCGCCCTTGTCGCCGATGACGCCGGCGAAGTCCCACAGCAGATCCCAGAACGCGCCCGGATCCTCGACCGACCACGCATGCAGGCTGTCGTAGTCGGGCAGAGCGCGGCCGGTGCGCCGCTCGGCCTCACGCGCGAAACGGGTGATGGGAAGCGCGTCGACTCGCTGCGGAATCCACAGCGGCTGGTCCTTGTTTCCGGTCACGGCAGGCTCCGGGAAATTCGCGTCGAGGGCGCGGAAATCGAGAAAATCCTTGCGAATCCTAGGATTTCTTCCTATCCGGTGGCCGGCTAGTCAAGAGGCGAATGACGCAACATGGCAGCGACCCGGTCCCGCGGCACGAGGCGGCTCGCGGTGATTGTGCTTGCGGTTGTCGCGGTGATCGGCGCCGTGGCCGTCGCAGTGCCGTCCCTGATCTCGAGCGACGTCGTCAAGAAGCGGATTTCCGACCAGATCACGCATTGGACGGGGCGCCAGTTCACGTTCACCGGTGACGCCAAGCTCCGGCTGTTCCCGTATCTCACCGTCCGCCTTCAGGACGTGCGTCTGGCCAATCCCGGCGGCGAGGGCGGGCCGTTCGTCTCAGCCGAGGTGATGACGGGCAAGCTCGAGATCCTGCCGCTGCTCGCCGGTCGGCTCGAGTTCGCCGAATTCCGTCTCGTCGATCCGGAGATCGCACTGACCGTCGACGACGCGGGGCGTCCGAACTGGGTTCTGGATCAGGGCGTGGTCGGGACGCTGGCCTCGAAGAGCGACTCCGAGCTGCCGCCGGACGATCCCTCGCCGCCCACGCCGCGCGCCGACATCAGCTTGGGCAGGTTCCTCATCCGCGGCGGCACCGTCACCTATGCCGATGCACGGAACGGCATGAAGGAGACTTTCGGCAAGGTGAACGTCAATCTCACCTGGGAAAGCACCGTCGAGGCCGCCAGCGGCAAGGGCGCGTTCGAGTGGCGCGGTCAGCCGGTTTCCTTCACCGGCGAGATCAACGCACCGCTCACCCTGCTCGCCGGCGGGGATTCGCCGCTCCGCATCACCGCCGAGGCGGCGCCTGCGAGCCTCTCCTTCGACGGCATTGCGCGGCAGTTCGACGGCATGCAGCTCGAGGGGAGCACGAATTTCCAGGTGCCGTCGATCGCGGCGCTCGCCACCTGGCTCGGCGCGTCGGTCGGAGACCGCCTGCTCGTCGGCTCGGCGTCGATCAACGGCGTCCTTTCCTGGGTCGCCGCGACGCTCAACTTCAGCAATGCGACCGTCGACCTCGACGGCAATGTGGGCGAGGGCGCGCTGACCGCGACGCTCGTCAACGGCAGGCCCAGCATCCAGGGCACGCTCGATTTCGCGCGCTTCGACTTCGCGCCCCTGGTCGCCGCCGTCGCCGGCTCCCTCGACCCTGCCGGTGCGTGGCGGCAGGCGCCCATCGACCTGCCGGTCGTCCGTGAGGCCAACGTCGATCTCCGCCTCTCGGCGGGACAGGCGATCGCCGGCGGCCGCGAGATCGGTCCGCTCGCGGCGACGCTCCTCGCCAACCAGGGCGAACTGATCGCCGAGGTGGGCGAGGCGCATTTCGGCGGCGGGACGATCGAGGCGAGCCTTCGCGCATCCCCCGGAGCGGACGGGCTCGCCGCGACGGCCGAGGTCGAGGCCGACAACGTCGCGGTGGAAGCCGTCGCCGGACTGTTCGGCTGGACAGGCCCGACCGGACTCGGCGACGCCACGATCCGGCTATCGGGCGCGGGGACGACCTGGGGCGAGTTTGCAGCGGGCCTGGCCGGCACCGCCGATCTCGATCTTCGCGACGGCAGCGTCCAGGGCATCGACCTCGGCCTCCTGCCCGGGGCGCTCGTCGCGGGCGGCGCCTCGCCGCTTCAGGGCAGCACGCGCTACACCCGCCTCGGCGCCAACGTGACGGTGGCCGCCGGACTCGTCGCCACCGACGACTTCCACGCCGAGGGGCCCGACTATGTCGTCGATTTTGCCGGCAAGGTCGCTACCGCCGGGCCGTCCATCGAGGCGCGCGGCGTCCTGACCATGCTCGGCGAAGGGCCCCGCGAGGTTCCGTTCCTCGTCAACGGGCCATGGGACGCGCCGGTGTTCCAGCCCGATCTCGGCGGTCCCCTGCCGCTCGCGCCGATCGAGGACCGCGCGGCGGCGCCGAGCGACGGCTGACGGCCCGCGGCTCCCCCTTTTCAGCGGTCGCCGAACGCCAGTTGCTCGGCACGCAGGCGCTCCACCTCCCGACGCTTGGTGATGATCGACGCGATAATCACCCCGGTCGCGACCAGGCCGATCAGGATGGTGCTCACCGCGTTGATCTCCGGCGTCACCCCGAGCCGTACCTGGCTGTAGATCTTCATCGGCAGCGTCGTGGCGCCCGGTCCGCTGGTGAAGCTCGCGATCACCAGGTCGTCGAGCGAGAGCGTGAAGGCGAGCATCCAGCCTGCCGCGACGGCCGGCGCGATCAGCGGCAGGGTCACCACGAAGAACGTCTTGAACGGCGGGCAGCCGAGATCGTGCGCCGCCTCCTCGAGGCTGCGGTCGAAGGTCACCAGCCGCGACTGCACGACCACGGCGACGAAGCACATCGCGAAGGTGATGTGGGCGAGGACGATGGTCCAGAAGCCGCGGGCGAAGCCGACCGCCACGAAGAGCAAGAGGAGCGAGAGGCCGGTGATGACGTCGGGCATCACCAGCGGCGCGTAGACCATGCCGGAGAACAGCGAGCGGCTGCGGAACCGGCCGTAGCGGACGAGCGCGATCGCCGCCATCGTGCCGAGCACGGTCGCCACCGTCGCGGTGATCAGCGCGATGCGGAGCGTCACCCACGCCGCCTGGAGCAGCGCCTCGTTGCGGAACAGCTCGCCATACCACTGCGTCGAGAACCCGCCCCACACCGTCACCAGCTTCGAGGCGTTGAACGAGTAGATGACGAGGAGCAGGATCGGCAGGTAGAGGAACGCCATGCCGAGCGCGACCGAGGTGACGTTGAACCACGAGGTGCGCTTCATCGGGCCGCCTCCTGCCGCCGGGCTTCCATGTTCTGGAACAGGACGATGGGCACCACCAGGATCAGGAGCAGGATCACGGCCACCGCCGAGGCCAGCGGCCAGTCGCGGTTGTTGAAGAACTCCGACCACAGCGTCTTGCCGATCATCAGCGTGTCCGACCCGCCGAGCAGGTCGGGGATCACGAACTCGCCGGTGACCGGGATGAACACCAGGAAGCAGCCGGCGACGACGCCTGGCAGCGACAGCGGGAAGGTGATCTGCCAGAACGCGCGGAAGGGCCGGCTGCCGAGATCGGCGGCGGCCTCGAGCAGCGTATGGTCCAGCCGCTCGAGCGCGGCATAGAGCGGCAGCACCATGAACGGCAGGTACGAATAGACGATGCCGATATAGACCGCCCACTGCGTGTTGAGGATGGTGAGCGGGTCGTCGATGATGCCGACCCACATCAGGAACTGGTTGAGCAGCCCCTCCTTCTTGAGGATGCCGATCCACGAATAGACGCGGATCAGGAACGAGGTCCAGAACGGCAGGATGACGAGCATCACCAGCGTCGCCTGCCAGCGCTTCGGCGCCCGCGCCATGCCGTAGGCGATCGGGTAGGCGACGGCCAGCGTCAGCGCCGTCGACACCGCCGCGATCCACAGGCTCGACAGGTAGGCGTTGATGTAGAGATTGTCCTCGACCAGCCAGATGTAGTTGTCGATCGTCAGCTCGCGGAACGCCGCGATCAGCCCGGCGACGCCCTCGGAGAGATCGAACACCGGCGTGTAGGGCGGCTGCGCCACCGCCGTCATCGAGAACGAGATCTTGAGGACGATCAAGAAGGGGACGAGGAACAGGAGCAGCAGCCACAGATAGGGCACCGCGACCACGATCCAGCGGGCGGCGCCGCGGCGCCCGGCGGGCGCGGGCGGCGGGGGAATCGGCGGGGCGGAAGCGGGCTCGGTCATGGCGCGAGCTTAGCATCGGGATCGTGCGGTCTGCCATCGTCGCGAAGCGCCGGGGCGGGGACAAGTCCGCGCCGCCGGAGATGGGGCGCGACCACGTTCCGGAGCCACAGCGCATAGGGCGAGCCGTCGTCCTCCCCGGTGCCGTCCGCGAGCCGTGCAACGGCGTCGGCCTCGGCGGCGAGGAGGCGGAGCCGGTCGTCGCGCGCGGCCGGCGCGACGTCGAGCGCCTCGCCGTCCATCTCGGCGGCGTGCCAGGCATGGGCGACGACGCTCCGGATGATCGGCCGGAGCTCGTCGGCGAGCGCCGCGTGGCACGGCATGTGGCGGCCCCGGCAGGCCCTTGCCCGCCGGCAGGACGACACCGGGCAGACCCGCGGCAGGCCGAGCGTCGTGACGATCCGCCGGACCAGCGGCACCGCCGAGGGCGGCAGCGGGCGCGCCGGCCCGGTGGGCGCATCCTGCGCCATGGTGGTCTCCCTCCGCCGCCGGGACATGCGTCATCGGCCCCGCGCCGGCGGACCGCGCGGGGGAAGCGTCATTCGGTTCGGCGCACGCCGGCGCCGAGGGTCGGCGGGTGCCCGTCGGGCACCAGAGAATTGGCGAGACGGCGCCCTCGGGGCACCCGCCACGGCGACTTGTCGCCGTCCGTTCCGCTCTCCGGACCGTTCCGCCGCGCCTCGGCCTCGTCGGCTTCGGCGCGGCGGGAGGCCCTTAGGGTGCGCGACACGCACAGCCGGTCATAGTGCCGGCGGGCTTCCCGGACGGCACCCCGGGACGGCGGCCGGACCCCCTCGCCGGAAGACGAGGAGGATCCGCCGGCGCGGGCGCCGGTCACCTCCCGCGACGACCGGCGCCGGTACCAGGACGCCGCCC
>JBIQKL010000151.1:0-6560 GCA_044506555.1 Hyphomicrobiales bacterium | reverse complement strand
GTCGGCGGCGGCTTCGGGTCGAAGATCTTCATCTATGCCGAGGAGACGCTCTGCCTGTGGGCCTCGAAGCGGGTCGGCGGGCGGCCGGTCAAGTGGACCGCGGACCGGAGCGAATCCTTCGTCTCCGACGCCCATGGCCGCGATCACGTGACCACGGCCGAGATGGCCTTCGACGCCGACAACCGGATCATCGGGCTCAACGTCCGCACCATCGCGAATTTCGGCGCATACATGTCGACCTTCTCGTCGTCGATCCCGACCTATCTCTACGCCACCCTCCTCTCCGGCCAGTACGACATCCCGGCGATCTATGCCGAGGTCGACGCGGTCTACACCAACACCACGCCGGTCGACGCGGTGCGCGGCGCCGGGCGGCCGGAAGCTGCCTTCGTGATGGAGCGGCTGGTGGAGACGGCGGCGCGCGAGCTCGGCGTCGATCCGGCGGAGCTGCGGCGGAAGAACTTCATCCGCCAGTTCCCGCACCAGACGCCGGTGATCATGAACTACGACGCCGGCGACTACGACGCCTCGCTCGACATGGCGTTGAAGGGGGCCGACTATGCCGGATTCCCGGCGCGCCGCGACGAAGCGGCGAAGCGCGGCAAGCTCCGCGGCATCGGCTTCTCGAGCTGGATCGAGGCCTGCGGCATCGCGCCGTCGGCGGCGGTCGGCTCGCTCGGCGCCGGCGTGGGGCTTTGGGAATCCGCCGAGGTGCGGGTCAACCCGGTCGGCACCATCGAGGTGCTGACCGGCGCCCACAGCCACGGCCAGGGCCACGAGACCACCTTCGCCCAAATCGTCTCCGACAGGTTCGGCGTCCCCCTCGATTCGGTGTCGATCGTCCACGGCGACACCGACAAGGTGCAGTTCGGGATGGGCACCTACGGCTCGCGGACCTCGGTGTCGATGTCGGCGATCGCCAAGGCGCTCGACAAGGTCGAGGCCAAGGCTAGGCAGATCGCGGCGCACCTGCTCGAGGCGTCCGAGGCCGACATCACGATCGAGAACGGCGAGTTCAAGGTCGCCGGCACCGACCGCAAGAAGACCATGACCGACATCGCGCTCGCCGCCTACACCGCGCACAACCTGCCGGCGGGGATGGAGCCGGGCCTCAAGGAGACCTCGTTCTACGACCCGACCAACTTCACCTTCCCGGCGGGCACCTACATCTGCGAGGTCGAGGTCGATCCGGAGACCGGCAAGACCGAGATCGTCCAGTTCGTCGCCTGCGACGACTTCGGCACGGTGATCAACCCGATCATCGTCGAGGGCCAGATCCACGGCGGCATCGCCCACGGCATCGGCCAGGCGCTCCTCGAATATGCCGCCTACGACAAGGAGTCGGGCCAGCTGCTCTCGGGGTCGCTGATGGACTACACGATGCCGCGCGCCGACGACCTGCCGTCGTTCAAGCTCGGTAACACGATCACCCTCTGCCCGGGCAATCCGCTCGGCGTGAAGGGCTGCGGCGAGGCGGGCGCGATCGGCTCGCCGCCGGCGGTGATCAACGCGATCACCGACGCGATCGGCAACAACGACCTGTCGATGCCGGCGACGCCGGAGAAGGTGTGGGTGGCCCTGCAGAAGGCCTCCACCCGCCTGGCCGCCGAGTAGGGAGAAGAAACCGATGTACGAGACCCAGTACCACCGCGCCAACGACGCGGCCGAGGCGGCGAAGCTGTTCGCCGGGGCCGACGACGCCCGGTACCTCGCCGGCGGCATGACGCTGCTGCCGACCATGAAGCAGCGGCTCGCCGCCCCCTCGGACGTGATCGACATTCGCCGCCTCCCGGAGCTCAAGGGCATCACGGTGACCGGCGATGCGGTGACGATCGGCGCCGCGACCTCGCACGCCGAGGTCAACGCCTCGGCCGAGGTGAAGCAGGCGATCCCTGCCCTCGCCTATCTCGCCGGCCTGATCGGCGACCCCGCCGTCCGTCACATGGGCACGATCGGGGGCTCGCTCGCCAACAACGACCCCGCGGCCGACTACCCGGCGGCGGTGATGGCGCTGAATGCGACGATCCGGACCGACAAGCGCGAGATCGCCGCGGAGGACTTCTTCACCGGCCTGTTCGCGACGTCGCTAGAGCCGGGCGAACTGATCCTCTCGGTATCGTTCCCGATCCCGGCGAAGGCGGGCTATGCCAAGTTCGAGAACCCGGCCTCGCGTTACGCCATGGCCGGCGTGTTCGTAGCGAAGCTCAAGGACGGCACGGTGCGCGTCGGCGTCACCGGCGCCCATGGCGACGGCGTGTTCCGGGCCAACGCCATCGAGCAGGCGCTCACCGGCTCATGGAGCCCGGAGGCGTTCCAGGGCGTGACGATCAGTGCCGACGGGATGCTCGCCGACATCCACGGCTCCTCGGCCTATCGCGCCAACCTGGTCAAGGTGATGGCCAAGCGCGCCGTGCAGGCCGCCGGCTAGGGTCGAACCGCGGGCGGGGGCTTCCGTTCGGGTGCTCCTGCCGCTCCACCCGGCCGGGGGGAGGGAACTCCCCCAGCGAAAGTGACGACCGACAGGCGGAGGCCGGAGGAGCGGCCCGCCTCACTCCGTCGGACAGCGCGCGCCGGTGTCGACCCAGGCCTGGACCAGGGCCTTGGCCTCGGCCTGCGTGCCCGGCACCGGCGTCCGTCCGTAGCCTGGATGCCATCCCCACCCGACCAGGCTGTCGTCGCCGATGTGGAGTACGAGGTCGGCAAGCGACTTGCCGCCGTTCCGCTCGGGGTCGCGCATCTGCACGCAGATCTCGGCGAGCGTCCGTCCCTGCCAGGCCATCTCGCGCGGCGCCAGCAGCCACGGGTCGTGCCCGGGCATTCGCGCTGGATCGAAGTTGGCCTGCTTGTGGCAGGTCGTGCAGCGCATGGTGTCGAGCCCGCCGCCGTCGGCGCCACGGAACACCGGAGGCTGGTGCGGCCGCATCCGGTCGCCCTGGCTCGGGCGGTCGCCGGCAGGATGGCAGTTGAGGCAGCGCGGGCTCTGGAGCACCTTGCCGAGCTCGTTGAAGATCGCGACGGAACGCGCACCTTCGTCGGCGATCGAAGCAAAGCTGTCCGGCGCGGCGAGCGTATTCGACGACGCGCCCGAGACGGAGCGCGCCGCGAACAAGGTGGCGCCCATGCTGGTTGCGACCGCGATGGCGAGGAGCACAGAGAAGCGGGACACCTTGATCATCCCCGGCTCCCGCTCACGTGAGATACCGGCCGGGATCGGCGAGGATCACGTCGCGCACCGCCTGGTGGTAGCGGACATAGCCGGTGCAGCGGCAGATATGGCCGTCGAGTGCTTCGAGGATGGTCTGCTCGAGCGCCGCCCGCGGGATCGGCGCCGACTGGAGCCGCTCGAGCAGCACCTGCCCCTCGTTGAGGAAGCCGGCGGTGCAATAGCCGCACTGGAACGAGAAATGCTCGATGAACGCCTTCTGCAGCGCCGTGAGCTGGCCGTCCCGGGCGTGCCCCTCGACCGTGCGGATCGTCTTGCCGTCGAAATCCACGGCCGGAACGATACAGGTCGGGTTGGTCGCGCTCGACCCGTTATCGTCGTCGACGATCACCGCGCAGGACAGGCACTGCGCGGCGCCGCAGCCGAACTTGGTGCCGGTCATGCCGAGCACCTCGCGGATGAAGTCGTTCATCGAGAGGTCGTCGCGGACCTCGACCGGGCCGACGGCGCGGCCGTTGACGGTGAGCGATATGGCGGTCACGCGAGCACCCCCTGGAGCATGGCCTGAGTGACCGGCAGGGACTGGAAACGGTGGCCGGTGGCATCGTGGATGGCGTTGAGGATGGCCGGGACCACCGGGATCATGACGACCTCGGCGATGCCCTTGGGCGGCTCCTTCGGCGACGCCGGCGGCATGAGCTCGATCTGCAGGCGATGGAGCGGCAGGTCCGAGGCACGGGCGACGAGATAGTCGCCGAGATTCCACTGGCCGTTGCCGGGGCCGTCCTCGAAGGGCGGCAGATTCTCGAGGAGCGCGTAGCCGACGCCCATGGCGAAGCCGCCCTGGGCTTGGCCCTCGACCAGCTCGGGCACCAGCGCCTCGCCGCATTCGAAGACGCTGTAGGCGTCGGCGATACGGATCGTACCCGACGCCCGGTCGATCTCGACCCGGACGGCGGTACCGCAGGACGAGGTGAAGGACGTGCCGATCCGGTTGTAGTCGGCGGGCGGGAAGGACACGAAGCTCCGGTCGAGGACGGCAAAGGGATCACCGCCGCGGCTGACCGCGAGGGCATCGATCTCGGCCACCCAGTCGTCGCTCTCGCCGAGCGGGAAGGCCGCCTGCGCCCAGGCCCAGCGCGAGAAGGCGTGGGCCATGGCGCCCGTGACCCCCTTACGCTCGTGCGCCTTGGCGGCGACCGCCGATTGCGCGAGAGGCGGCAGACCGGAGAGGATGAGCTGGTTGTCCTGCCAGAAAGCCTCCTCCCACAAGAAGTGTCGCGGGTCGTCCTGGGCGATGCCCCATAGTTCCAGCGCCGCCGGCCATAGCCCGAAGCGGAAGATGATCCGCGCCGCCTGGGCCGCGGCCTGGGTCCCGACATGGGCGCCGATCGAGGCGCTGGTCGGCGAACTGATCTCCGGCACCCAGCGCGGGTTCCTCGCCGCCTCGTCCTGCTCCGCCTGCACGGCGGCATAGGGATTGCCCGAGGTGACGAGCCCGAGCACGTCGAACGCATCGATCTGCGCCACGGTGACGTCTCCGGCGACGCGCCCGACATACTCGGCGACGCGCCGGGCGATGGCGGTACCGATGCCGTTGCCCATCTCGACCATGTCGGCGTGGATCGTGACGCTGCCGTCGGCGCCGACCTCGACCCGGCCCAGCGAAGCGTCGGCGCCGGTGCCGTAATCCTTGGTGCAGCAGGCGACGCCGGTGCCGACCAGCACCCCGCCCGCCGCCGCGGCCTTGTTCGCGGCGCGGTCGCGCCAGATGGCGTGCGCCGCGAGCTTGTCGAGGATTTCGGGTGTGCGGACCGACACCGTCCACGGGTTGCCGGTCATCGTCCGGCCGCCGGTCCTCAGCAGGTTCCGCCGGCGCAGCTCGATCGGATCGACGCCGAGGCCGGTCGCCGCCTCGTCGATCAGCGTCTCGAGCGCGGTCATGGTCTGGAGCGTGCCGTAGCCGCGCATCGAGCCGGCGGTGACGCCGCGGGTATGCTCGGCCACCGTGGTCACGTCGACCTTGGGGACGTCGTAGATGCCGATCGCCGCGGTGGCGCCGACCGTCGCGACGCTCGCCGAATAGTTGGCCAAGCCGCCGCCGTCGAGGACGTGGTCGCCGGCGAAGGCGGCGATCCTGCCGGTCGCGCGGTCGATGGCGATCTGCGACCGCATGGCGAAGGCGTGGCGCTTGACGCCGCCCTGGAACTGCTGAAACCGGTCGTGCGCGAGGCGAATCGGCCTGCCGGGAAGGAAGATCGCGGCAAGCGCCACGTAGAGCGGGAACGGCGTGTGATCCTTGCCGCCGAAGCCGCCGCCGAGATGGGTGAACTGCGCCTCGATGCTCGCCGGCCGGACGTCGGCGGAGGTCTCGCCGAGAAGGTATTCGAGCGCCTCCGCCGCCTCGAACGGCGACTGCACGCCGAGCACCATGTGGAGCGCCCTGCTCCCCGGGTCGTGCCAGGCGAGGCCGCATTCCGGCTCGAGGAACATCGGATCGACCGACTGGGTGTCGAAGGTCCGGTCGAGGACGAAGAGGTCCGGATCGTCGGAGGCGATCAGCTTCCGGATCTCCTCGCCATAGGCGGCGCCCTTGGCGTACTCGCCACCCTCGGAGACGGGCAGCGGCTGCCAGATCGGCCGGCCGCTGGTCTCGAGGAAGCCGGGGCTGATCCAGCCCTCCTGGAGCGGCGAATAGACGTCGGGAGCGTCAGGCGTCGGACCGGCGACGCGGGTGAAACGATAGGCGGCGTAGTTGGGCCGGGTCAGCGGCCCGGTCTCGGCGCCGAAACGAAAGAGGTCGCCGTTGCGGAAGGCGACCCGGGCACGGTCGAACGCGTCGAACGCCTCGAACAGGAGAAGCGCCACCGGCTGACCGAGATAGAGCGGCGTCTCGCCCACGGCGCACAACAAGTCGCCCTCGTAGAACGGCGGTACCCGCGTCCCGACGCGCGCCAGGTCGGCCGCGGTCACCACCACGGCGGGCCTGGCCTCGGCCGGCAGCGCATCGAGATCGATGCCTTCGTAGACGTGGGTCGCATCGGGCGCCCTGACGAGCAGCGCGTGGGCGGTATCGGCCGGCCACCCGTCCAGATCGCTGGCGCGGAAGTCGGAGACGTAGAGCTTGGCGCCGGTGACCTTAGCAAAGCCGTCGACCCGACCCCGGCTGGCAAGCCCTGGTGGCAGGGCGACATCGCCCGGCAATGTCTGCGTGTCTTCGAAAAGCGCCGCATGAGCGGGCACCAGCCGCGACAGGCCAAGCGTGATGCCGCTGGCCGCGACCCAGCGCACGAATTCACGGCGCGAAGGCCGCATGTTGTGATCCCCCCGGACGGCGCTTCGCAGGCGGGGGCATCCAGTACGCCCCCATTCCGACGGCCGCAGTCACCCGGAAGTG
>JBIQKL010000150.1:0-6571 GCA_044506555.1 Hyphomicrobiales bacterium | reverse complement strand
ATCGTCGGCATCAGCCAGGCCCGGCTCAACGGCCAGGCCCGGACCAAGGGCTTCAAGGACGCCCTGGCCGAAGCCGGCATCACCAAGGAGGCCGGCCTCCAGCAGATGCAGACCTACACCGCCGACGAGACCTTCAAGTTCGTCCAGGACATGACCACGGCCAATCCCGACATGACCGGCCTCTTCGTCCAGACCGACGGGCCGACGCTCGGCGCACTGCAGGCGATCAAGTCGGCCCGCCTCACCGGCGAGGTCCTGGTCGCCGGCTTCGACGGCGTGCCGGAATTCGTGCCGCTTCTCCAGTCGGGCGAGCTGGTCGTCTCCGGCATGCAGCAGCCGTACCTGATGGGCCAGGAATCGGCCCGCGCCATGGTCGCGCACCTCAACGGCGAGACCCCCGAAAAGGAGATCCTGGTGCCGATCAAGATCGTCACCAGCGAGAACATCGAAGCGGAGCTCCCGACCATCAAGGAAACCGTCTTCGCCAACGAGATGTGATCCGGCGCTCGCCTTTATCGTAGATTGTCCGGGGGAGCCTTCCCCCGGACGCCTTCTTCTGAGCCCGGAGTCCGCCGGCCGATGCTTGAGAGCAGCAAGACCCGGGAGCCGCTGCTGGTCGCACGTGGCGTGACCCGCATGTTCGGGAGCGCATACGCCCTCAACGACGCCGCGATCACGCTCCACCGCCACGAGATCTGCGGGCTTCTCGGCGCCAACGGCGCCGGCAAGTCGACCCTCTCCCGGATCATCTGCGGGCATCTCCTGCCGACCTCGGGCGAGATCCTGTTCAGAGGGGCGCCACTCGTCGCCGGTTCGGCCAGGGAAGCGCTCCGCTCCGGCATCGCGCTGGTCGCCCAGGAGACCAATCTCGCGCGCGACATGAACGTGCTCGAGAACATCTTCCTGCCGAGCTACGGCCGGCCGGGACGGCTCTCCTTCTCCAAGCTCCGCCGCGAAGCGGTGGCCATCCTCGGCGAGCTCGGCCACGAGCACGCCCTGCCGCTCGACATGGAGGTGCGCCGGCTTTCCGCCGCCCAGCGCCAGCTCGTCGAGATCGCCAAGGCGCTGGCGCTCAACGCCGACCTCGTGATCTTCGACGAGCCGACCGCGTCGCTGTCGCCGACCGAGGTCGACCGCCTTTTCGAGGTCATGGCGCGGCTGCGCGACGGCGGCAAGGCGCTGGCCTTCGTCTCGCACCGGCTCGAGGAGGTGTTCGCCATCACCGACCGGGTGACGATCCTGCGCGAAGGCCGGACCGTGGCCGAGGACCTGCCCACCGCGGGGCTCAGCCAGACCGACATCATCCGCCACATGGTGGGCCGCGACATCGGCAACGTCTACCGGAAAGCCGAGCCGACGACGGAGCCGCGGGCGCGCCCGGTAGTGCTCGAGGTGACCGGCCTCAGCGCGCCTCCGATGGTGCGCGACGTGTCTTTCTCCGTCGGCAAGGGCGAGATCCTGGGACTTGGCGGGCTGGTCGGCGCAGGACGGTCGGAGAGCGCCGAGGCGATCTTCGGTCTCCGCCATCGTGCGGCCGGGCGGATCGTCATGAACGGCAGGGAGATCGCGCCCCGGACGCCGATCGCCGCGATCCGCGCCGGCATCGGCATGGTGGCCGAAGACCGCCGCGCCCAGAACATCGTCCCGGATTTCACTGTCGGCGAGAACCTGTTCCTCGCGCAAATGGGCAGGCACCGCGGCTTCGGGCGCGGCTTCGCGGCGCAGCGGAACCAAGCCGATGCGCTGGTCGCGCGGCTGGGGCTTCCGTCCGACCGGATGGATGCGAACCTCCTTCAATTCTCCGGCGGCATGCAGCAGAAGGTGATCATCGCCCGCTGGCTGCTGATCGAGCCCGAGGTGCTGATCCTCGACGAGCCGACCAAGGGCGTCGACATCGGCACCCGGCAGGCGATCTACGAGCTGCTGCGCGAGGTCGCCGGGCGGGGCATCGCCGTCGTGGTGATCTCGTCGGACTTCGAGGAGATCCTCGGCCTCTGCGACCGGATCGTGGTGATGAGCGACGGCTATACGATCGCCGATCTGCCGGCCGCGCGCCTCAACGAGGAGAGCCTGACGCTGCTGGCAGCGCCGCGAAGCTCGGCCGAGCGCAATGCCCGGTTCCTGCGCGATCTCGTCGCCCGTTATGGCGGCACCGCGTTCTGGGGCCTGATCGACGAGGATCAGTTCGTCTGCCTCGCGGTCGCCGAGGGCGGGGATGCCGGGGCAATGGGCCTCGCGGCGGGACACGTCTACCCGGCGCGGGAGACAGCGATCCCGAATGCCCTGTCTCGCCGCGGCGCCGGCGTGGTCGCCGAGGAGGACGGCCGCGCCACGCTGCTCACTCCGCTTTCCAACCGCCGGGGCCACAATCTCGGCTGGATCGGCCTCAGCCTGCCCGCCGGCGCCGCTTTCCCGGATTCCGAGGCGTTGTCGGCACGGATGGCCACCTTGTTCGAGGCGTCTCAAACCGAAGAGATCGATGCATGAGCGCGTCCAAGCGGTCCTTTCCTTTGCCGAAGGTCGCCAATTCCCTCGAGATCCGGATGCTCGGCCTCGCCGTGGCGCTCGCGGTGATCCTGTCGCTGCTCTCGCCGCACTTCTTCACCGAGCGCAACATGTTCAACATCCTCGACCAGTCGGTCGTGCTCGGGATCGTGGCGGTGGGCATGACCCTGGTCATCCTCACCGGCGGCATCGACCTGTCGGTCGGCTCGGTGGCGGGCCTGTGCGGCATCATTCTGGCGATCTTCCTCAAGGCGGGCCTCCCCATCCCGGCCGCGATCGTGCTCGCCGTGGGGTGCGGCGCCTTCATCGGCCTGCTGTCCGGAATCCTGATCGCGATCTTCGGGCTGGCCTCCTTCGTGGTCACGCTGGGGGTCATGGCGATCGCCCGGAGCCTCGCCTACATCGTCTCGGGCCAGCGATCGATCTCGGGCCTGCCGATGGGGCTGCAGGACATCGTCTACACGACCGTCCTCGGCGTGCCGGTGAACGTGATCTTCCTGCTCGCGCTCTATGTCGCGACGTGGTTCTGGCTCACCTACACCAAGGGCGGCCGCACCATCTATGCAGTGGGCTCGAACGTCGAGGCGGCCCGCGCCGCCGGCCTCAACACGCTCTTCTACTCGATCTTCCCCTACGTCGCCTCGGGCGCCCTCGCCGCCGTGGCGATGACCTTCTCGCTCGCGCAGATCATGTCGGCCGACCCGATCGGCGGCAATCAGCTCGAGCTCGACGCGATCGCCGCGGTGGTGATCGGCGGCGCCAGCCTCTATGGCGGCCGCGGCTCGATCGTCGGCACCCTGATGGGCGTGCTGATCATGGTGATGATCCGGAACGGCCTGAATCTGCTGGGCGTCTCGCCGTTCTGGCAGGGCACCGCGATCGGCACGATCATCATCGTCGCGCTCCTGGCCGAACGGCTGATCACCTGGCGATCCCGGCGGGCCTAACGCAACGCCTTGCGGTCTCCGGCGCGATCCGGCCGGACCTTCACGCTCAGTCCTCCGCGGGGATGACCGACGGCGCGATCCGGGTGCGCCGCTTCACCCGGCCCGCGTGCCGGTGCGCATGGAGGGCCGAGGCGTCGATCAGGTGGAGCGACTGGGGCGATCGCACCGAGAAGGTCTCGAAGACGCGGAGCCAGACGCCGGCCTTCCCCCAGCGATTGTAGCGGTTATAGACCGTCGTATAGGGTCCGTAGCGGTCCGGCAGGTCGCGCCATGGCGATCCCGTTCGGAGGATATAGAAGATACCGTTCAGCACACGCCGGTCGTCGACCCGCGGAATGCCGCGCGGCTTGTTCGGCAATAGCGGCGCGATCAGTCGCCATTCCGCTTCAGAGAGATCGTAGCGAGCCACTCGAGACCTCCTCAGAGCGATCTGGAATAACGGACTCGGAGAGGCGGGAGGCTCCCACCGGGGGTGTCGAAAGCCTCCCGCCGCATACGCTCGGGTCCGCCTACGCGAAGTCGAAGTCGGCCTGGTTCTGGTTCAGCTTCTTGATCTTCGTGTTGAGGATCGTGAGCGAGTCGCCATCGCCGAAGTCGATCACGACCGACTTGCCGACCTTGGTCATCATCGACTTGAGCTCGGCATAGTTGTCGACGTCGGTACCCTTGAGGTCGAAGGTGTCCTTGCCGGCCTTGTAGCCCCTGACGGTGTCGTTGCCGTAGCCGGTGGCGAAGATGAACTTGTCGTTGCCGCCGCCGCCATGGAGCAGGTCGTTGCCGATGCCGCCATCGAGCCTGTCCTTTCCGCCACCGCCTCTGAGCTCGTCATCGCCGGCACCGCCATAGAGCTTGTCCTTGCCTCCGTTTCCTTCGAGGAAGTCGTCGCCGCCGAGGCCGAAGAGCTTGTCCTTGCCCTTCTTGCCGCTGATGATGTCGGCCTCTTCGGTCGCGACCTGAGGCGGAATGCCCGGCCCCTTCTGTCCGTTGATCGTGTCGTTCCCCTTGGTCCCCTTGATCACCTTGCCGAGCACGTCGGTGACGGAGATGGAGAGGGCCTTGGTGGTCACCAGCGATCCGTCGCTGGCGTGCATGACGAGATCGTAGACGTTGTTGCCGTCGGCATCCGCCGGCTTCTCGTAGTCCGGCGCGGACAGGAACCTGACCGCACCGGTATTGGCGTCGATCGCGAACAGCCCCGCGTCCTGGCCGGAGAGCGAGTAGACCGGCGCGCCGGCGCCCCTCGCGAAGGTCGAGGCGTCGGGGGTGTAGACCGCGCCGGACGTGTTCTCGGGCGCGCTCACGCTCGTCAACTTGGCATCGACGATGGTGTTGATGCCGCCGCCCGGCCTGAAGACCACGTTGGCGCCGGTCATCGTCGAGACATCGAGCATGTCGTTGCCGTTGCCACCCTCGATGATGATGGTGTTGGGCAGGAGGCTCGTGGCACTGAAGTCGCCGAAGATCCCGAAGGTGTCTCCGCCGCTGGCCGGGCCGGTGACATCGAAGCCGTTGATGTGGATCTTCTCGATCTCCCGGAGCTCCGCAACGACCGAGGCGAAGCCGGTACCGTTGCGGGTGATGACGATCTCGGTGCTGGCCTGAAGGCTGGCGAGATCGTTCCCGACGAGCGCGTCCCAGGCCGCCCTCGTATAGATCCCGTAGTTCTCGGCGCTGGCGTCACCGTGGATGATGAACGTGTCGCCGAGGCCGCCCTCGGTCCCGCCATCGATGATGTCGCGACCGTCCGCGCCGACTGCTCTCCAGGTGAAGAGGTCGTCGCCGGCTCCGCCGGCGAGGATGTCGTTGCCGGCTCCGCCAGCGATGGTGTCGTTGCCATCGCCGGCATTGACGGTGTCGTCGCCGCCCCCGCCGTTGATGACGTTGTTGCCGCTGTTGCCGATGATCGTGTTGGCGCCGCCGTTGCCCGTGCCGCTGATCCCTGCGGTGCCGGTCAAGGTCAGGTTCTCGATGTCGGCGCTGAGCACGTAGTTCGACGACGACAGCACATGATCGATGCCGCCGCCGGGCTGCTCGATGACGGAGTCGTTGGCATTGTCGACGATGTAGGTGTCGTTGCCGTCGCCGCCGACCATGGTGTCTGCGCCAACCCCGCCGTCGAGGATATCGTCACCCTCGCCGCCGAGAAGCGTATCGGCACCGGCACCGCCGTTCAGGGAATCCGCGCCCTCCCCACCGACCAGAAGGTCATGGCTCCCGCCGCCGCTGAGCACGTCGTCACCGGTGCCACCGAACAGCAGGTCCCTGCCGCTGCCGCCCGTGATGACGTCGGCAACGCCGTCGTGACCGGCAACCAGGTTGTCGGTGGTCGACGCCGAGAGATCGAGGACTCCCTTGCTGATCGCATAATTGCCGGATCCCAGCGCGTAGCCTTCGAAGCTACGTCCCGAGAAGTTGATCAGCTCGACGCCGGTCTGCGCGTTGCCGCTGACGAAGTGACCGGTGACCGTGACCGTCTGCCCGTTGAAGGAGATGACCAGGTCGCCGCTCCCGGCGGTCGGATCGCTGTCCAATGCGCTCAGTTCGCTCAGCGCGGGGCCGGCCGCCTTGATCAGGATGCGGTCGGCCGAACCACCGGCCGCAGCCTCGTTGATCGTATCGTTGCCGTCCCCGATGCCGAAGCGATAGGTGTCGTTGCCGGCACCGCCGTTCAGGATGTCGTCGTCGGCACCACCGTCGAGCGTGTCGTTGCCGGCATCACCGTTCAGGGTATCCGCACCGGCACCGCCGACGAGCGTGTCGTCGTCGTCGCCGCCGTTGAGAATGTCGTCGCCGTCACCGCCGACCAGCGTGTCGTTGCCCTCATCGCCGTTCAGCGTGTCGTTGCCACCGCCACCGACCAGGAGGTCGTCGCCGAGGCCGCCACTGAGCGTGTCGTCACCGGTGCCGCCGAAGATCAGGTCGTTCTGCTCGCTGCCGATGATCTCATCGTTCGTCCCGTTCTCACCGGCAATGAAGTAGCCAGCGATCAGGTCGTCGTCGATGTCCTCCTCGCTCACGTCGATGGGGCGGGTGGCGCCGTCCGGATCCTCCTTGCTGACGAGGTAGTTGAGAAGGCCGAACTGGTACCCCTCGTACGACGCACCGTTGAAGTTGATCAG
>JBIQKL010000149.1:0-6578 GCA_044506555.1 Hyphomicrobiales bacterium | reverse complement strand
CTGCCACCGGCCCCAGCCTTGCGTCGTGTCGATCCCCGCGATCCTCGGGTCAAGCCCGAGGATGACGGTGGGCGCGACATGGGCCGGCGGGTCGAGCTCCTAGCAGCGGCGGAACGCAGGCGGTGAAGTCCCGCTTCGCGGGGTCCGACTTTGCGCCTGGCCCTATCGCGGATGCTTGATGAAGGTGCCGTTGCGAAGCTCGCTCACCGCCTGGCGCAGCTCCTCCTGCGTGTTCATCACGATCGGACCGTACCACGCCACCGGCTCGGCGATCGGCTTGCCGGAGATGAGCAGGAAGCGGATGCCCTGCTCGCCGGCCTGCACGGTCACCTCGTCGCCGGAATCGAACAGCACCAGCGAGCGGTTGCCGGTGGTCTCGCGGACGTAGAACTCGTTGTCGGGAGTCCCCTTCTCGGTCAGCACGCCGAACGGCTTCGACGCGTCGCGGAAGTTGCCCGAGCCTTCGAAGATGTAGGCGAAGGCGTGCCGGTTGTTCTCGACCTTGAAGGTCTTGCGCCTGCCCGGCGGCACGAAGATGTCGAGGTAGCGCGGATCTGCGGCGACGCCCTCGACGGGCCCCTTCTTTCCCCAGAAATCGCCGGTGATGACGCGCACGATCGTCCCGTCGTCGTCAACGACCTCCGGAATCTCCGCCGCCTTGATGTCCTGGTAGCGCGGCGCGGTCATCTTGTGGGACGACGGCAGGTTCGCCCAGAGCTGGAAGCCGTGCATGCGTCCCTTGGCGTCGCCCTGCGGCATCTCCTGGTGGAGAATGCCGCTGCCGGCGGTCATCCACTGGACGTCGCCGGCGCCGAGGGCACCGCGGTTGCCGAGGCTGTCGCCGTGCTCGACGGTGCCGTTCAGGACGTAGGTGATGGTCTGATCCCGCGGTGGGGATGCCACGGGAAGCCGGCGAGATAGTCCTCGGGCCGGTCGTTCCGGAAGTCGTCGAACAGGAGGAACGGGTCGGTGACGTCGGTGTCGCCGAAGCCGAAGGCGCGATGCAGCTTGACGCCCGCGCCCTCGACATGGGGTTGCGCAGTGATGATCCGGTTGACCGGCCGAAGCGACATGTCGTTGTCTCCCTGATGGATGCCATCATCATTACTGATGGATATCGAACAGATGGCTCGGAAAACTAGATGGTCCGGCGGATAGCGATTGCAAGCCGGGCATAGGAGCCATGCCGTCTGCGCACGAACAGGCTACACTTCGCCGGAATCATCCAGGAGTCCATTTCATGGCCGAACCGCCGAGAAGACGTTCCAGCCGCGATCCGCGCGAGGCCGCCGAGGCCGCCTTCCGCGCGCTCAAGACGCCGCCGAAAGGTCCCGCGGAGACACGTGCCGTCGTGCCCGGCGTCAGGGAACAGGTGACGCTGAGGATCGACCGGGAGGTGCTGGACTTCTTCCAGGCGGACGGACCCGGCTGGCAGGACCGCATGGCCGAGGCGCTCCGGCAGGCGGCGAAGACGCCCGAGTCGATCACCATCGACAAGCTGAACGCGTCCAACGACGAGTAGGCGGCGGCTTCCTTAACTTCGCCCACATGCCTATTCTCTACTGCGAGCGCTGAGAAACGATGCATCGCGGATAAGCCCGTGCGCGACCCCTTCGAGAACCAGACCCGCCGCAGACGCACCGTGCGTGCGATCGATATCGACGCCTGGGTCGATTCGAGCCTGTTCCGGACCTGGCGCTTCATTACCGGGCGGGCCGAGGCGTTCTCGCTGTTCATGCGCCGCTTCCGCGTCACCGGCGTGAAGCGCGGCGCAACGGAAGTGCTGGGCGACGCGCTCACCCTCGGTACCGGCGGCCTCGTGCTGTTGATGATGCTCGCCCTCCCCGCCTGGGAGGCGACCCGCGGCGACTGGCGGGCGGTGGGCGACTATTCCGTCACCTTCCTGGATCGATACGGCAACGAGATCGGCAAGCGCGGCGTCAAGCGGAACGAGACCGTCCAGCTCGACGAGATGCCGGACCACCTGATCAAGGCGGTGCTCGCCACCGAGGACCGGCGCTTCTTCCAGCATTTCGGCATCGACGTAATGGGCACGGTCCGCGCCCTCGGCGAGAACATGCGCGCCAACTCGGTGGTTCAGGGCGGCTCGTCGCTGTCGCAGCAGCTCGCCAAGAACCTGTTCCTGTCGAACGAGCGGACGCTCGAGCGCAAGATCAAGGAGGCGTTCCTGGCGCTATGGCTGGAGGCGAACCTCTCCAAGCAGGAGATCCTCAAGCTCTACCTCGACCGGGCCTATATGGGCGGCGGCAATTTCGGCGTCGAGGCCGCATCGGAGTTCTATTTCGGCAAGTCGGTGAAGGACGTCAACCTCGCCGAGGCGGCGCTCCTCGCCGGCCTGTTCAAGGCCCCGGCGCGCTACGCGCCGCACGTCAACCTGCCCGCCGCCCGTGCCCGCGCCAACGAGGTGCTGACCAACATGGTCCAGGCCGGATTCCTGACCGAGGGACAGGTGATCGGCGCCCGACGGAACCCGGCCGACGTGATCGACCATGGCGGCGGCGCCGGCTCGCCGGACTACTTCATGGACTGGGCCTACGAGGAGGTGAAGGACCTACGCCTGCCTGGCGACCGCAGCCTGATCGTCCGCTCGACCATCGATCTCGGCATGCAGAAGACGGCCGAGGAGGCCGTAGAGACCGTGCTCCGCGAGCAGGGCGAGCAGTTCGGCGTGAAGCAGGCGGCGGTGGTGGCGATGGACACCGACGGCGCGGTCCGCGTCCTGGTCGGCGGGCGCGACTACGGCGAGAGCCAGTTCAACCGCGCCACCGATGCGCTCCGCCAGCCCGGCTCCTCTTTCAAGCCGTATGTCTACGCGATGGCGATGATGAACGGCTACACGCCGGAGAGCGTCGTCCGCGACGCCCCGCTCTGCATGGGCAACTGGTGCCCCAGGAACTATTCCGGCGGCTATTCCGGCGCGGTGACGCTCACCACCGCCATCGTCAAGTCGATCAACGTGGTGCCGGTCCGGCTCACCAATTCGATCGAGAACGGCCGCGCCAAGATCATCGACCTCGCCAAGCGGATGGGGGTGCAGACCGAGCTCCACAGCAGCAAGTCGCTGCCGCTCGGCGCCTCGGAGGTCACGGTGCTCGATCAGGCCGCCGGCTATTCGGTGTTCGCCAATGGCGGCTACAGGACCACGCCCTACGCCTTCACGCAGATCATGACCTCGACCGGCGACGTGATCTACGATCGGCGCAAGGACGCGCCGGCGCCCGAGCGCGTCCTCGACGACGAGACCGTCAAGGCGATGAACACCATGCTGTCCCAGGTCCCCGAATGGGGCACCGGCCGGCGCGCCAAGCTCGAGGGCATCAAGACCGCGGGCAAGACCGGCACCACTTCCGCCTACCGCGACGCCTGGTTCGTCGGCTATACCGGCAACTATTCCGGGGCCGTGTGGATGGGGAACGACGGCTATGCCCCGACCCGGCGGCTCACCGGCGGGGTGCTGCCGGCGACGATCTGGAACAAGCTGATGACGTATGCCCACCACGGCATCGCCATCAAGCCGATTCCCTTCATCGAGCCCGAGACGCCGCCGGACGGCGAGGCGCCGGAGGTGGCCGAAGCCGATGCCGAGACCGACACCGAGGCTGCATCCCTTCCCGCCAGCGTGCTCACCGCGCTCACCACCACCCGGCTCACCCAGATCGAGCGGCTGTTCGAGACCGCGCCGGAGCTGCGGCCAGTGGCCGATCTCGCTACCGCCGTGCCGGTCGCCGTCGCGGCGACGCCGGAGGCCGGCGACGGATCGCCGACGCGGGCCGAGTAACCCGGGACCTTGCAACCGCGATGGCATGGGCGTAGCCCCAAGCGCCCACGAAGCATGATCGGGACCGCCGGCCGTTGCGCCTTCTGATCGACATCGCGATCGCCGTGTTCCTCGCCGCGGTCCTCGGCCTCGCCACCGCATGGTACGCCGTCGACCGCGGGCCGCTGTTCGGCAGTATCGCGGTGGGGCCGTGGCAAGCCTGGCCCGCCGCCGGCAGCCCCGACGCCGACCCCTATTCGATCGCCCACCTCGCCCGCACCGGCGAAGTGCCGCTCGGTGCCGGCGAAGGCCTCGCCTTCACCGCCACGCACGACCAGAACGGCGAACCCCTGACCGGGACCTGCACCTACCGCATCGACGGACAGACGCCGGCGGCACGGCTGTGGACGCTCACCGCCTATGACGGCAACGGGCGGCTGATGGCCAACGCCGCGCGCCGCACCGGTTTCCATTCGCGCGAGATTCTCCGCCGCCAGGACGGCAGCTTCGTCATCACCGCGGCCCCCGAGGTCCAGCCGGGCAACTGGCTGCCGATCGCGACCGGCGGACCTTTCAGCCTGGTCTTCCGGCTCTACGACACGCCGCTCACCACCGGCGGCGAGGTATCCGACACCGCCATGCCGCGCATCGAACGGGAATCGTGCCGATGAGGAGCACGATCCTGTTCGTCATCGGCGGCCTGATGCTGGCCGGCATCATCCACATCGTGACGGTGCTGCTGGTGCCGTATTATGCGACCAACGACGCGTGGGCGGAACTGCGCCGCTTCGGTCGCGCCGGCACCTTCCACACCCTGCCGCTGGCCGAAGCCGGATCGGAGCCGCTGGCTGCGCTCGACCCGCGCATGCTTCATGCCGTCTGCCGGTTCTCGCTCGAGGACGGCCCGGTGCGGATCACCGCCACGCTGCCGCGGGACTTCTGGTCCCTGGCGATCTTCGACCGCCGCGGACGCAACGCGTACAGCATCAACGACCGCTCGGCCGACGGCGCCGACCTCGACCTTGCCGTGATCACGCCGGTGCAGATGGCGCAGCTCCGCCAGGATCCCCCGGAATCGCTCGACACGTCGATCGTCATCGAGCTGCCGATCAGCGAGGGCCTGGTGCTGCTCCGCGCCTTCGTCGCCGACGAGAGCGTGCTGCCGCAGGTCCGCGCCGCGCTCGAGACCGCCGACTGCGCCGGGACGCTTTAGATCGGCGGGATGTTCGGCTGGCGCGCGCGGCCGGCGAGCCAGAATGAAAGCTGGGCGATGGCTCCCGCCATCGTCAGTACCAGGCCCACGGCGAGCGCCGGATCGGGACCGATGCTGCTCAGCGCCGCGCAGATCGCACCGATCACCATCTGCGTGAATCCGTAGAGCCCGGAGGCCGATCCGGCGATCGATGGCCTGACCGACAACGCCTCGGACAGCGCCATCGGCGATGCGAGGCCGGCCCCGAAGCTCAGCGCCAGCACCGGAACGATCACCGTCACGACGCTCAGCCCGCCGGCCAGGACCACGCCGAGGAAGATGACCGCGCTGACGCAGCTGATGAGGTTGCCGACGATCATCAGCCGTCCCACGGCGAAGCGGCCGATCAGGCGGCTGGCGGCGAAGCTGCCGAACCACACCCCGACGATGTTGAGCATGAGGTAGGCGCCGACCTCGGCCGCCGGCCGGTGCAACTGGTCGACGAAGATGAACGGAGCCGCGCCGATGAAGGCATAGAGCGCCGTCGTGGCGAAACCGCCGCCGATCGCGTAGCCGACGAAGGCCGGCATGCGGAGAAGCTGCCCGTAGCTGCGCAGCATCCCGCCCCGGACATGCCCGGCGATCTCCGCGGTCTCCGGCAGGCGCCGCCAGATCAGGAGCAGGTTGCCGAGGCCGAGCAGGCTGAGCGCGGCGAAGATCGAGCGCCAGCCGGTGACCTCCGCCAGCAACGAACCGACCAGCGGCGAAAGCCCGGGCCCGACCATCACCATCAGGTTCATCAGGGACTGCTTGCGCGCCGCATCGTTGCCCGACGTCATGTCCCGCACGATGGCCCGGCCGAGCACCAGACCGGCGCCGCCGCCGAGCGCCTGAAGGAACCGCGTCGCGATCAGGAGCGGCAGGTTGGGTGCGAACAGGGCGATCAGGCTGGCGACGGAGAACAGGCCCATGCCGAAGACCAGCACCGGCCGGCGGCCGAAATGGTCGGACATCGGGCCGTAGACCAGTTGCGCGACCGAGAGGCCGATGATGTAGGCGCTGACCGTCACCTGGACGCCGGCGTTGCTCACCCCGAGGTCGTCGGCGACCAGCGGCAGGGCGGGCACGAAGATGTGCATGGCGAGCGTGCCGCTCAGCGTGATCAGCGCCAGGAGCCACAGCGCCGGGACGCGGCGCGGCGCCGATCCCGCCGCGGGATCGCCGGCCGGACGGCTCATGGGGCTCTCGCCTTTTCGTTCTCGCCGGCGAGCCGTTCCAGGATGCGCTGGAGGATGGCCCTCGCCGTCGCCAGGTCGCGCTCGGAGAATTCGGCGGTGAGCTCCCGTTCGAGGCCGGCCGAGACACGGTCGACCCGCTCCGCGAGCTTGCGGCCAGCCGGCGTGACCCGGATCGCCTTGGCGCGGCGATCCCCCGCATCGTCCTCGCGTTCGATCAGTCCCGCAGCCTCGAGCGCGGCGAGGATGCGGACCAGCGCCGGACTCTCGACCGACAGCGCCGCGGCAAGGTCCTTCTGCCGGAGCGGTGTCTGCGAGCGCGCGAGATGGACGAGCGGCAGCCAGCTCGCCTCGGTCAGGCTGAACGGCTGCA